>DATHPK010000109.1:0-32961 GCA_035483935.1 Acidimicrobiales bacterium
CGGCTCATCGCCACGCCGGCGGTGAACACGTAGTCGAGCTTCGTCGCCGCCTCCATCATCGTCACCGGCTCACGCTCGCTCACGACCCACTCCCCACTGCACCCGCTGCGACGAAATGCTCGATGTCCTTGACATGACCGATCCGTTCTGCCTCCGGCCGGAACTGCGGCCGGACCCGCATCCCCGTCGACACCTCGTCGGGCGACGCGGCCGGCAGTACGTGGAGGAACGACGTGTCCGCCCCGTCGAACTGCACCAGTACCCACGCGAACGGCTTCTCGAGCGGGTGCTTCTCTCTCGGCTTCGCCACCCACGACCACGACGTCACGGTTCCCTCCGGCCCCACGTCCACCACGCCCGATGTCTCCTCGCCGGTCTCGGGGTCGTACTCGGTCGGCGGCACGATCACCCGGCCCCCGCTCCCCTTGATCCCGACGACCTTGCCGTCCCGCAAACCCGTCAGGAAGGCGCCGACGACCGGCCCGACCGAGCGCACGAAGGGGTACTCGAGCACGTGGTCGGCCGTGTAGATCTCGGTCTCTTCAGCCATCACACCTCCCCATTCCGCGGGCCTATCGGGCCGGGGCTGAAAACTAGAACAGATTCCAGTTCTGTGCCAGGTGCCGGCGTTGCTCCCGCAGTCCTCACGGGCACCAAAACCGACGCCCCTGACCCCAAGGGGGGCGCGCACAATTCGGAAAGCCCCGGTGCCAGGATGCGCAGCCCGAGTTTCCTCGAGGGGCGTTGGGACCGCCTCTGGCGCCACGGGTTCTCGGGTTGTTGGGGGTGCGGGCGGCTGGCCCTTCCGCTTTGGCGCCGCGTCGAAGGGCCAGCCCGCACTCCTCCCCCCAACCCGTACGGACCCGACCTGCCCAGGCGCCCAAACAGCCCTACCCGACGTCGACCCCGTCCAGCAGCTGCGAAATGAAGGCCCGGTCGTTGAGTATCGGCACCTCCGACACGAACATGTGGCCGTAGCGCTCGAAGTACATCAGCTGCTTGGCCAGGAGGAAGGTGCCGCGGTCGAAGTCGGACATCAGGCCACCGGACTGGTCGGCCATGCGCCGCACCCGCCGCTGCGTCCGCAACCGCCGCACGATCGCCCGGAGGCTTCGCTGGTGCGCCTCGACGCCCTGGGCCTTTGCCATCTGCAGCTGGATCGTCTGCATGATCCCGGCCAGGCTGATCTCGCCGAACGGCCGGTTCAGCGCCGGCTCCAGGATCGATCGGAAGAACGCGGTCAGGTCGTCGCCAGAGAGTCCAACCGCCTCACCGATGGCCGGGCCGTACACGTCGGTGATGTGCTTGGTCACCACCGGCCACGCCTCCTCCTTCCCCATCGCGGCCGACAGCAAGGAGATGAAGAAGCGGTGGGTCGACGGATCCAGGCGTCCGACGATGCCCCAGTCGATGACGCCGATGCGGCCGTCGCGCAGGAGCATCATGTTGCCGGCGTGCACGTCGCCGTGGAAGGCGCCCCACCGAACCGTCGTCAGGAAGAAGGCGCGCATCACCTCCTGAACCAACGGCGTCGGGTCGTGGCCGAGGTCGGCCACCTTGGCGAGGTCGTCGATGGGCACGCCGTCGAAGAACTCCATCGTCAGCACGTTGCGTCCCGACAGCTCGACGTAAGGCTCGGGCACCGTCATCAGCTTGAGGTCGAACTCGTTCTGCAGCCGACGGAAGTGCACCATCGACCGCGCCTCGTTGCGCAGGTCCATCTCCTCGCCGATCTGAACGCGGAAGCCGTCGAGGATCTGCAGCACATTGCCGGCCATCTGGTCGCCCGTCTGGCGCACGAGGATCTCGAGCAGCGGCTGCATGAGGTCGAGATCCGTCGCGACGATCTGTTCGACGTCGGGCCGCAGCACCTTGACCGCCACCACCCGCCCGTCGAGCAGTCGCGCCCGGTGCACCACAGCGATCGACGCAGTGCCGATCGGCTCGGTCTCGAAATCGGCGAACGCATCGCCCAGCGACAGGCCGAGATCCTCCTCCACCCGCTGGCGGATGTCGACGAACGGCACCGGCGGCCCGCTGTCGAGGCAGGCCCGGAACTCGTCTGCCACCTCGTCGCCGAACATCCCCGGCGACGACGCGATGATCTGGCCGAATTTCATGAAGGTCCCGCCCAGGTCCTGGAAGCTCTTGCGCAGCGGCCGGGCCAGCTGCGCCGCCGGCAACGCACCCTGGCGGATCGTGCGCAGTTGGCGGATCACGGTCGGGGTGAAATGGACCGCCACCACCTTGGCGATCGTCCGACTCCGGCGCAGCAACGCACGTCGCGTCGGGTCTGGCAACCGGCGCGGGTAGATGCGCGGCACGTCCTCCGTCAACGGTGCGGGTTTCCGTGCCGTCGCCCCCTCAGCCCGCAACTGGGGTGGGCGGTCCGCGGGTGCGTCCGCCGCCCGTGAGGTCACGCGGTCAGGGTAGGCGACCTCCGGGCGCTCCCCTCCATCGCCTGGTGAGCGTGCCGCCGGCGCGGACGTGCCGCCCGGTCCCGCTTATGAGAAGCCGTTCTCCAGCGAGGCGAGCGCGGCCTTGTAGGTGTCGCCGAAGATCGGCGCCATCTCGTCGGGCGTGACCGCATAGGCCCATGTGACCTTGCTGCCGTCTCCCTCGGGCTCGACCGTGATGGTCGCCCGGTGGCTGTCGAGAGGCACGCCTTCGACGACCGAGTACGTGATCGTGCGCGTCGCGTCGTCGCGTGAGAGCAGGCGCTCACGGATCTCCATGCCGAACATGCCGATGATGCGGTCGTCCTCCTCCAGACGGAACGAGTCGATGCCCGGGAAGAACTCGGCCACGCCGCCGAAGTCGCCGACCTTCTCCCACACCTTGTCCGGTGCCGCTCCGATGGTGACGTCCACTGCGCCTTCTGCCATGACTACCTCCAACCCCTCGCCACGTCCGTAATCCGACGCCGCCGGTACAGTACACGCAACGTCAGTGGCCGCTCAGGCCGGCCGCCGGGAGGGAGTTCGCCGTGGAAACGCGCACCATCGGCTCGTTCAAGGTCAGCGTGGTCGGACTGGGTTGCAACAACTTCGGCATGCGCATCGGGCGCAAGGAGACCGATGCGGTCGTGGGCGCTGCGCTCGATGCCGGCATCAACCTGTTCGACACAGCCGACATCTACGGCGGCACCAAGAGCGAGACGTATCTCGGTGCTGCACTCGGGCCCCGCCGTGACGACATCGTGCTGGCCTCCAAATTCGGCGCGCCCTACGAGGGACACGAGGGCGGAGCGTCCGCCGGGTACATCCGGACCGCCGTCGAGGACAGCCTCTCGCGCCTCGGCACCGACCGCATCGACCTCTATCAGCTGCACTTCCCCGACGCGAAGACCCCGCTCGCCGAAACAATCGGCGCGCTCTCGGACCTGGTCGTCGAGGGCAAGATCCGCGAGTTCGGCTGCTCGAACTTCTCCTCCGAACTCCTCGAAGAGGCGGCCGCCGCAACGCGCGACGGCGCACCGGGCTTCGTCAGCGTGCAGAACCAGTACAACATCCTCCACCGCGAGCCCGAAGAAGGGGTTCTCGCGGAATGCGAGCGCATGGGCCTGGCGTTCCTGCCGTTCTTCCCGCTCGCCAGCGGGTTGCTCAGTGGTAAGTACCGCGCCGGTGAGCCGCTCCCGGAGGGGACCCGCCTCACTGTCATGGGAGACCGGGCGACCAGCCAGCTGTCCGACGAGCGGCTCGCCGTCGTGGCCGCGTTGAACGAGCTCGCCGAAGGCCACGGTCACACCGTGCTCGACCTGGCCTTCGGGTGGTTGCTCTCCCGACCGGCCGTCGCCTCGGTGATCGCGGGTGCGACCCGCCCAGAACAGATCACGGCCAACGTCGCGGCGGGCGAGTGGCGCCCGGATGACGACGTCTTGCGCGAAGTCGACGTGATCGCCCCCGCCAGGCCGTCGGAGAGCTAGGAGGCGGCAACCTCGCTGGTCGCCCGCGCACCGCGCCCGAGGCGCGAGGCCTGCACCGGCGCCACGCGCACCAGCACGTTGTACGTGATGACGGCGATCGCAAGATGCATGATCATCAGCACCGCGACGCCCTGCGCCGACTCACCCTTGAGCCAGATCCACACGTCGGGTAGCCACAACACCAGCGTCACCAGGATCGCCAGCCGGAAGAACAGCCACCGCGGCGCAGAGCTGATCCGCGTGACGATCGGCCACCCGGCGCACGCGATCAGTACGCCCACCACCGTGAGCTTGCCGTAGTCGGCGAACTGGAAGTGTCCGAAGCCCTTGGTCGCCGGCCACACGTGCTCGCCGATCACGACCAGCGCGGCGCACGCCGCCAACGACAGCCCGACGGCCAGCACGGTCGCCAGCGCCAGGCGCCACCACTGCGGCTGGCGGTGCTTCGGGGTGAAGTCGACCCTGGTCCAGGCCAGGACGCGGTCGATGACGTCGGGGGGAGCAGCCATGCCTCCCAGGCTACGAAACCACGTCGCCCGCACGGATCAGCCCTGAGGCGGAATCAGGGGCCCCGCCCTCATCCTTAAGGGCCAGCCCTGGGGCTGGATCGTTTCCGCGAGCTCTGGTCACCTTGTTGCCGGCTGTGCGGACCGCTCGGCAAGCCTACGGCAGCAAGAAATCCTGGGTGATGCAGTCCGTGGGCGTCGCAGCCACCGCGACGGGCTGACCCTTCAGGTTGGTGAACACATTCAACGTGGAGCCGTTGAGACACGAGTATGCAGGTTCGTTCGTCTGGAAGTCGGTCACCTGGCCGTCGACAAGGACGCGCTGCACCTGGCTCGCGTCGACGGGCGTGAGGCTGATGGTATTTCCGGTGCGCTGCGCGTTGATGAACGGCGCCGCGGTGGTGGTGGTTGTCGACGGCGCCGGTGCCGGCGCGGGGCTGCTACCCGAGGCTGGGGGAGCAGCGGCCGGTGAGTTTGGCGCGGAGCTCGGCGCAGACGCCACCGCCGTCGGTCCGCCTCCCGGGGGCGCTCCGGGTGATGGTGCTGGCGGTGCGCCGGCCGCGGGCGAGGAGGTGGTGGACTGTGGGCCTGTGCCGGGCGGTGCGCCCGGATTGATGCCGTCGAGCGCTGCGATCATCTGGCTGTCGTTGTTCTCCATCCCAAGCGCCCAAATCCCGACGCCGCGTGCGTTGAAGTACGCGACCATCTCCGACACGTCGTACAGCCCGTTGAGACCCTCGTAGTACGACTCGTGCCACTGGTCACCGACCTGATAACTCGTCCACGCGGTATCGGTGACCGGGTCCCAGTACTCAGGACCGTTCGTCGCTGCCTGAGAATCGGGGATGTCGTTGGCGCCACCAGCGGCGTTTGCCGCCATCGTCCCGTTGTTGGTGGGCCAGTCGATCCCGAAGAACGGCACGCCGAGGATGACTTTCGATGCCGGCACCGCCGATGTGTACTGCTGCATCGTGGTGAGACTGCTGAACTGGCTGCTGGTGAGCGGCGAGGCAGCCGTGGACGACCCTCGCAGGTTCAGCTCGTAGTCCATGACGAAGAACGCATCGACGGCCGGAGCGAGGGCGGGAATGTTGTAGAAGCCGCCCGAGTCACCTGCGGAAGAGGCGTAGGTGTCCATCGTGATCTGCCAATGCGGATCGGCGCCACGCAACGCGGTGGCGACCGACGTGATGAGGTTGGTGAGTCCTGCTTGGTCGCCGCTGCCATCGCCTTCGAAGTCGAAGTTCACGCCGTCGAGGGACTTGGCGTCGAGGAGTGGGATCAGCGCGGACGAGAGCGTGCCCGGGGCTGTGGGCGAGGAAGTGAGCGCGTTCAGGGAGCCCTGGTCGAAGTCCGTGACGGTGAGCACGACCCGCTCACCGGCCGTGTGGGCCCGCGAGATCAGGTTGGTCAGGTCCTGACTCTGAAAACCGTTCCAACCCGAACCGCTCTCATCGAGCGTGCCATTGGCGTTCACATCGATGGAGAAGTAGGCGAGCGTGGACAAGCCGGTGAGGTTGAAGGTCGACGACTCCGGCAGTGTCCAGTACGGCGCAAACGCAAAGTTCTCGCGGCTAGCGAGCGGCGGCTGGTTCACCAACGTCGCGGACGCCGCGGTCGGGGTTGATGTGGCCGGAGCGAGGCTGATGCTGCGGGCGCCGGCTCCCAGCATCCTGAGGGCGTTGCCCTGGTTGTCGGCGAATGTGGCGCTCGCGTCACGTCCGTGGTGGCGAACGTGCGAGGCCTCCGCCGAACGGTGGGTGTCGCCCGACGAGTCCGGCGCGATCCCGATCAGAAAACCGAAGGAAAGCATGCAGAGGCAGAACACCGATACAGCGATAACCGGCGCCTTGCGCTTGGCGCGCTTGGCCAGCTTTAGGAAGCGGGCCTCGAGGACGTCGAGGAGGTCCGTGGACATCTGGGCCATGCGCACGCTCAGTGGGCGCGGTTCGGTGTCCGGGAGTGTTTCCGGAATCGGGATGGTGACACCGGTCTCCACCCGACGCCGCCGCCACCAACGGTGGGCCGGAATGGGTTCCATCGCCATCAGCGGATCCCCCTCCGCGACGTGCGCTGGACGATGAGCTGTGGTCACCGGAGGAGCGGCGTGACGTGACGGCTTGTTTCGGGACAGGACGAGACGAACCGCTTCCCTTCCCACCCCCCGCAGGTTCCGCCCCCGTGCGTGGTGGGCCAGCTTCCTCCGAGCTAGCGCCATCCCTTCGGAAACCCGCTCTGAGATGGAATCTCACGGTTTCGAGGTCAAGACGCCCAATGCAGGCCGTGACTGGCGATTCTGGCAATGGAACGGTGTCCTGCAACGGGTCCCAGATGGGATCCCAGGTCATCACATCGGGGACGATCAAGCACAAGAGCAGCGGCCAGAAGAAGCGGCGCAGCACGAGACTCAGCGACCATTCTCCGGTCGATGACGCGGATCGAAACCGCTCCCGAAGCCATCCTGGCGCTGCCTGCCATCGGCAACAGCGTGATGGCGGCGATGTCCAACGCACAGCTCGGAGAGCGTCTCGACGACCTGTTCCGCTTCCGATCGGCCCTCGACGGTCACATCGTCGAGCTCCTCGGCGAGGCTGAGCGGAGAGGCGCCCACTACGACGACGGTGCAACGTCCGCCGCCGCGTGGACCGCCGAGCGATTCGGAGTCTCCACGCCGTCGGCACGGAACTTGGTGCGAGTCGCACAGAAGGCGTGGGACGTGCCGCAGCTCGTGGGAGCGCTGCAGGCCGGAGACATCACCTTCGACAAGCTGCGAACAGTTTCGGAGTCGGCGACGCCCGAAACGGAGGGCCAGCTGCTCGACGAAGCGCGCCGCCGTTCGGTGCGGGACTTGGCGCTACTGGCGGGAACGATGCGGGCAACGCCGCCGCACGAGTCAGCCGTAGATCACGAACGGCGTTCGCTCCGCTGCAACGAAGCAGTGAGGACAATGACGGTGCAGCTCCCGCCCGAGTCCTTTGCCGAAGCCCGATCCAGGCTCGAGTCCATCGCCAAGGAGATCCCCTCGGGCGACGGCGAAATTACGTGGGACCAGCGGATGGCCGACGCCTTCATGGGACTCGTCCGCAGCGGTCGAGACGGCGACGGAGAGTCCTCCTTGAACAGTCCCTACTTCGTCGTGGTACACGTGCCCATGGCGGCGCTCCTCGACGAGTCCGGCGAGGAGTCAGACCTGGCCGGTGACTTGGAGCGCGGCGGCCTCCTGAGCGTCGAGACCGTGCGCCGAATTGCGTGCGACGCCACCATCACGCTGGCCGTTGACGACGGAATGGGTCACACGATGTATGAAGGGCGCGCTCGGCGCGATCCGTCGGGGCCCCAACATCGAGAGGTGCGGCGAAGAGACCGACATTGCCGGTTCCCCGGCTGTTCGAACGTCGTTTTCACCAACGTGCACCACATCAAGGAGTGGAAACCGGACCGAGGGCCCACCGATTTGGACAACTTGGTGTTGTTGTGCGTCCATCATCACGGGCTCGTCCACTCGAAACAGTGGCGCATGTCCGGGAACCCGAACGAGTTGCTGACCTTTGTCGGCCCGAGCGGCCGCGCCATGGAGTCGCGGCCGTCGCCGATGTGGACCGCCGTGACGGGTCCGGCGGCGAAAAGGGCGGCCGCCGCCCGGAGAGCAGGCGGAAGCTGATCAGGCGTCGGCGACGGCGGCGACCAGTTTCTGCAGGGTGTCCTTGGCGTCGCCGAAGAGCATCGTCGTCTTGGGGTCGTAGAGCAGATCGTTGTCGATGCCGGCGAAACCGGGCCGCATGGAGCGCTTGAGGAAGATGATGTTCTCGGCCTCGTCGGCGTGGATGATCGGCATCCCGTAGATCGGGCTGCCGGGTGTCGACTTGGCGGCCGGATTGACGGTGTCGTTGGCGCCGACGACGAGTGCGACGTCGGCCGAGTCCATCTCGGGGTTGGCCTCGTCCATCTCCTTGAGGTCGTCGTAGGGGACGTTGGCCTCGGCGAGGAGCACGTTCATGTGGCCCGGCATGCGACCGGCGACGGGGTGGATGGCGAAGAAGGTCTCGACGCCCCGGGCCTTGAGGGCCTCTTCGAGCTCGCGGGCGGTGTGCTGGGCCTGGGCGACGGCGAGGCCGTATCCAGGGATGATCACGACCTTGCGGGCGTAGGCGAGGAGCACGCCGACGTCCTCGGGGGTGCCGGCCCGCACGGGGCGGCTGGCATCGCCCTCCTCGCCGCCGGTGGCGGTGATCACGGCGCCGAATGCGCTGAACAGGATGTTGGGAAGGGAGCGGCCCATGGCGGAGCTCATGAGGCGGGTGAGGATGATGCCGGACGCGCCGACCAGCGTGCCGGCGACGATGAGCAAGTAGTTGTCCAGGACGAATCCGGACGCGGCCACGGCGAGGCCGGTGAACGAGTTGAGGAGCGATATGAGCACCGGGACGTCGGCGCCGCCGATGGGGAGGACGAAGATCACGCCCAGGACGAGGGAGAGGCCCAGGATCACCCAGACGTAACCGATGCTGCCGGTGGCGAGGGCCAGGATGATCATGACGGCGATGGCGACACCGACGAGGCCGTTGATCAGCTGCTGGCCCGGGTACGTGATGGGACGCCCGGTGATGAGCTCCTGGAGCTTGATGACGGCGATGGCGCTGCCCGAGAACGAGACCGACCCGATGAGCACGCCGAGGAGGACCTCGACGGTCACGTAGATAGCGGGCTTGAGACCGAGCGAGTGCAGGTGCAGGAGCTCGACGATGGAGATGAGCGCTGCGGCACCACCGCCGACGCCGTTGAAGATGGCCACGAGTTGTGGCATCGCCGTCATCTTGACGAAGCGGGCGACGGGGACGGCGATGGCCGCGCCGAGGACCATGGCGATGATGGCGAGGACGAGGTTCTTGCCGGAGTTTCGGAGTTCGGGGAGGGTGAACGTCATGCCGACCGCGAGGGTGGCGGCGGCGGCACCGATCAGGTTGCCCTGCCGTGCTCGCTTGGGTGAGCTCAGGAACTTGAGCGCGGTGATGAAGCCGATGATGGCGACCAGGTAGGCGAGGTCCCGGCCGTCGGCCAGGGTGAACGATGTGGCGAGCATCAGGACTTTGCGCCCCCGTCCTCGGCCTTCGAGGCGGTGGCCTCGGCCGCGGGCTTGGCCCGCTCACCGGGCTTGCCCTTGAACATCTCGAGCATGCGGTCGGTGACCACGAAGCCACCCACGATGTTGAGGGTGGCGAGGAACACGGCGAGGAATCCGAGGACCAGCTGGCCGGTGCCGTGCGCCTCTCCCATCACGATGAGCGCCCCCACGAGGACGATGCCGTGGATGGCGTTGGAGCCCGACATCAGCGGGGTGTGCAGGATGCTGGGGACCTTGGAGACGACCTCGATCCCCACGAAGATCGCGAGGGCGAACACGGTCAAGAAGGCGATGATCCCGGTGTCCGAGCCGACGCTCGGGGTCGACTGCATGATGAGGGCGATCACGATTGTGTACCTCCGGTCCCGGTTCCGGCCCCGCCGCCGCCGCCGCCCAACATCTCCACGGCCGCCGGCGCCATCGCCGCCCCGTCGCGCAGGACGCACATGCCCGTGACGATCTCGTCGTCCCAGTCGGGCGTGAGCGAACCCTCGGGCCCCATCAGCGCCAGGACGTTCGCCACGTTGCGGGCGAACAGGAAGCTGGCGTGCGTCGGCATACCCGCCGGCGGATTGGCCATCCCGACGATGTGGACACCGTTGTGGTCGACCACCTCGCCCGCTTTCGTGAGCTCGCAGTTGCCGCCCTGGTCCGCCGCCATGTCCACCACGACGGCGCCGGGCGCCATCCCCTCCACCATGGACGTGGTCACCAGCACGGGCGCCTTGCGTCCCGGCACGGCTGCGGTCGTAATTACGACGTCGGAGCGGCCGACCTCCTCGGCCAGTGCGGCTCGCTGGCGGTCCAGTTCTTCTGGCGTCAGCTCTCGGGCGTAGCCTCCTGTGCCCTCGGCGGACACGCCGGTGTCGACGAACGTCGCACCGAGGCTCTCGGCCTCTTCCTTGGCTGCGGCCCGCACGTCATAGGCCTTGACGACGGCGCCGAGGCGGCGCGCCGTGGCGATCGACTGCAATCCCGCGACGCCGACGCCCATGACGAGGACCTTGGCCGGCGGCACCGTGCCCGCCGCTGTCATGAACATGGGGAAGAACTTGGCTAGGTGGTCGGCTGCCGCCAGCCCGGCCCGGTACCCCGAGACGGTCGCCTGCGAGCTGAGTGCGTCCATGCTCTGCGCGCGGCTGATGCGCGGCAGCAGGTCGAAGCTGAGGACCGTGGCCTTCTTGGCGGCAAGGGCACGTAGCGCGTCCTCGGAATTGCCCACCTGGAAGAAGCTCAGGACGGCGACACCGTCAGGGAGGTCCTTGGCATCGTCGGCGCTGGGTGCGTTCACTCGTACCACGAGGCCGGCGCCGGACAGCGTCGATGCAGCGTCGGAAGCGACGGTCGCGCCCGCCTCCTTGAACGCCTCGTCGGGAAACTCGGCTGCCACGCCCGCACCGGCCTGGATGCAGACCTCCCAGCCCGCGCCGACCAGCTTTTTGACCACGTCGGGCACGAGTCCGACTCGGCGCTCTCCGCGACGGGTCTCCGTGGGGACCGCCAATTTCACGGTCGCTCTGTTTAGCAGCTACCCCACGGTTCGGCCCTAATCGACGGGGTGAAACGGCTATTCGGACATTCAGACCCGGGCCGGGCTCAGCCCCCCGAATCGGCCGAACCTGTGGCCCCCGCCGCCACGAGGTAGGCCGGCCACTCTCCGCCCCCGTGGAGCACCAAATTCGCCCCGGAGACATAGGAGGACCCCGGGCTCGCCAACCACATGACGGCCGACGCCACGTCAGCAGGGATGCCCATCCGGCCCAGCGGAACGGTCGCGGCCACCCGCTCCATGCCCTCGGCGCCGCCGTAGAACTCCTCGCCCGCACCGGTGTCCAACAGACCCGCCGTCACGCAATTGAGCCGCACCAGGGGCGCCCACTCCACCGCCAACGTCGTCGTGAGGTTGATGAGGCCCGCCTTCGCCGCCCCGTAGGCGGATGCCCCCGGCGAAGGTCGCATCCCCGAGACGCTCGTCACATTCACGATGCAGCCGCCGTCCTCCTGCACCGCCATCACCTTGTGTGCCGACTGCGCGCACCACAGCGGCGCCAGCAGGTTCAGGTTGATCACCGCCTCGACGAACCGCGGCGACATGTCCGCCGCCATCGCGTGCGGCGCCCCACCCGCGTTGTTGACCAGCACGTCGAGACGGCCGAAGTGCTCGACCGCCTTCGCCACGACCTTCTCCGCGTCCGCAGGCTTGCGCACGTCGGCCGTCATGAAGACGGCGCCCTCGGCCTCGGCCTCGTGACGCCCGCACGTGACCACATGCGCACCCGCATCCACGAATCGGCGCACGATCTCCGCCCCGACCCCACGCGACCCCCCGGTCACGACGACCACCCGCTCGCTGAAGTCGTAGACGGGCTCGCTCACGAGGCAAACCCTATGGCAGCCGGCCGGACCCCGACGCCGGCGCCGCATCGTGTTGGCCCTGCCCAGTGCGCTGACCTAAGTTCCCTGCGGCCTTCTGACGCGGCGTCAGGAACCGCCGACCCGACCGACCGAGGAGACCGGCCGCCCATGCCCATCGAAGTGGTCCAGGAGCACGAAGGGATCGCAGAGGTCGTAATTGACCACCCCCCGGTCAACGCCCTCGATGTGGCCGGCTGGTTCGCCCTTGCCGACGCCCTCACCGCGGCCGGTCAGGTCCCCACCAACCGCGTCGTGATCCTGCGCGCCACCGGCCGAGGCTTCTGCGCCGGCGTCGACATCAAGGAGATCAACGCCAAGGGCGACGAGGCCCTCGTCGGCGCCAACCGCGGCTGCTACGCCGCCTTCGCCGCCGTGTACGACTGCGAGGTCCCCGTCATTGCCGCCGTGCAGGGCTTCTGCCTCGGCGGCGGCATCGGGCTCGCCGGCAACGCCGACATCGTCGTGGCCTCCGACGACGCCACCTTCGGCCTCCCCGAGGTCGACCGGGGCGCTCTCGGCGCCGCCACCCACCTCGCCCGCCTGGTGCCCCAGCACGTGATGCGTCGGATGGTGTACACCGCGAAGCCGATCCCGGCCTCCGAACTCGCCTCCTACGGCTCGGTGGCCGCCGTCGTGCCGCCCGACCTCCTCCATGCGGCCGCACTCGAGCTGGCCGCCGACATCGCCTCCAAGAGCCCGACCATCATCCGACGCGCCAAGGAGTCGTTGAACGGCATCGATCCGGTCGACGTGAAGCGCAGCTACCGCTTCGAACAGGGCTTCACCTACGAGCTCCATGTCCGCGGCGTGGCGGACGAGCAGCGGGCGGCGTTCGTCGAGAAGCGCGACGCCGACACCTCCACGTGAGCGACAAGCGCACAACGGTCGACGACATCGTCGGCGAGCTCCGTTCGGGCATGACGATCGGCATCGGCGGCTGGGGCTCCCGCCGCAAGCCCATGGCGGTGGTACGCGCCATCTGCCGCTCCACCCTGACCGATCTCACCATCGTCGCCTACGGCGGACCCGACGTCGGCCTGCTCTGCGCTGCCGGCAAGGTCCGCAAGGTCGTGTGCGGATTTGTCACCCTCGACTCCATCGCGCTCGACCCCCACTGGAGAGCCGCCCGTCAGCACGGCAAGGTCGACGTCATGGAGGTCGACGAGGGCATGTTCTTCCTCGGTCTCCAGGCCGCGTCGTGGCGCGTGCCCTTCCTGCCCACCCGGGCGGGCCTCGGTTCCGACGTCCTTCACGTCAACCCCGACCTGCGCCTCGTGCGTTCGCCCTACGGCGTCGGGAGCCCCTACCTGGCCGACCCGGCCGACGCCGAGGTGGAGCTGGTCGCGATGCCGGCGCTCCATCTCGACGCAGCGATCGTCCACGTCAACCGCGCCGATGCCGCCGGCAACGGGCAGATCCTCAGCCCGGATCCGTTCTTCGACGCCCTCTTCCTCGGCGCCGCCGAGCGGCGCTTCCTCACCGCCGAATCGATCGTGTCCAACGGCGAGCTCGCCGACGAGACCCATCCGCTTTCCACGGTGGCGATCCATCGCATGCTCACCGACGGTGTGGCCGAAGCTCCCGGTGGCGCCCACTTCACGGCCAACCCTCCCGACTACGGACGCGACGAGGCCTTCCAAAAGGAGTACGCGGCCGCCGCGTCGGATCCCGCCGAGTGGGAAGCCTTCGCCGGCCGCTATGTCTTGGTGCCCGAGGACGAGTACCAGGCCCGGGTGAAGGAACGCGAGTCCCAATGAGCAACGCCGTTCACCAGGCTGATGTCGGCGTGACCCGCGCCGAATCCTGCGTGATCGCCTGTGCGGACGCCTGGCGCGGTGCCGGCGAAGTCATGGCGAGCCCGTTCGGGACCATCCCGTCGCTTGGCGCCCGCCTGGCCAAGCTGACCTTCGCACCTGACCTCGTCCTCACCGACGGCGAGGCGGCGCTCATGGTCGGCGCGCCCCCGATCGCAGCGCGCCCTGCTGAACTCGTACGAGAGGCCGCCATGCCCTACCGCAGCGTGTTCGACGTGGTGTGGTCGGGCCGCCGGCACATCATGATGATGGCGAGCCAGATCGACCGCATGGGCAACCAGAACATCTCGGCCGTCGGGCCCCACGACCACCCCAAGGTCCAGCTCGTCGGCGTGCGTGGGGCACCCGGAAACTCCGTCAACCACCCGACCAGCTACTGGGTGCCCGACCACAGCCCGCGCACCTTCGTCCAGCACGTCGACGTCGTATGCGGCGTCGGGTACGGAAGGGCCGCGGCGGCCGGGGAAGGCGCCTTGCGGTTCCACGATGTCCGCCGCGTTGTCTCCAACCTCGGCGTGTTCGACTTCGAGACGGCCGACCGCACCATGCGACTGCGCTCGTACCATCCCGGCGTGCGGGTCGACGACATCGTCGCGGCAACGGGATTCGAACTCATCATCGGTGACGACGTGGCGGAGACGCGCCTCCCGACCCCCGAGGAGCTCGACGTCATCCGCGTCGTCCTTGACCCCGGCTCGCTCCGTGACCGGGAGGTGCGGACCTGACCGGCGGCGCAGGCGTGTCGTTGCACCCCGCCCTTCACACCCCGTTCTGTGAGCGGGTCGGGATCCGGTACCCGCTCGTGCAGACCGGCATGGGCTGGGTGGCCGGGCCTCGCCTCGTCGCCGCGACCTGCGAAGCCGGCGGCCTGGGCATCCTCGCCTCCGCCACCATGAACCTCGAGCAGCTCGCCGCCGCGATCGCGGAGGTGCGGAGCCGGACCTCCGCACCCTTCGGCGTCAACTTGCGCACCGACGTCGACGACGTCGCCGACCGGATCGACCTGATGATCGAGACCGGTGCCCGCGTCGCCAGCTTCGCCCAGGCCCCCAACCCGGCGCTCGTCGCCCGCTGCAAGGAGGCCGGCCTCTTCGTGATGCCCACCGTCGGCGCCCGCCGGCACGCCGAGAAGGTGGCGGAATGGGGCGTTGACGCCGTGATCGCCCAGGGCGCAGAGGGAGGCGGACATACCGGCAGCGTCCCGACGACGCTGCTATTGCCCCAGGTCGTCGAGGCCGTTGGCGACCGGGTCCTGGTGCTCGGGGCCGGAGGCTTCTTCAGCGGCCGAGGCCTCGTTGCCGCCCTGGCGTACGGCGCGGCCGGCGTCGCCATGGGCACCCGTTTCCTTCTGTCGGCCGAGAGCCGGGTCCCGGACGTCGTCAAGGGCCTCTATTTGGAGACGCAGGTCACGGGCACCGTGGTGACCACAAAGGTCGACGGTGCGCCACAGCGCGTGGTGCGCACCGAGTTGGTCGACCACCTCGAATCACAGTCGTGGTTGCGCGCGCTCCCTCGTGCGATGCGAAGCGCGCTGCAGTTCCGCAGAGAGACCGGTGCAACGTTGCGCTCCTTGCTCCGCGAGGGTCGCGCCATGAAAACAGGGAACGAACTCACGTGGGCGCAGGTCGTGATGGCAGCGAATGCTCCCGTCATGACAAAGGCCGCGCTCGTGGACGGTCGTACGGATGTGGGGGTGCTCCCGACGGGTCAGGTCGTCGGCGTACTCGAATCGCTCCCGCGGGTGGCAGAGATCATCGCCGGCATCATGACCGACGCCGACGCGCTGTTGCGCGGCTGGACGAGTTAGTCCGAGTTCGATTCGGCGGCAGCGTTGCCCTGCGCGACGCGTCGCAACAGGTTCGACACCCGCTGATGGGTGACACCGAAGAGGTGCGCGATGCTCGGGATGCTCTGACCCTCTGCCCGCAGGGCGACAACAAGGGAGCGTCGCAGATAGCCGCTCGCCTCGGACTGCCGGCGCAAGATGGTGCTCACCAGCTGCACCGTGCCCGGCTCGTCCTCGTCACCCAGGATCGCCTTCCACTCCCGCCCGTTCTCCCGGGCAAGGCGGACGTCGGCAATCCGCTTGGCCAGGAGGCGCTCGCTTTCAGCGTTCTCCCGAAGGACTGACTCCAGCTCGCCGAGGGCTTTCAGGACGTCGTCTGAGCCCGTCCCGCTCCCATGGTCAATCTGGTCCGGCATTCCGTTCTTTGCTCCTTGCTGCTGCTCATCTTGGCGCAACTCAGAAACTTCAGTGGCCAACATGTATTTGGTTCCTCCAATCGCAGCGTCGTTCCGTTCGATCCGTCGTTCCTCGCCGACTCCGAAAAAGACGACCCACGCGTACCCGCCAGCCTAAGCAGGGCACTGCACTCGTTTGACGTCATTGAGGGCAATACCCGAAAGGGCGGGGATCACACACGACGTGCAGAAACCGCTGG
The DNA here is from genome assembly GCA_035483935.1 of Acidimicrobiales bacterium. GTDB lineage: Bacteria > Actinomycetota > Acidimicrobiia > Acidimicrobiales > RAAP-2 > Bog-473. The sequence continues at coordinate 16,224 of DATHPK010000109.1, forward strand.
GAACAAACTGAAAATAATGCAGCGACCAGGCTTTTAACGGCGCAGAAGCACCGAAGAACCATGACCAAAAAGGCCCTGGTTCGCTGTTACTGCCACTTGAGCCCCATCCACTTGGTGCCCGGTGGCATCACCCCGCAGCTGCCAGACGCATTCGCAGACCTGCGCGATGGCCTGGGCGGGGATGGCCTCACCGAAGCAGGACAGGCCTCCCGAAGGGTTGACCGGGACACGCCCGCCGAGGGACGTAACACCATCTCGCAACAATTTTTCGGCCTCACCCTCGCCACACAGCCCGATGTCCTCGTACCAGTCGAGCTCGAGCGCGGAGGAGAGGTCGTAGACCTCGGCGAGGTTGACGTCTTCGGGGCCGATCCCGGCTTCGGCGTATGCGGCGGAGGCGATCGAGGGTCGGAACCCGTTGATGGCCGCCTCGCCCGATGGCTCCGACAGGGCGGCCGCCGAGTCGGTAGCGAAATTCGGCATCTCGATCACGGTGTTGGGGAACGACGGCGTGACCGTCGAAACAGCGTCGATGGTGACGAGCTGTGACGCGCCGCCCGCGTGTCGACGTGCGAAGTCCATGCTCGAGAGCACGAGCGCGGCGCCGCCGTCGGAGGTCGCGCAGATCTCGAGAAGACGCAGCGGGTCCGCCACCATCGGCGAGGCCAATACCTCGTCGACCGAGACCTCTTTGCGGTAGCGCGCGTACGGATTCGCGAGCCCGTGCCGCGCGTTCTTCACCTTGACCTGAGCGAAGTCTTCCTCCGTGGCACCGAAGCGATCCATCCGCCGCCGCGCGTAGAGAGCGAAGTACGTCGGATTGGTCGCACCCAGGAGGTGGAAGCGAAGCCAGTCGGGATCGTCTTTGCGTTCGCCTCCGACCGGCGCGAAGAAGCCCTTCGGCGTGGTGTCCGCACCGACCACGAGGGCGACCTCGCACAGTCCGGCGAGAATCTGCGCCCGTGCGTTGGCAATCGCGACCGCGCCGGAGGCACACGCCGCATAGACACTCGACACGCGTGCCCCCGTCCACCCGAGCGCCTGAGCGAACGTGGCGCCGGAGATGAAGCCGGGATACCCGTTGCGGATCGTGTCCGCTCCCGACACGAATTGCATGTCACGCCAGGTCAGACCAGCGTCGTCCAGGGCGTCACGTGCCGCGGCCAACCCGTATTCCACGAAGGGCCGGCCCCATTTGCCCCACTCGTGCATGCCCGCACCCAGGACGGCCACCCGCTTGTCGTCGGCCATGGATCAGCCCTTCCCGCCCGAAGGCGCTCCCGCCAGCGGCCGCCACTTCCAGACCAGGTAGTCGCAGCCGTCCTCGGAGTACAAGGTGTCGATAACCAGCTCGACCTCGTCGCCCACGGCGAGGTCCTCGACGCTGACTCCGGGGACGACCTGCCCCATGACCACGAGCTTCTCGTCCGCCAGCTCCACGGCTGCCAGGCAGAAGGGCACATAGGGATCGGCCGCCACGTAGGGCGGCGGCGGCTGGTACCGGGCGTCGGTGTACGACCAGATCCGGCCGCGGCGCGAGAGCTCGACCGACTCGAACGATGTCGACGAGCAGTCGGGGTTCTTGCAGAAGCTCGTCTCGGCGGGGAAGGCGAACGTACCGCATGCCTCGCAACGGGACCCGAGGAGCGCCGGGTCCCGTCCGTCCTCGCCGGTGGTGAACCAGCCTTCGACGGCCGGCGCACGAGTGCCCGCCATCAACCGAGCCGCTCGATGATCGTCGCGTTGGCCTGCCCGCCACCCTCGCACATCGTCTGCAGCCCGTAGCGACCACCTGTCCGCTCGAGCTCGTTCAACAACGTCGCCATGAGCCGTGCCCCCGAGCACCCGGTCGGATGTCCGATCGCGATCGCACCGCCGTTGACGTTCACCTTGGACATATCGGGGTGGTACTCGCGCTCCCAGGCCAGCACGACCGACGCGAACGCCTCGTTGATCTCCACGAGGTCGATCTCCTCGAGCTTGAGCTTCGCCTTCGACAGCACCAACTCGGTTGCGGGTATCGGCGCGGTCAGCATGATCTGCGGGTCGTTGGCTGCGACGGCGAACGTGTGAAAGCGGGCCCGGGGCGTCAGACCGAGAGAGGTCGCCCGCTCCTCGCTCATGATCAGCACGGCCGCCGCGCCATCCGATATCTGCGACGAGGTCCCCGCAGTCACCGTGCCGGTCTCGGAGAAGGCACCCTTCAGCGCGGCAAGCTTTTCGATCGACGTGTCCCGCCGCACTCCCTCGTCGGCCGAGAGCAACCCACTCACATCGGCCGCCCCCGGCACGTCGGGATGGACCCTCGCCTCGAGCGGCACGATCTCGTTGGCGAAGCGACCCTCGTCGGTCGCCCGAGCCGCACGTTGGTGTGACTGCAGCGCCAGCGCGTCCATCTCCTCGCGCGACACCTTCCACCGACGGGCGATCTCCTCCGCGCACTCGCCCTGGTGAATGAGCTCGAAGCGCTCCAAGTACAACGGACCGTAGGCCTCGCCCGGCCCCGGGTCCGTGGTCGAACCGATCGGCACCCGGCTCATCGACTCCACGCCGGCGCCGATGGCGACGTCCATCGCGCCCGCCATGACCGCCTGAGCGGCGAAGTGGATTGCCTGTTGGGCGGAGCCGCATTGACGGTCGACCGTGGTGCCGGGAACGGATTCGGGAAAACCTGCCGCCATGGCGGCATTCCGGGCGATGTTCATCGCCTGTTCGCCCACCGTCATCGTGCAGCCCATGACCACGTCCTCGACGAGCGACGGATCCAGGTCGTTGCGCTGCAGGAGGGCGGCCAGCGGCTGGGCGGCCAGGTCGGTGGCGTGCCACCCGGAGAGGCGACCGCCCCGGCGTCCGACCGGAGTACGTACGGCATCGACGATCACGGCGTTGGGCATGGTGGCCAATTCTGACGCCGAATCAGATTTAGTGCCAGACGACGGGCGGAGCCCGATTTGCCCCGGGTTCGGCCAACATTGAGACCCATGCGCAGACGCCTTGCCGCCCTCTTCGTCTGCGCCCTCACAATCGCGGCCCTCACGGGGTCCACCAGCGCCAGCCCCCCGACACCCAAGGCAGCCCCGCCCGGGTCGGCGCTCGCCCCGACTCTCACCGCCGGCCAGCACGCCACGGTGACGTACTGCAACCACGAGCGGGCCCGCATCACGGAGCCGGCCACCCTGCACGGACCGGCCCCCGCGGCGGTCTATGTCCACGGCGGCTCCTGGATCTCGGGCAACTACAACAGCGGTGGCTTCCTCATCAAGACCATCGGCCCGGCGCTGGCCGCAAAAGGCTTCGTCGTCGTCAGCCTCGACTACCGGCTCGGGCCTGAGGCCCGCTGGCCCGACCAGATCGTGGACGTCAAGTGCGCCGTCCGCTACCTCCGCGCGTACGCCACCCATCTGCACATCGACCCGAACGAAATCGGCGCCTGGGGGCAGAGCGCCGGCGGCCACCTCGTCGCGCTGCTCGGCACCGCGGCCACGACCGCTGGATGGGACATAGGCGCCTACACCAACGAGTCGAGCAAGGTCGAGGCCGTCGTGGACATGGCTGGACCGAGCGACCTCCTCACGCTGGGCCACCAGGGCTACAGCTCTGCCGTCACCAAGAACTTCGTCCGTCTGCTCGGACCGGTTCCACACTCGGCGCTGGCTGCGGACATGCTCGCCGCCAGCCCCGTGACCTACGTCGCGCCGGGCGACCCACCGTTCTTCCTCCTGCACTCGTCCGACGACGAGATCGTCTATCTCCAGCAGTCGCAGGAGTTGTCCTGGGACCTCGGAGCGAACGACGTGCCCAACCAGCTCCTGATCGTGGACGGGGGCGGCCACGGGTTCGACAACCCCGGCGAGCAACCCACCGAGGCCGGCATCACCCAGGCGGTCGCCGACTTCTTCATTCGAACGCTGGTCCAGCACAGACCGATCGCCGACACGACCGAGGGCAGCCTCGCACCCGGAGCCACCGCCAACACCGGCAACACCGCCAACACCGCCAACACCGGCATCAACAACTGAACCGTTGGCGCCACAGCGGGATGCTGTGGAAGATTCCGTAGCCCCATGGACCTCACGTTCAGCCCCGAGCACGAGGCCTTCCGTGCTGAAGCCAGAGCCTGGTTGAACGAGCACGTCCCTGCTGACCCCCTTCCCTCGTTCGATACGAAGGAAGGCTTCGAGGCCCACCGTCGGTGGGAACGAGAAATGTACGAAGACCGGTGGTCCGTCGTCAGCTGGCCCACCGAGTACGGCGGCCGCGACCTCGGCATCTTCGAATGGTTGATCTTCGAGGAGGAGTACTACGGCGCCCGCGCCCCCAAGCGCGTCAGCCAGAACGGCATCTTCCTGCTCGCCCCCACCATGCTCGAGTACGGCACGGACGCCCAGAAACGACGTTTCCTTCCGCCCATGGCCGCCGCCGACGAGATCTGGTGTCAAGGCTGGTCCGAGCCCGACGCCGGCAGCGACCTGGCCGGCATCCGCAGCCGTGCCGCCCGCAACGAAGCGGGCGACGGCTGGATACTCAACGGCCAGAAGACATGGGCGAGCCGCGGCGCCTTCGCCGAATGGTGCTTCGGCATCTTCCGCACGGATCCCGACGCCGAGCGCCACCGTGGCCTGACGTACTTCCTCATCGCCATGGACTCGCCCGGTGTCACCGTGCGCCCGATCCCCCAACTCGATGGCGAAACCGGCTTCGCCGAGATCTTCTTGGACAACGTCGAGGTCCCCGAGGACCAGGTACTCGGCGAGGTCGGCGGCGGCTGGTCCGTCGCCATGGCCACGGCCGGCTCCGAGCGCGGACTCTCGCTCCGCAGTCCGGCCCGCTACACCGAGGTGTCCGACCGCCTCGTTCAGCTCTACGCCTCGCGCGGCGGCCCACCCGCTTCCGCCGACGCGGTCGCCCTTGCGCACATGCACGCCGAGGCGTACAAGCTGCACACGTACTGGACCGCGAGCAAGGTGTCCCGCGGTCACGCCGTCGGCGCCGAGGCGAGCGCCAACAAGATCTTCTGGTCCGAGACCGACGTCGCCATCCACACCGCCGCGCTCGACCTGCTCGGACCCGACGCCGAGCTCCTCACCGCCGGCGCACCCGGCGAATGGCTCGACGGCTATCTCTTCTCGCTCGCCGGCCCCATCTACGCCGGCACCAACGAGATCCAGCGCAACGTGGTCGCCGAGCGCCTCCTCGGACTCCCGCGGGCCTGATCGTGGACTTCTCCTTCTCCGACGATCAGGAGGCCCTGCGCCGCGGCGTTCGCACCGTGCTCGATGCCGAGTGCGACGCCGACGCGCTGCGCACCTTCGAACTCGCCGACGAGGCCGGGCGGGCCGAGCTGTCCGCCAACCGCTGGACGATCCTTGCCGAGCTCGGTGCACCCTCACTCGTCGTTCCGACTTCGTCCAACGGGCTGGGCCTCGACGACGTCGACCTGGTCGGCGTGCTTGAGGAAGCCGGATACGCCTGTCTGCCCGAACCACTCCTCGAGACGGCTGCCCTGGCCGCGCCAACCCTTGCGGCACTGCTTCCGGAACCCGCAGCGGCGGCGGCTCTGAAAGCACTCGTCGAAGACGACGCCATGTTCGCGGTGGGAGGCATCGACGTGGCGCACGGCGGGGTCACGTCGCCGAGCGAGGTGTCCGCCGACGGGATGCTGCGCACGCCGCGCGTCGTGGGCGCCCGTGACGCCGCGATCCTTCTGCTCGCCTGCCGTGACGACGAGTCCGGATGGCAGCTCCATGCTGTCCCGGCAGCATCGTGCACCGCGGAACCGACGCCCGCGCTCACCGCGACCCGCGATGTGTCGACCGTGCACTGGCCACTCGCCTCCGACACGTTGTTGGCCTACGGGGTGGCCGCCGAAGCAGCGGTGACACTCCTGGCCGACCGCGCTGCGGCCGCGACGGCTGCTCTTCTCGTCGGCCTGGCCGATCGCATGCTTTCGATGGCAGCGGCCTATGCCAAGGAGCGGCACCAGTTCGGCAAGCCGATCGGGAGCTTCCAGGCGGTGAAGCACCACCTTGCCAACGCGCGGGTCGCATTGGAATTCGCGCGTCCCGCCACGTATCGCGCCGCCTGGTCTCTCGCCACGGCGCAACCTTCGCTCTCACACGACTCGTCCATGGCCAAGGCGATGGCTTCGGACGCCGCCGACCTCGCCGCCCGCATCGCCCTACAGGTCCACGGCGCCATCGGCTACACCTGGGAATGCGACCTCCACTTCTTCATGAAGCGGACGTGGGCGCTCTCACGTGCGTGGGGTGACGCCGCCACGCACAGGAGACTTGTGCTGTCGCATGCGCTCGCCGCACAGCGGGCCGCCGGCTAGGACGCACCCACCGGGTCCAACAGGCCCCGAATGGCAATGTCCGATTCCCGCCAGTAATCGTCACAACCACGTGCCACGCTGGCACCCGTGATCGAGGACCCGGGACGCTGCTACGAGGCGGCAAAGAGCAAGGACGCACGCTTCGACGGGGTGTTCTTCTGCGCCGTGACCTCGACCGGCATCTATTGCCGGCCCAGCTGCCCGGCCCGCACCCCGAAGCGGGAGAACATGCGCTTCTACCCCACGGCCGCGGCCGCCCAGCAGGCGGGCTTCAGGGCCTGCCTGCGCTGTAGGCCCGACGCCACTCCCGGCTCGCCGGAATGGAACATCCGGGCCGATGTCGTGGCCCGAGCGATGCGGCTCATCCGTGACGGCATCGTGGACCTCGAAGGCGTCGAAGGCCTGGCCACCAGACTTGGGTACAGCACGCGCCAACTCAATCGCCTCGTGACCGCCGAAGTCGGTACCGGACCCCTCGCCCTCGCCCGGGCGCAGCGCAGCCAGACGGCACGCGTGCTGCTCGAGACGACGGACCTCCCCATCGCGCATATCGCCTTCGCCGCCGGATTCGCCAGTGTTCGCCAATGCAACGACACGATCCGCCAGATCTTCGCCGACACACCGAGTGGCCTGCGGACGAGGGCGGCGAAGTCGACGCAGGCGAGGCAAGATCGAGAACACGCGGCGCCCCAAGCCGTTCATCTGCGACTTCCCTGCCGGCGGCCATTCAACCCGTCCTCGGTGCTCGACTTCCTCGGCCTCCGCGCTCTCCCCGGTGTGGAGTGCCTCGACGGCGCTTCGTACCGACGCTCCCTGCGCCTTCCCCATGGCCACGCGGTCGTCACCTTGGAAGCGCCGAAGCTCGCACTGGATGCTCAAAACGGCGGTCCCGCCTACGTCTCGGCCGACCTCGTGCTGTCGGACCTGCGCGATCTGACCACGGCCGTGGCGCGCTGCCGACAGCTCCTGGACCTCGACGCCGACCCGGTCGCTGTCTGCGAGGCGCTGCAGAACGAACCGTTGATCGGTTCCGCTGTGGCCCGCGATCCCGGACGGCGAGTTCCGGGCGCGGCGGACGGCTTCGAGCTGGCGGTGCGCGCGGTGATAGGCCAACAGGTGTCCGTCGCCGGCGCCCGGACGGTGGCAGGGCGGCTGGTCGAAGCTGCGGGCGATGCCTTACCCGAGCCGACCGGAACGCTGTCCCATCTCTTCCCCACGCCCGAGTCGCTCGTTGCGCTCGCCAAGGCCGACCCAGGTGCGTTTGCCATGCCGGCGAGCCGTCGCCGCGCGCTGGTTGCGCTGGCCGAGGCGGTCGGGAGCGGTGACGTTGTGATCGACCCTGGAGCGGACCCCGTCGAGCTTCGCCGTTCCTTGGTCGCGTTGCCCGGCATCGGATCATGGACGGCGGAGTATGTCGCCATGCGCGCGCTGCGGGACCCCGATGCCTTCATGCCGACAGACCTCGGCATCCGGCGAGGGGCAAAAGCCCTGGGCCTGCCGGACGGTCCGGCCCAACTCGTCGCCGTCAGCGAAGCATGGCGCCCGTGGCGCAGCTACGCCATGGCCCACCTGTGGTCGCTCCCCGCTCCTACCGCCACAATCCCTACCCGAACAGAGAAAGGACGTGCCGCATGACGACGAGCACTGTCACCTTGCCCTACGACGCCCCGATCGGCCGACTCGTACTCGAGTGCGATGGCGACGTGCTGATCGGCCTCTGGTTGCCGAACGAGCGACGCCACGCTCGCAACGACGCCGACGACGTACCACCGGTGCTCAAGGAGACCTCGTCGCAGCTCGACGAGTACTTCGAGGGTGAGCGCACCGACTTCGACGTGCAAATGGAACTCGATGGCACCGATTTCCAGCGCGAGGTCTGGACAGAACTGACGCGTATCCCCTACGGCGAGACCATCAGCTACGGCGAGCTGGCGCGGCGGGTCGGCCGTCCCAGTGCGCCCCGCGCCGTAGGACAGGCCAACGGCCGCAACCCGATCCCGATCATCGTGCCGTGCCACCGGGTGCTGGCGAGCAACGGCATCGGTGGATACGGCGGCGGGCTCAAGGTGAAACGACAGCTCCTTGCCGTCGAAGGAGTCACCGCGTAGAGAAGAGCTCGCCCGTCGGCGCGCTCCACTGGAGGAGTTCGAGCGGATAGCGCCCGAAAACCGGTGGACGGGATCGAGACCGAGAGGGAGGTGGCCTGATCCCGGGTTGCTGCGGCGCGTATGGTGCGCCGGTGGAAACAGCTCGGAGTGTGCATGCAGTGTTCGACCTGACCGGCCGGGTGGCCCTGGTCACCGGAGCCGGCGGCGGCATCGGACGGACGAGCGCGGAGGTGTTGGCGGGCGCCGGCGCCACGGTCGTCTGCGCCGACCTGAACGTCGACGGCGCCATGGAGACGGCACAGGGGATCCTCGCCGCTGGAGGTAAGGCGGAGAGCGCCGAGCTCGACGTGTCAGTTCGGGGGGCGGCGTCGACGTTGGTCGGTCACATCGCGGCGCGCCATGGCGGCCTTCACATGATGTGCAACATCGCCGGCGTGATGATCGACAGCCACATCATCGACGTCGATCCCGACGAATTCGACCGGATCCTCAACGTCAACCTCAAGGGCGTGCTGTACGGATGTCAGGCCGCCGGGAGGGTGATGGTGGAACAGGGCGGCGGTTCCATCATCAACATGGCGTCGGCGGCGGTGCTGACACCGGCCGCGGGCATCGGGCCGTATGCCATCTGCAAGGCCGGCGTCGCGCAGCTGACGAAGAGCATGGCGGTCGAGGTGGGTCGGCGGGGCGTGCGCGTCAACTCGATCGCGCCGGGGTTCGTGCCGACGAACATGACGGCGCGGTACTACACGAATCCGGACGGGTCGTTGAACGAGGAGCTGAAGGAGGCGGTGCTTTCGCCGATGGCGAAGAGCGCGCCGCTGCGGCGGGTGGGAACGACGGCGGACATCGCATGGTGCGTGCTGTTTCTCGCCTCGGATGCCAGCGGCTTCATGACGGGGCAGATGATCAGCCCCAACGGCGGCGTCGCCATGTCGTATTGAGTCAGGAGAGGCGGACGAGGTCGAACTGTCCGGTCGTGGTGTCCGAGACGATCACGGCGGGCTGGGGGCCGATGAGGGTGACGGCCGCGCCGACGCTGACCGGGTCGCTGGTGGCGCCCTGCCGGTTGATGCGCAGAACGCAGGCGGCTGGCGGCTGGGCGCCGGGGCAGGCCGCGGCGCCGGCGGACGGTTGGAGCACGAGGGGCCCGGACGCGGTGTCGACGACGGAGCTGGTGACCGAGCCGTTGTACGAGCCCACTTGGGCGAGCGTTTGGGCGTCGAAGGTCGTGTAGGCGGCATCGAGGCCCTGGCCCGCCGGTTCGCTGACCCAGACCGCGCCGGCGGCCACCACCTCGACGTACTGGACGCCACCGCCTTCGCCGTTGGGCGAGGCGGCAAGGGCCGGACCGACCGTCGTCTTGCCGTTGGGAGCGAGTGCAACGAGGTGGTGGTCGGTGCGCTCGTAATAGATGGTGCCGTCGGTGCCGATGGCGTCGCCGAGCCCTCGTACTACGAGGTGCGGGGCGGCTGACGAGCTCGGCGTGATGCGGTACACGCTTGTGATGTTGCCCTGGGTGACCGAGACGTAGAGGTTGCCGGCGCCGGTGGCGAGGGCGACGAGGTCGGAATCAGAGCTGTTGGCGGCGTTCACCGTCGGCATGTTCCACTGCCCGCTCTGGTTGCCGCTGGCGCGGTCGTAGGCGTAGACGTTGCTGTAGGTGGCGACGTAGAAGTTGTTGGCGTCGGCGGCGAGGGCGGCGATGCCGGTGGGGACGTGCTCGGCGATGGCGGCGGGACCGTTGCCGTCGACCACCCAGGCGATCGCGGGTGCGGGGTTGGTCGGATCTTGCGGTGCGGCGAATACGGCGCCGTCGGGGCTCTCGGCGGCAGTGACCCGGTCGGCGGCGAAGGGGAACGCTGTCGGGGCGCCGGGTGTCAGTGGCCCGGCGGTGGCGGGCGGGGGGAGGGTCGACGCGCTCGTGGTCGATGTGGCGGCGTGGTGCGTGGCAGTGGTCGTCGTGGTGGTGGTGCCTGACGTGGAGGGGCTCGAGCTGCAGGCGGCGAGCAGGGCCGCGGCGGCGAGGAAGAGGGCGGCGGCCGCGGCGGTGCGGGGCCGGGAGTGGATGGGATCGGCGTGGAGCACGTGGGTCGGGAATCCGGATTGCAGACGACGGACGCGTTCCCCCGGCACCGGCCCAGTATGGCGTCGGCCGTCTGGGGATACGGTGCACGCCATGGCGACCACACGTGACATCTCATATGAGGCCGACGACCGCACGATGATCGGCACGCTCGCCGTGCCCGACGGGGACGGGGACGGGCAACGCCCGGGCGTGCTGGTGTGCCACGAGGGCCCGGGACTGGACGATCACGCTCGGGGTCGGGCGGTGCGGCTGGCCGACGAGCTCGGGTATGTGGCATTCGCCCTCGACTATCACGGCGGGGGCCAGCGGATCGACGACCGGCAGCAGATGATGGAGCGCATCGGCGCGTTCTACGCGGATCCGCTGCGGGTGCGCGACATCGGAATGGCGGGGCTGGAGATCCTGCTGCAGGAGCCGCGCACCGACCCGCAGCGCCTGGCGGCGATCGGCTACTGCTTCGGGGGGACGATGGCGTTGGAGCTGGCGCGCGGCGAGGCCGACCTCAAGGCGGTCTGCGGCTTCCACTCCGGGCTCACCACGGCGCGTCCCCAGGACGCCACCAACATCGTGGGGAAGGTGCTGGTCATGATCGGCGCAGACGACCCCATCGTGGACAACGCCCAGCGGAAGACCTTCGAAGAGGAGATGACGGGCGGCGGCGTGGACTGGCAGATGGTGGTCTACGGCGGCGCGGTGCACTCGTTCACCAACCCTGCCGCTTCGAACATCAACATGCCCGGCGTCGAATACCACGAGCCGACGGACCGGAGGTCCTGGCAGGCGATGCGCGACCTCTTCGACGAGGTGTTCTGAGGACGCGTTCGCGTTTCTGACGCCCCGTCAGGTCCCGACTACGCTCGAAGGCCATGCCTGAGCCCCTGCCACTGATCATCTCGGTCGACGATCACGTCGTCGAACCGCCCAACGTGTGGCAGGACCGCCTTCCCTCGAAGTACCTGGACGTGGGGCCGCGGGTGGTGCGTGCACCCATGCCCGAGGTCGAGTTCCGGGGTGGCTCGCTCAAGGTCAAGGAGGGTGGCAAGGGCTCGCCGGTGGACTGGTGGTACTACGAGGACCTCAAGCGTCCGCTGCTGCGGGTGGACTCGGCGGTGGGGGTGCCCCGCGAGGAGGTGACGATGAAGGGCGTCACCTACGAGGACATGCGTCCCGGCTCCTACGAGGTGAAGCCGCGGCTCGACGACATGGATGCCAACCACATCGAGGCGGCGCTGTGCTTCCCGACGTTCCCCCGGTTCTGCGGCCAGACCTTCACCGAAGCCAAGGACCGGGACCTCGGGCTGCTCTGTGTGAAGGCGTACAACGACTGGATGGTCGAGGAGTGGTGCGCCGACACGGGCGGCCGGCTCATTCCCCTGTGCCTGATACCCCTGTGGGACGCCGAGCTGGCGGCGGAGGAGGTGCGGCGCAACGCCGAGCGCGGCGTGCGGGCCGTGTGCTTCAGCGAGATACCGCCGTTCCTGGGTCTTCCGAGCGTCCACGACCCCGACCACTACTGGGACCCGTTCTTCCGGGCCTGCGCCGAGACCCGGACCGTGGTCAACATGCACATCGGATCGTCGTCGAAGATGCCGTCCACCTCGGCTGACGCCCCACCGGCGGTGGGCTCGACGCTGACACACACCAACGCGACGTTCTCGCTGGTGGACTTCCTGTTCAGCGGCGTGTTCGTCCGTTTCCCCGACCTGAAGGTCGCGTACTCCGAGGGACAGATCGGGTGGATCCCCTACATCTTGGAGCGGGCCGACCGCGTGTGGGAGGACAACCGCGGCTGGGCCGGCGTGGCCGACATCGTTCCCGACAAGCCGAGCAGCTATTTCCCCGGTCACGTGTTCGGCTGCTTCTTCGACGACGCGCACGGGTTGAAGTCCGTCGAGGAGATCGGCGAGGACAACATCACCTACGAATCGGACTACCCGCACTCGGACTCGACCTGGCCCCGCACACGCCAGATCGCCGAGGAGCAGATGGCCGACCTCACCGACGAGCAGCGCCGCAAGATCGTACGGGGCAACGCGATCAAGCTGTTCGGCCTCGACTTCGTCGCCTGACGCCTCCGCTGCCGACCTGAGCTGCGGCTGCATCCCACCGCATGGACCTCCGCTACACCGCGGCCGAGCAGACCTTCCGCAGCGAGCTGCGCGAGTGGCTGGCCGCCACGCTGCCCGGCGTCGGCGCGCCGCCGCCCCACGACGACTGGCCGGCCCGGCGGGCGTACGACCTGCACTGGCAACGGTTGCTGTTCGAAGCAGGGTACGCGGGAGTGGACTGGCCGGCCGAAGGCGGCGGACGCGGGTCGTCGCCGGTCGAGCAACTGATCTTCAAGGAGGAGTGCGAGCGCGCCGGTGCGCCGTACGTGGGCGTCAACTTCGTCGGTCTGCTGCACGCGGGCCCGACGATCATCGCCGAGGGGACGCCCGCGCAGAAGGAGCGCTACCTGCCGGGGATCCTGCGCGGCGAGGAGGTCTGGTGTCAGGGGTTCAGCGAGCCCGACGCCGGCAGCGACCTCGCTTCACTGCGCACGCGGGCGGTGCGAGACGGCGACGACTATGTGGTCACCGGTTCGAAGATCTGGACTTCGCACGCCGAGGTCGCCGACTACTGCGAGCTGCTGGTGCGCACCGGTGACGCCGGCAACCGTGGCATCAGCTGGCTGATCATGCCGATGGATACACCGGGGATCGAGATCCGTCCCCTGCGGACCATCGAAGGGACGACCGAATTCGCAGAGCTCTTCTTGAACGAGGTGCGCGTCCCGGTTGCGAACCGGGTCGGCGACGAGAACGACGGCTGGCGCGTGACGATGGTCACGCTCTCCTTCGAACGAGGGACGGCGTTCGTCGGAGAGTTGCTGGAGTCCGTGCGCCTGCTCGGCGAGGTGCGGGCCGTCGCCGACCGGCTCGGGCTCCTCGGCGACGACGGGCTGGTACGGCGGATCGGCCACTTGGTAGCGGTGTTCGACGCCCTCTGGGCCCTGACCAAACGCAACGTCTCAGAAGCAGCGCAGACCGGGATCCCCGGTATCGGTGGCTCGGTCTTCAAGTTGTCGTTCTCCGAGCACTCGCAGGCGCTCGGCGACCTCGCGGTCGAGTTGCTCGACCGGGCCGCGCTGTGCGCGGACCCGCTGCAGGGTCCCGACGGCGGCGCGCTGGGCAACGCGGAGCAGCTACACGCGTGGTTCAAGTCGATTTCGTTGACGATCGCGGCGGGCACGTCGCAGGTGCAGCGCAACATCGTGGCCGAGCGGATCCTCGGCCTGCCGAGGGCACGCTGATGGACTTCCGGGTGGACGACGACCAGCGCGAGCTGGCGGAGGGTATCCGGGCCATGTTGACCGGGCGGATGCCACTCGAGCACCTGCGCGCACGCGAGGGGCACGAGCGAGCCATCACCGGGGACGACTGGGCCGCGCTCGGCGAAACCGGCGTCTTCGCCTTGACCCTTCCCGAGCCGTCAGGAACCGGTCTGGGCCTGGCCGCTGCGGCCCTCGTTTTCGAGGAATTGGGCCGCGGCCTCGTGCCCGGGCCGATCGTCGGGACCTTCCTCGCCGCGCACGCCGGGGTCGTAGAGGGTGCGGCCGAGGGCCGCGCCCAGGTCGGTGTCCACACCGTGGGCCGACCCGGACCGGTGCTGGTCGAGCATCTCGGCGTGCTCGACGCGTTGCTCGTGCTGGACGCTGACGGCCCGGGACAGCTGGTAACGCCTGCGCCCGTCGGCGGGGCACGCCGTGTCGAGCAGCCGCTCGACCCCCTGACCCCGCTCTGGCGGCTCGAAGCGCTGCCGTTCGGGGGCTCGGTGACAGACGACCACGGCGCGCTGTGGCACCAGGGCGCGCTGCTCACCGGGGCGCTCCAGGTCGGGCACGCCGGGGCGGCGCTCGAGCTGGCGGTGGCCTACGCCAAGGAGCGACAGCAGTTCGGCAAGCCCATCGGCTCGTTCCAGGCGATCAAGCACATGTGCGCCGACATGCTGGTCCGGTCGGAGGTGGCGCGCGCGGCAGTTCACGCCGCCGCCTGTTTGTTGGACGCGCCGGACGTCGTGGACGGCGAGGCGGAAGCGGCGGGTTGCACACCCGGCCAGATGCTCGGAAGGAGCGTGACGGGGGCGAAGTTGCTCGCGGACGAGGCCGCCGTGGCGAACGCGCGGGCCGCGATCCAGGTCCATGGCGGCATGGGCTTCACCTGGGAGGTGCCACTCCACCTCCACCTCAAGCGCGCGCTGGTGCTTTCGACGACGTTCCAAACCCCGGCCGACGCAGCGGCCGCTCTCGCTGCGTACGCCTGACCCGAACGGAGGCACTGTCCATGACCGATGCAGCCCAACTCCCCACCGACGTCGTGCGGACCGTGCCCGAGGGACGGGTGGTCTACGGCATGCAGCTGCCGATCCAGTCCCAGTCGACGCTCTACGTGGCCGACTGGGAGAAGGAGGCCGGCCCGGCCGAGCTGGCCCGCATCGCCCGGGTCGCCGACGACGCGGACTTCTTCTATCTGGGTGTCTGCGACCACACGGCGATCCCCCGCCGCCTCGCCGAGGCCATGGGCACCGTCTGGTACGACACGACCGCGACCCTCGGCTGGCTGGCCGCGCTGACGACCCGCACGCACCTGCTGTCCCACGTCCTGATCCTCGCCCAGCGCCACCCGTTGCGCGCCGCGAAGGAGCTGTCGACATTGGACGCGCTTTCGGGTGGACGGCTCATCGTCGGTGTCGGCGCGGGCCATGTGCCCGAGGAGTACGAGCTCTTCACTGGTGGCTTCGACGAGCGGGGCCGGCACACCGACGAGGCCGTCGCCGCACTCGCCCGCTGCTTCACTTCGGAATTCCCCGAGCTCCCCGGCCCACGCTTCCCGGCGCGCGACATGGGACTCGCCCCCCGGCCGGTCCGCCAGCCGCGACCACCCATCTGGATCGGCGGTTCGTCGCCCGCGGCGATCCGGCGCACGGCCGCCTATGGCGACGGCTGGCTGCCCCAGGGCACCCGGCGCAAGGACCTGCCGGGCCAGATCGCCCGGCTGCGCGCACTGCGGGACGAGCTCCGCTCGGGCGCGCCGATCGACATCGGCACCATCGTCGAGCCGATCTACTTGCGCTCCGGTGGTTCGGGCTGGGACCTGCCCGGCTGGGTCCTCACGGGACCTGCCGAGCAGGTGGCGGAGTCCCTGCGCGAGCTGGTGGCGATGGGTGTGAACCACCTCCAGGTGCGCTTCATGGCCCGCAGTGCCGAGGAGTTCTGCGAACAGACGGCGCGCTTCGGGGCCGAGGTGGGGCCGCTTCTGACCCACTGAGCCACCCCCAGCCATAGGGTGGAAGGCGATGGACGTCTTCTCCTACGTCGTGGGCGCTTTGGTCCTGATCCCCGTCCTGCTGCGGCAGATCAGGGCGGTGCCGGTGCCGCGCGCGTTCGTGCCACGCCTGCCGATAGTGCTGGGTGTCATCGGCCTTTTCGCGATGTCGACCTACGCAGGCGATCACCACGTCACCTCGACCGATTGGACCTGGGTCCTCGGCACTCTTGCGGGCGCCGTCGTTCTGGGTGGTTTGCGAGGGCTGTCGTCGCGGGTGTGGGACACCAACGGTTGGGTGGTCCGACAGGCCAACCTCGTCACCATGGCGCTGTGGCTGGTCACGCTGGTGCTGCAGTTCGCCGGCGACGCGGCGGCCGGGCTCGTCGGCGCCAGCTTCCTCATCTTCCTCGGGCTCACCATGGCCACTCAGCGCTACGTCGAGTTCCGGCGGGCGCGGCCGATGTGGGCTCGACTCGGACCCGACGCCGGCCGGCCGCTCGTCATGAACTTCACTCAGGGCCCGGGCGCCTTCTTCGCAACATTCCGAACCGATGGACAGGGAGCCGGCGCGCCGGGCGGTTGGGGCGACCCTTCGGCTGGGTACGACCCCAACGTCATCGACGTCGAAGTGGTCGACGATGACGAGGATCACGGGCCTCCCGAGCTGCACGCGCCGCACTGATCGTTCCTACACTCGGCGACCGTGACGTCGCCGCGCAGCTTCAGCCAGCGTCCCTACGTGGGGCCTCCGGGGTCGACCGAGCTCTTGTTGGTGCGCCACGGCGCGTCGGCCGACTCGGTCGAGGGGGAGACCTTCGGGCTCGTCGAGGGTCAGGGCGACCCGCCGCTGTCTGAGATCGGGCGGCACCAGGCCGAGGTGGTGGCGACGCGCCTGGGGCAC
>DATHPK010000110.1:0-22218 GCA_035483935.1 Acidimicrobiales bacterium
TCGTCGAGGCCGACCTCGCGCGGGATGGAGCACGACGCTCGCTCGGCCAGCGCCACGAAGACGTCCGCCGCCGCGGCGTAGGCACGGCATTCGAGCAGGCGGGCCAACAGCAGGTCGCGCTCCTCCCAGCCCGCGTAGTCCTCGTCCTCCTCGCTGACGTCGGGACCGGGCAGCAGTCGTTGCGACTTGAGCTCGATCAAAATGGCCGCGAGCAGCAAGAACTCGGACAGCTGATTGACGTCGAGCGTCTCGCGCTGCTCGGTCAGCACCGACACGAAGGCGTCGATCACCGGCAGGAGGGGGATGTCGAGGACGTCGACCTCGTGCGAGGACACCAGGTGCAACAACAGGTCGATCGGACCCTCGAAGACAGGGGTGGACACCGCGTAGGCCACCCGCCGACGTTACCGAACGGCGCCCGGCCTGCGGCGCACCCCTGGCCAGAGCCCCGACGGATGCCCTGGCCAGCGCTCGGAGCCGTCCGCACAGCGCCCTACCATGGCGCCCCATGAACAGGGTCCTCTCCGGCATCGCGCCCTCGGGCAGCTTCACCTTGGGGAACTATCTCGGGGCCCTGCGTCATTGGGTCTCCTTCCAGGACGGCCACGACGCCTTCTACTGTGTCGTCGACCTCCACGCCCTCACGACCGAGGTCGGGTCGGCCGACCTGCGGGCCAACACGCTGGATGCCGCCCTAACCTCCTGGCCATCGGTCTCGAACCTGATCGCTCCACCCTGTTCGTGCAGAGCCATGTGCCCGAGCACACCCGCCTCACCTGGCTGCTCGAGTGCACGACGGCCATGGGCGAGTTGCGCCGCATGACCCAGTTCAAGGACAAGAGCCGGGAACAGGAGGCGGTGCGGGTCGGGCTGTTCACCTACCCGTGCCTCATGGCGGCCGACATCCTCCTCTACGACGCCGACGCCGTGCCCGTGGGCGACGACCAGCGTCAACACCTCGAGCTCGCCCGCGAGTTGGCCAACCGCTTCAACCACCGCTACGGCGAGACCTTCGTCGTCCCGGAGGCCGCTATCCCGGGCACGGCGGCGCGGGTGATGGACCTCCAGCACCCCGAGCGCAAGATGTCCAAATCCGCCGACTCCCCGCTCGGAACGGTGGGCCTGCTCGACTCCGACGACGAACTCACACGCAAGGTGCGCAAGGCCGTCACGGACACCGACGGCGACATGCGCTACGACCGTGACGAGAAACCGGGACTGGCCAACCTCCTCGAGATCCTGGCTGCGGCCACGGGTCGCACGCCCACAGAAGTGGCAGGCGAGTACACCCGCTATGGCGATCTCAAGAACGATGTCGCCGAGGCGCTGGTCGAGCTGCTGCGACCCATCCGCGAACGGCGCACCGCGCTCGAAAACGACCGGGCCTACGTCGACGACGTGCTGGCTCGCGGCGCCGCGCACGCCCACGAGGTGGCGGCGGCCACCTACGCCCGCGCCGCGGACGCCATGGGGTTGATGCCGGAACCCGGGCACTGAACCTGCCGGCCCCTCGGCGGGGGTTCACGGGGCCGCGAAGAGGGAAAGAGGATGGCATGACGACCTTTGCCGACCGCCCCCACACCGCCGTCCTCGTCATCGACGTGCAGAATGGCGTCGCCGCAAGCACCTACGGACGCGAGGAGGTCGTGGCCAACATCGATCGCCTTGTCGAACGCGCCCGGCAGGAGCACGTCCCCGTCGTCTGGGTCCAGGACTGCGGCGGCGACCGGGCCCACGGCAGCAACCCGTGGCGCATCGTGCCCGAGCTCTCCCCCGCCGACGGCGACCCGCAGGTCGACAAGCTCTATGGCGACTCCTTCGAGGACACCGCGCTCGAGGAGGTGTTGGCCGGGCTCGGCGTCGGCCGTCTCGTGGTGGCCGGCATGCAGACCGATGCCTGCGTGCGCAACACCCTGCATGGCGCCTTCGTGCGCGGCTACGACACGACGCTGGTCGGCGACGCCCACACCACCGAGGACAACACCGCCTACGGTGCGCCGCCGCCCGCCCAGGTCATCGCGCACACCAACCTCTACTGGCAATACCAGGAGGCGCCGGGCCGCACCGCCGGCACCGTGGCCACCGCCAACGTCGACTTCGGGCAGGCGCGCGCGAACTAGACGCCCAGGACGCGCCCCCACCAGCTGTAGATCTCGTTGAACAGCCAGGTGATCGGGCCCGTGTGCCCGTTGTTGTCCAGGAAGAAATTCAGGACCACGAGGCCGAGGAGAATCGGCATCGTGTACTGGCGGTAGCGCAGGTAGGTCGGCCACCAGCTCCGTGGGAGCATCCGCTCGAAGAGGACCGAGCCATCGAGGGGCGGCAACGGGATCATGTTGAACACGAACAGGCCCACGTTGACCACGCCCGCGAAGAAGAGGATCTGAGCCGAGGTCGACCACTGCGTCAGGGTTATCCAGTTCGGCGGCAGGTCCGGCCGCGCGAAGTGGATGAACAGCACCGCGAACAGCGCGGCCAGCACCACGTTGACGAAGGGCCCGGCCAGCGAGACCACCACGCCCTGGTTGCGCGGGCTCCGGAGGAGCCCCACGTTCACCGGCACCGGCTTGGCCCACCCGAACACCCCGATGCCACTCAAGGAGAGCAGCGCCGGGACGATCAGGGTGCCGACGGGGTCGACGTGCACGACCGGGTTCAGGCTGAGACGGCCCGCCCGCTTCGCGGTGTCGTCACCGAACGCGTTGGCCACGAAGCCGTGCGAGACCTCGTGGAGGATGATCGAGGGAACGACGACGCAGAAGATGATGATCTCCTGCTTGCTGATGTTGTGGTGGGCGACCAGCGCGATGACGAGGACGGCGATCGCAAGGACCCACAGCGTCGCCTTGGTCCGCTGATCCATCGGCCGCCTCCCCGAGGAGGCTCCGGGCGAGCGCACAGGAGACCTAGTGCTTGGCGGCGTCGACGATGCAGAGACGGGCCGCCGGCATTGCCTCGAGGCGCGGCGAGCCGATGGGCTTGCCGCACACCTCACAGAGGCCGTAGGTCCCGTCCGCCAGGCGCTGCAGGGCGGCCTCGACCTCGTCGAGGGTCTCGCGCAGCTCCGTCGCCAGCCGCTCCGCCTCGCCCCGCTCCGCCGTCACCTGGCTGGAGTCCGCAAAGTTGGAGTCGTAGTTGAGGCCACTCCCCTGGTCTGCGAAGCCCAGCTCCGTCAACTGGGCCTGCAGATGGGCACGCTCGTTGCGCAGGAGCTCCGCGAAGTCGACGTCGGCAGTCTCGGCCGTGGGGGCCTCGTTCGGCATGGGGTCATGCTACGCGGTCCCTCCCCCCTTTGGTTCCCGCACGGGGGTGGGCGCCCTCGTAGGCGCGGCGCAGGTGTTCGGGCGAAACCTTCGTGTAGCGCTGGGTCGTGGCGATCGAGGCGTGGCCCAGTAGCTCCTGCACCACCCGCACATCGGCCCCCCGCCCGAGCATGTGTGTGGCGCAGGAATGGCGCAGTACGTGGGGGCTCACCTTCTCCTCCAGGCCGACCCGGCCGGCGTACTTCTTCACCACACCGAAGGCACCCACACGGGTGAGGCGCCCGCCCCGGGCGTTGAGGAAGACGGCCTCGGCGTCGCTGCGGCGCCGCCACTTCTTGGGCACCAACAGCGGCCTCCCGTCCCCCGAAAGCCAGTCGGCCAGGGCAAGACGGGCCAGCTGCCCCAGGGGGACGACCCGTTCCTTGTCGCCCTTGCCGAGCACGCGTACCAGGGGCATGCCGCGACCCTGCTCGTCGACCGCCTCCGCCACGTCGCCGAGGTTCAGTCCGACCGCCTCGCTCACCCGCGCCCCGGTCCCGTAGAGCACTTCGAGGAGCGCTCGGTCGCGCAGCACGGCCGGACCGGTCCCCACGACCGCGCCGAGGAGCCGCTCGATCTCCTCTTCGCTGAGCGCCTTGGGCAGCAGGTCGGACACCGAGACCGACGGCAGGTCGGCCGCCGGGTCCTCGTCGCGGCGGCCCTCCTCGACGAGGAAGCGGTAGAAGCCACGGATGCTCGAATGGGCGCGCGCCACCGACGCCTTGCTGTGCGACCCCCGCAACTCCGCGAGATACGCCGCCACGTCGGACGCCGACGCCGAATCCATGTCGCGCTTGCCGCGCTCTCCGAGCCACGCACCGAACGCCGCCAGGTCGCGTCGGTACGCCGCCAGCGTGCGCGGCGAGCGGCCACGTTCGACCTCGAGCCACGAGAGGTACTCGTCCGCCGCCCGGGTCAACGGCCGCGGTGGCGACCCGGCCGGCGAGCTCACGGCCGGTGCCCCGACGACACCAGGCGCTCACGGGCCAAGAGGAGTCCGAGCACCGTGGTCTCGTCCTTGAGCGTCCCGTCCTCGATCAACGAGTCCACGTCGGCGAGCGCCACCCGCTCGACCGTCATGAACCCCTCCTCGATCCCGTCGGGTCGGCTCGCGACCGCCGTGAGCCCGGTCGCGAGGAAGATCGTCGTGTGTTGGTCGCTCACCCCCGGCGTGTTCCACGTCCCGATCAGCCGCTCGTACCGTGCCGCCTCGAGCCCGGCCTCCTCGGCCAGCTCGCGCCGGGCCGTGGCCTCCTCGGACTCGTCGTCCTTGTCGCGCGTGCCCGCCACGATCTCGAGCACCATTGCGTCGACCGCCGCCCGGTACTGGCGCACCAGCGTCACCGTGCCGTCGTCGTGCAGCGGCACGACAGTGACGGCACCGGGGTGGCGGATGACGAAGCGGTCGAACGGGTTGCCATCGGGATCCACCAGATGGAAGCGGTCGACCCTGAAGAGCCACGCCTTGAGGAGCTCCTCTTCCGAGACGCGGCGAAACCCCCGGTCCGGATCCGCCACCGGACTAGGTGACGACGTCGAGGTTGTCGAGATCGAGCAGGTGCGGCTCGCGGCCGTCCGCTCGCTCGAGCGCAGCGCCCACCAGCTCGCGGAAGAGCGGGTGGGCCCGGTCGGGCCTGCTCTTGAACTCGGGGTGCGCCTGCGTCGCCACCCAGTACGGGTGGTCCTCCAGCTCCACGAACTCCACCAGGCGCCCGTCGGGCGAGAGGCCGGAGCACACGAGCCCCACCGCCTCGAGCCGCGCCTTGTACTTGTTGTTGAACTCGAAGCGGTGGCGGTGGCGCTCCGTGACGGCGAGGGTGCCGTACGCCTCAGCCACCTTGGAGCCCGGCAGCAGCGCGGCCTGGTACGAGCCGAGCCGCATGGTGCCACCCTTGTCGGTCACCTCGGCCTGGTCGGGCATGAGGTCGATCACCAGATGGTGGGACATGCTGTCGAACTCGCGTGAGTTCGCATCGTCCAGTCCGGCCAGCTCCCGGGCCACCGAGATCACCATCACGTGCAGGCCCAGGCACAACCCGAGGCAGGGAATGCCTTGTTCCCGGGCATAGCCGGCCGCCGCCACCATGCCCTCGATCCCCCGCGCGCCGAAGCCGCCGGGAATGACGATGCCGTCGAGGCCGCGCAGGCGGTCCGTGGCGAGCAGGTCGGGCACCAGTTCAGCGTCGATCCAGTCGAGATCCACCCCCGCCCCGTAGTGGAACCCCGAGTGGCGCAACGCCTCGACGACCGACATGTAGGCGTCGGGCATGTTGACGTACTTGCCGACGATGCCGATCTTGACCCGCCGCGTGAGCGACTCCACGCGCTGCACGACCGACTCCCACTCGGAGATGTCGATCTGGTGCGTCGACTCGTCGATGCCGAGCGTGCGGCACACGTAAGCATCGAGCCCCTGCTCGTGCAGCACGAGCGGGATCTCGTAGATGCTCGGGGCATCCACCGCGGACACGACGGCGTCGATCGGGACGTCACACTGCAACGAGATCTTGCGCTTGAGGCTCTCGGAGATCGGCTTGTCGCTGCGGCAGACGATCACGTCGGGCTGGATACCACGACTGCGCAGTTCGGTGACCGAGTGCTGCGTCGGCTTCGTCTTCTGCTCCCCCGACACGAGGTACGGCACCAGCGTCAGGTGCACGTAGCAGACGTTGTCGCGACCGATATCCCGGCGGAACTGCCGGATCGCCTCGATGAACGGCACGATCTCGATGTCACCGACCGTTCCGCCGATCTCCACGATGACCACGTCGATGTCCTCGTCGGCGAGGCGATGGATGCGGTCCTTGATCTCGTCGGTCACGTGCGGGATCACCTGCACCGTGCGTCCGAGGAAGTCGCCGCGGCGCTCCTTCGCGATCACCGAGCTGTAGATGCCGCCCGTCGTCGTGTTGGAACGCTTCGAGAGATTCTCGTCGATGAACCGCTCGTAGTGACCGAGGTCGAGGTCCGTCTCGCCTCCGTCCTCGGTGACGAACACCTCACCGTGCTCGCCCGGGTTCATGGTCCCCGGGTCCACGTTGATGTACGGATCGAGCTTGCACATTGTCACGCGCAGGCCCCGGCACTTGAGGAGTCGGCCGAGCGAAGAGGCGGTGAGGCCCTTGCCGAGGGAGCTCGAGACTCCGCCGGTCACGAAGATGAACTTGCTCACGCCGCCTTCGGGGCGCCGAGCATCGCCTCGGAGCATCGGTGCACCCGACCACGATAATCGATCGGCGTGACATCCGGCGCGGACCCATCCCCCATGCGGCAGCACCACGTAGCCCAACTACGACTGCATACGGCCACCGCCTTATGGGTTCCGCCGTTGCTCCATAAGGGTCCGCCTCATGGTTCTGGGTCCGACGCCATAAGGGCGGCCCCGTATACAGGGCCGCGCCGATCCGGGGAGACGGCGCCGGCTCGGCCAGACAACTGACCTATCCCGAACTGCGGTCCCCCACGCCCAGCAGTTCGCGGGCGTGGGCCCGGGCCACGTCGCTCCCGGGGTGGCCCGACAGCATGCGTGACAACTCGGTGACGCGCTCCTCCCCGGCGACCGCGGCCGCCACAGTCACGGTCCGGCCGCGCTCCTCGTGCTTGACGACGCTGATCTGCGCGTCGGCCCGCGACGCAACCTGCGCCAGGTGGGTGACGACCAGCACCTGCCGGTCGGCGGACACCTGGTGTAGGGCCTCGCCCAACGCCAGCGCGGCTGCGCCGCCCACGCCGGCGTCGACCTCGTCGAACACCATGGTCTGCGGACCGCCCAGCCCGACCAGGCGGATCGCCAGCATGGCGCGGGCCAACTCACCGCCAGACGCCGAGCGGGCGAGGGGCTGCGGCGGCTCACCCACGTTGGCGCCCAACCACAGCTCGATGGGCTCCCCCGCTCCGTCAGGTGCCAGCCGCGCTTCCAACCGCGCTCCCGCCATGGCCAGGTTGGCCAGGTGCTCCTCGACCCGGTGCCCGAAGTCGCCGGACGCTGCGGCGCGCATCGCACGCACGGCCGACTCCGCCTCCGCCAGCTCCGTGCAGAGCTCCTGCTGGCGGGCCGTCAACCGTGCCGCCTGGCCGTCGGCGTCCTCGAGTACCGCGAGCCGATCCGCCGCCTCCTCGGCGTATGCCATGACAGCAGAGAGGTCCTCGCCGTACTTCCTCCGCAGCTCAGCGAGCAGGCGCCTGCGCTCCTGCACCTCGGCAAGACGGGCGGGGTCGTCCTCCCAACGCTCCACCTCGTCGCGTAGCGCGTGCGCGATGTCCGAAAGCTCGACCGCCGCGGCCGCCACCCGGGCGCGGTACTCCTCGAAGGCGTTCCGACCGCCCAGGTGCGAGACCGCGGCACCGAGCAGTTCTGCCGCACCCCCCTCGCCGGCGGCCGGCGAGAGCAGTTCCGCCGCGCCGAGCGCGGCCTCCCGGTACGCGCCCGCGTCCGCCAGACGGTCCTCCTCGACGCGCAACGCGGCCTCCTCCCCTGTGTCGGCGAGACGCGCGGCCTCGATCTCGCGCACCTGATAGCGCAAAACATCGGCCTCGCGGGCGCGCTGCTGTTCGTCACCCCCGAGCGCGGTCAGCATGCCGTCGAGCGCGCGCAGCTCCGCCTGCAGGCCGCGCAGCACCGTGAGGTCTGTCCCGGCGAACGCGTCGAGCACGTCGCGCTGGGCGGAGGGCATCACCAGGGCGCGGTGCTCGTGTTGGCCGTGGATCTCGACGAGCTCGGCGGCCGCCTCGCCCAGCCCGCCGACCGGCGCCATGCGGCCATCGACCCACGCCTTGGATCGCCCCTCCGCCGGCACCGAGCGGGCAAGGATGACCTCACGCTCTTCGGCCTCGGCCACCACGACGAAGCGTGCCTCGACCAACGCCTCGGAGGCGCCGGCCCGCACCATGCCCGGGTTGGCGCGTCCTCCGAGCACCAGCTGAAGCGCCTCGACCACCAAAGTCTTTCCGGCACCCGTCTCGCCGGTCAGCGCCGTCATGCCCGGCCCGAACGTGAGCGCCAGGTCCTCGATCACCCCGAGGTCGCGCACGCGCAGGTCGGTCAGCACGAGTTCGCCGACCCGCTCGCGCGCCGGACCCTCACGGCTCGCGATCGGCCAACAGGCGGAACCGCAAGATCGTGCCGAACGTGTGCGGCTCGTTGCGCACGACGCGCACCGGGTGCTGCGCCACCCGGCAGGTGATGACCGCGCCCGGTTGCAGGCGCCCGATCTCTTGCCCGTCGATCACCAACACCCCGCTGCGGTCGGGCGCCACCTCCACCGCCACGCACTGGTCATCGGCCAGCACCAAACTGCGGTCCAACGAGAAGTGCGGTGCGACGGGCGTGATCACCATCGCCCGCAGCGTCGGCGCCAGGATCGGCCCGCCCGCAGACAGGTTGTAGGCCGTGGAGCCCGTCGGGGTCGCGACGATCAGGCCGTCGGCCGAGTACGTCAACGCCTGCTCGCCGTCGATCGTCGTGGCGAGACGCACGGTGTGGCCGAAGTCGATCTTCTCGATGACCACTTCGTTGAGCGCCAGCAGCGTCGAGACGTCATCGGGGATCGAACGGTCCGAGATGCTGACCTCCAGCGCGCAGCGCTCCTCGATGGCCGCCCTGCCTTCGAGGACCTTGAGCAGGGCGCCCCGGACCTGGTCCGGCCCTAGGTCGGGCAGGTAGCCGATCCGGCCGAAGTTCACGCCGAGCACCGGGACGTCGGCCTGCGTCGCCAGCCGCACCACGCGAAGGAAGGTCCCGTCGCCCCCCAAACTGACGGCGACGTCGGTCCCGGTCAGATCGACCGCGCCGAGGTCGACGTCCACGCCTGCCTCGGCGACCCGGTCGGGCCCGCTGAAGCGCAGGATTCGCGCCACGTCCCCGCGGCCCGTCAGCCACTCGGCGGTGTCGGTCGCCAGCGCCAGCGCGTCGGCGCGTCCGGGGTGTACCAGGAACGTGACGGTGGCCATGCGGCTCGGGACGCTCAGCCGGCCGGGTCGACGGCGGACAAAGGGCCTTTCGCCTCGGACACGGCTTCAGCGAGCAGGGACGCCACATCACCGGCATACCCGGCATCCGCCACATCCCCCGCACCAGCTGCCCCCTTGCGGGCGTGCAACAGGAACTCGACGTTGCCAGAGGCGCCGGTCAAGGGGGAGGCCATCGCCCCCATGATGCCGGTTCCGGCCGAGACGAGCGCGGACGCCACACCCTCGAGCGCCGCCTGCCACACCGCCGGGTCGCGCACGACACCCTTTCCCCGTGACACGACGGCGCGGCCCGCCTCGAACTGCGGCTTGACCAGCACGACGAGGTCCGCACCCGCCGCCGCCACCTCGCCGCACAGGGCCGGTACGACCGTCCGCAGCGAGATGAAGGAGAGGTCGGCCACCACCACCGGGCACGGAGAAAAGGCCGGGTCCGCCGCCCGCAACGTTTCGGCGCGTAGCTCGCGCACGTTCACCCGCTCGAGCACGCACACGCGCGGGTCCACCCGCAGCGACGGATCGAGCTGGCCGTGCCCCACGTCGACGGCGTACACCCGCGACGCGCCGCGCTGGAGGAGACAATCGGTGAAGCCGCCGGTCGACGCACCGGCATCCAGCGCCGGGAGACCGGCGACCGAAACAGCAAAGCGGTTGAGCGCCGCCTCGAGCTTCAGGCCGCCCCGCGACACGTAGGGCGAAGGAGGCCCGAGCACGACGATGGGCTCGCTCGGAGCGACCATCCGCGCCGCCTTGTCGGCCGGTGCACCGGACACGAGGACGGAACCGGCCTCGACAAGCGCACGAGCTTCGTTGCGAGAGGGGGCAAGATCCCGGCGCACCAACTCGGTGTCGAGCCGGCGGCGGCTGCCCCCGCTGGTCAGTTCGCCTTCTTGGCGACCGACTTCTTCGCGGACGTGGTCTTGGCCGGCTTGTCCGGGGCCGACTTCTTGGAACTGGCGGCATGCTTCGGCGCCTTCGGCTTCTTGCCCCCCCGGGTGGGCACTGCCCTCTCGGCCGCCGCCCGGGCCCGGCCCGCGGTCTGCGAGGCCTGCTTGGCGGCCGCCGAGGCGGTCTTCCCGGCCTGCTTACGTGCGGCCGTCGCCGTCTTTTCTGCCCGCTGCGTGGCGTCGTGGGTTGCCCGGCGCCCAGCGTCGGCGGACTTCTTCAGGACGTCCGCGACCCGCTTCGACAGGTTCTCGATCGCCTTGCCGTCGACCCGGCTCAGCTGCGCTGCCACTTCGTGACGCACCATGTCGATGATCTGGTCACTGCTCTTCCGGCTTCGATCCACCAAAGTGTCCACCCACTCCTGTGTCTGGCTGCGTTGGATGTCTCCCGCGTTGACCAACTCTCGCACGATCTCTTCGGCCCGGCCACGGGTCACCTGGCCGAACACCGAGCCCGCATCGAGGTATTTGCGAATCCGCTCATTGTTTGCCATTAGCCAATAGTATCTGAAGTGCTAGCTGAGAGCAAGCACTTCTTCACCAAGCCGTCGCGGTGGCCTTCACCAGCGCCAGGAGATCTTTGGCGGTCGCGGCCGGATCCGCCTGTTCCGCCGGGCTCCCGGCCGACGGGTCACCCTCCCTGGTCACGCCCGAAAAGACGAGCGCGAACGGGACCCCCAGCTGGGCGGCCAGCAGGCCGTCGGTCGACGGCCGGTCCCCGACCACGACCCGCAGGTCACCCGCGGGCACCATGGCCGCGAGCGCGTCCGCCGTCGCCTTGTGCGGTTTGCCCGCCACCTCGGGCGTCGTCTCCGCTGCCGTCGCCACCGCCGCCAGGAGGGCGCCGGCGCCGGGCACCAGCCCCTCGGGGGTCGGGAACGTGGCGTCCTCATTGGTGCCGACCAGCCTGGCCCCCTCCCGAACCGCCCGCGCCGCCCGGTCCACCGCGTCGAACGTGAAGGCGCGGGTCCAGCCGACGACTACGGCGTCGGCCGGGCGGTCGGGCACGACCGCCACGCCCCGGTCGCCCAACGCCTCGATAATCCCGTCGTCCCCCAACACGAGCGCCGTCGTCCCGGGCTGCAGGAGCCCTGCCGCGACGTCGGCCGAGCGGAGCAGGTCCTCGTCGGCGGCGCCGATGCCGCAGTGGTCCAGCCGGCGTCGCAGCTCGGCCCTCGTCGGCGACGAATTGTTGGTGGCGAACACGACCCGTACGCCGGCGCCACGCAGGCGGGCGACGGCCTCGTCGACGCCGGGGATGGGGCGTCCGCTCAACCAGATCACCCCGTCGAGGTCGAGAACCCAGACGCCTCCGGGGGGCGGTGGCCACATGGCTGCCGAGGCTAACCCTCGACATCGGCGCCACTTGCCGCCGCATCGATATTCCGAGCGCCCCACCGCCCTGGCGATGATCAGCGGGGCCTCGGTGAAACTGACGGCCGGCGGGGGTGCAATTGCCCCCGCCGGCCGGAACTCGAGCTCCCGTGCGCCTCGAGAGCGGGACGTGGAGGAAAGCCGGACCGCGGACGGCATCGACGACATCTGCCGTCACGTTGGCGGCCCGCCTACGCCCGTTCCCCTCCCAATCGTCTCTGGGCCGCACGACGTAGCCACCGCCGTCCGACACCCCGGGCCCAATTGGAACTCTTTGCCAGGAAACCACAAGTGGGTGCCCGACTTATGGATTCTTCGTCAACCGTCAGGGGAATGGTGCCTGACCGTCACCAGTCCGCAACGTCGCCGCTCGAATTCGTTTCTCGCGCCGGTCGACCGCAATGCTCGGTCGGCCCACCTGATCGGCGATTGGCTCAGGAGTCGACCCAGGACGGGTGGAACGAGACCGACCGCGCCACGTCGCGTTGCGTCACGAGTCCGATAACCCGGTTACCGTCGATGACGGGCAAACGAGTGCGGCGGTGACGACACATGTAGGCGACGGCGTCCTCCACCGTGGCACCCGCCTCGAGGGCGAGCACGTCGCCGGGTTCGGCCAGCTGTTCGAGGCGGACCGCATGCGGGTCGAGCCCCTTGGCCACGACCTTGCTCACGATGTCCCGGTTGCTCACGGTGCCGGCGAGACTGCCGTCCGAGAGACACAGCGGCACTGAGTCCTGGCCGTGTGAAGCCAGGTAGCTGGCGGCTTCGGCAACGGTCTCGCTGGTCCGGAGCACCTCGATGTGCCCGCTCATGACGTCTCGGACGGTCCGCATCGCAACCCTCCTCGCAGCTTCGTCTCGGCGGTGGAAGCCGCGCGTCCACCTTCGCGCCCCGGAGCCCGAACAACAACGGCTGAACCGAAAATGTCCGTCAGCAGGCACGGGAAGTCCGCCCCTTGCCGATTGGGTGGAGCGAACGTATGTTCGTATACGTGATGGAGCGGCGTTACGAGCTCGAGACGCTGCGACGGTCGATCGCCATGCTCCGTCCCGGCGCCCCCGCGCTCGACCGGGAAGAGGCGATGCGGCTGGTGCGCGAGCTCCAGCTCCTCGAGCGTCAGCTACGGACGCTTCGGCGCGGGCTGGAGGAGTTGCTCTCCGACACCGGGTGAACGCGCGCCCGCGCACGCTCCGGTCAGCTGAATGCGATGAGGTTCGTTGGATCAGCGAGGATCTCGCCGACCGCACGCAAGAAGCGGGATGCGCCCTCGCCGTCCACCAGTCGATGATCGAAGGCCAGACTCAGGGTCACCACGTCGCGCAGAGCGACCTCATCCTGGTATTCCCAGGGCCGACGTTGCACCGCGCCCAGGGCGAGGATGGCCGCCTCGCCGGGATTCAGCAATGGGACACCGGCGTCCACGCCGAAAACGCCGACGTTGGTGATGGTGATCGTCCCGCCGCTCAGGTCCGCCGGTGTCGAGCGCGCCGCCCTGGCTTGCTCGGTCAACGCCTCGAGCGCGGTCGCGAGCTCTCGGAAGCCGAGCTCGTGAGCGTCCCTCACGTTTGGTACGACGAGTCCGCGGGGTCCGGCCACGGCGATACCGAGGTTGACGTAGTGCTTCGTCACGATCTCACCGGTGGCGTCGTCCCACGCTGAGTTGAGAGCCGGGTGATCCCGGAGGGCCAGCACCACCGCGCGGGCCGCAACGGTAAGCATCGTCAGCTTCACGCCCTCGAAGCGACGGTTGGCCCGTAGCCGGCCGAGCAGCTCGGACGTCGGGGTGACATCGACAGTGAGGAAGACACACGCCTGCGGTGCCGTGGTCGCACTGCGCACCATGGCCTCGGCCATGTGCTTCTGGACGCCTTTCACCGGCGAACGCGTCACACGTCCCGACAACCGCGGCGCCGGCGCAGCTCTGGCGGCCAGATGGGCGGCAAGATCCTCCCGGGTGACGATCCCACCGGGTCCGTTGCCGGCCACCTCCGCCAGGTCGATGCCTTGCTGGCGCGCCATGAACCGCACTGGAGGCGCGGCGAGGGGACGCGATCCAGGCGGGCTCGGCATTGCCGGCGACGGGATGGCCGACGGATGCTCCGGGCGGTCGTGGCGGGAGCGCCCGCCGCCGCGGCGTCGGCGACTCGGTGCCGGATCAGAAGGCCCGTACCCGACGAGCACCGAGACCTTCTCCGAGGCGGGTGCGGACTCTGGATCAGGGGAGGCGGGGGCGCCTGCTGTCTCGATGGAGATGAGTGGCGCGCCGACATCGACGGTGGCGCCCGCAGCAACGAACAGTTCGGCCACCGTGCCGGCGAAAGGGCTCGGCAACTCGACGACCGCCTTCTCGGTCTCCACCTCGAGGAGTACCTGGTTGAGCTCGACGATTTCGCCGGGCGCGACGTGCCAGGCCACGACCTCGGCCTCGGTCAGGCCCTCACCCAGATCGGGCAGGAGGAAATTGCGGACGTCGCTCATGGCTCGAGGCACCGGTCGACCTCGTGGAGGATGCGATCGGCGTCGGGCAGGAAGTGACGCTCGAGTTTGGCGGGCGGATAAGGCGTCGCGAACCCGCCGACCCGGCGCACGGGCGACTCGAGTGAGTAAAAGCAGTTCTCGCTCACACGGGCGGCGATCTCGGCGCCGAGGCCGCAGAAAACCTGAGCCTCGTGGACGACGACCAGTCGTCCGGTCTTGCGCACCGAGGACTCGATCGTCTCGAAGTCGATCGGTGACAGCGAGCGCAGGTCGAGGACCTCGATAGAGAGTCCTTCCTCCGCTCCGATTCCGGCGGCCTCCAGCGAGGTGGCCACCATCGGGCCGTAGGCGGCGACGGTGACGTCGGTGCCCTCACGGACGACCCGGGCACGGTGCAGCGGCATCGAATCGAGGTTGGCGTCGAGGTCGACGTCGCCCTTCTCCCAGTAGCGGCGTTTCGGCTCGAAGAACATGACGGGGTCATCGGAGGCGATCGCCTGTTGGATCATGCGGTGCGCGTCTGCCGCGTTGGACGGCGTCACGACGCGGAGGCCGGCCGTGTGGGCGAAGTAGGCCTCAGGCGACTCGGAATGGTGCTCGACGGCGCCGATGCCCCCGCCGTAGGGGACGCGGATGGTGATGGGGAGCCCCACGCGGCCCTCGTTGCGGTAGCGGAACTTGGCCACCTGCGAGACGATCTGGTCGAAGGCGGGGTAGACGAAGCCGTCGAACTGGATCTCGCAGACGGGTCGGTAGCCGCGCAGGGCGAGCCCGACCGCGGTGCCGATGACACCCGACTCGGCGAGCGGCGTGTCGATCACGCGGCGGTCACCGAAATCCTGCTGGAGTCCCTCGGTCACGCGGAACACGCCGCCGAGCTTGCCGATGTCCTCGCCCATGAGGACGACCTTGGGATCGTCCGTCATCGCCCGGCGCAGGCCCGCGTTGAGGGCCTTGCCGAGCGTCATCGTGGTGGCTCCCACGCTGCCGCGGCTGGCGTGGTCGTCGGCCGTCGGGGTGATGGTCGTGGTCGTGGTGGCCGAGGCGATGGCCATCACGAAACCTCGTCGTATTCGGCCAGGTAGTGGAGGTAGGCGTCGCGTTCGGCCTCGAGGAGGGGGTGCGGGCCTGCGTAGACATGCTCGAAGAGCGATGCGGGCTCGGGATTGGGCATATCGAGCACGCCCGAGCGCAGCGCGGTGGCCGCATCACCCGCCGCAGAAGCGACCTCCTGCTCGAACTCGTCGTCGGCCACGCCCTCGTTGTGCAGCAGTGCCCGCAGACGGACGAGCGGGTCCTTGGCGCGCCACTCCTCTTCCTCGGCGCGGCTGCGATAGCGCGTCGGGTCGTCCGACGTGGTGTGCGGCCCCATGCGGTAGGTGACCGCCTCGATGAGCGTCGGGCCCTGGCCGGCGTAGGCGCGGGCGAGCGCGAGCCTGGTGGCGGCGAGCACCGCGAGCACGTCGTTGCCGTCGACCTGGACGCCGGGAATGCCGTAGCCCTGTCCGCGCTGCGCGATGGAGGCATGCGACTGGAGGCGGACGGGCTCGGAGATGGCCCACTGGTTGTTCTGGCAGAAGAAGACCACCGGGACCATGTAACTGGCCGCGAAGCCGAGCGCCTCGGAGATGTCGCCCTCGCTCGTGGCCCCGTCGCCGAAGTACGTGATGACGGCGCTCGGCGCGTCCTCGATTGCGAGGCCGAGCGCGTAGCCGGTCGCGTGCAGCGCCTGGGCGCCGACGATGATGGCCGGGGTGGCGATGTTGTAGCGGGTCGGGTCCCAACCCGACAGTCCGCTGCCCCGCCACATGCGCAGCATGTCCACGGGGTCGACGCCGCGGCAGTACGCGACGCCGTGCTCGCGGTAGCTGGTGAAGGCGAAGTCGTCGGGCCGTAGGGCGCGGGCGGATCCGACCTGTGCGGCCTCCTGGCCGAGCAGCGGGGCCCAGAGGCCGAGCTCGCCCTGTCGCTGGAGGGCCATGGCCTCGGCATCGAGCCGGCGGACGATCGCCATGTCCCTATAGAGGTCGCGGAGTTGGAGCGCATCCACGTCGGCGACGAGATCCCAGTGCGGACAGCCAACGGTGCGCTGACCGTCGACGGAGATCAGCTGGACGAGGCCGTCGTACCCCGCCCAGGCGGTGAGCCTCTCTGCTGGAACCTTGAGCTGCGCGATGGCCATGTGGACTCCCCTCCCGTGGCATCTGAGCAACGCTCGACGCTTCGAATCTCACCACATCTTGGGCGCTTGGAGCGGGATATCCGGTCAAACAGCACGAGTTACGGGGTTTTCATGCGGTAATAGCTACTACGGCGCAACGATATAGCGCTGACGTTCACGGGCAGCGCGTGGGGCGCGGTCGGGTCTTCGGGGAGGGGCCGTGGCGCCTGAGCGGCGGGTCAGGATGCCTTGCGGCGAGAGGCCGGCTGCTTGGCCCGCGCGGGCTGCTTGGCCGACTTCGCGGTCGCCTTCTTCTTCGCCGGCGTAGCGCTCCGGCTGGAGGCGCGCTTGGCCGACGTTCCGGTGCGGGCGGTCTTCGTCCCGGGCTTGGCGGCCGCCTTGATGCTGGCGTTGAGGGCCTCCATGAGGTCAACGACCTTGGCCGCGGGCTCGGCCGGCTCCTGGATCACGATCTCGTGGCCTTGACGCTTCTCCTCGATGAGGGCCTCGACCTTCTCGCGGTGTGTGTCGTGGTAGCGGTCCGGGTCCCAGTCCGACTCCATGGATTCGATCAGCAGTTGCGCCATCGACAGCTCGCGGTCGCTGACCTCGTCGGTGTCGGGTAGCTCCGGCAACTCCTTGCCCGGGACCCGTACCTCGTCCGAGAAGTACATGGTGTGGAGGGCCAACGCGTCGTCCTCGGGCCGGATGGCGACGAGATACTCCTTGTTCCGCATGACCATGGTGGCGATGCCGATGCGATCGGCGTCGGCCATGGCCTTACGCAGGAGCGCGTAGGCCTTGTCGGCACCGGCGCCCTCGGGGGCGAGGTAGTAGCTGCCGCGGAAGTAGACCGGGTCGATGTCGGGTTGGCTGACGAAGTCCGAGATCTCGATCTGACGCGACTTCTTAGGCTCGGCGCTCTCGAGCTCCTCTTCGGTCAGGATGACGTATTCGCCGCCGCCCAGATCGAAGCCGCGGACAATGTCGTCGTTCGCGACCTCATCGCCGGTCCGCTCGTTGACCTTCTTGTAGCGGATCCGGTCCGACGTCCCGTCCTCGAATTGGTTGAAGTGGATGCTCTTGTCCGAGGTCGCCGGGTACAGGCCGACAGGGATGTTGACCAGCCCGAAGCTCAGGGCGCCCTTCCAGATCGTGCGTGGCACGTGCAACAAATTACCAGCCCAGACCTGGTCCACCACCTTGTTACAGCGACTCGTCACACTGAGGCCATGATCTCGAGCGTGCCGGAGGGCTTCGGATCGGCCCTGCTCAGCGGGTTGGCCGAATTGGGCCCGATCAAGCCCTTCTCCGGGGACCTCTCTCTTGAGCTGGGTGTTTCGGTCTGGCTGCGCACGAGCGGGATACCGCTGCTCGAGGCCCGGGGCCGGCTGCTCCACATCCGGGACCTGATCATCGAGGTGTGCGGCCTCGACCCCGCCACCGAGCCGGTTCCCCTGGTCGGCCGTTCGCCGCGCAACGACGTGCTCAACCTCGTCGTCTACCTGGGTGACCTGTTGGGGCGGGCGGCGTCGGCCTCGGGGCGCACAGTGCAGAGCATGGCCCGATTGGTGATCGACGCGCTGCCGCCCGAGATGGAGGAAGCGGCGCTGGGCGCCTGACCCGACCGGCGGCTCAGGCCGTTCGTCCCGTCAGTCCCATTCGAAGAAGCCCCGGGCCCTCTTCTTGATCTCGGGGCGAGGTTGCGCCTGCCGCACCGCGTCGGGTCGGTGCTCACTCAGCCAGGCCCTGAGGGCGTTGCTGTCGGGGAAGGTCATCTCCTCGTCGGTGTCCATCACATAGAGCACGACGGCCTTCCCTTCGACGGACACGGAATACTCGATCTTCCCGTCCGACAGGAAACACCAGAGCGGACTGGCTCCGGGCGTCGTCCGCGCCTCGAGGCGCCAACCGTCGAGGCCGCCGAGGAGATCGGCGAGCTCCTTGCGGAAGGAGTGCCGCGGCATCTAGGGCACCTCGACGCCGCGGGGTCGTACCTCATCCGCGGTCTCCACGCCTTCGCCCCTCGCCGCCAGCCCGGCACAGCACCCGGCGAGAAAGCCGACGAGGGACAGGTGCCAGTCGAAGTCGAACGCGCCGCCGACCGCGCAGCAGACCAAGGCGGCGCAGGCACACGACGAGAGCGCGTCGATCCGCCGCACCGCCCTGAAGATCGCGACGACGACAGCCACGAGGAGGCCGATGCCGACGGCTCCCGCGTCGGCGGCCACCTGCAGATACTCGTTATGGACGAACCTGGCGTAGGTGCCGACCGCGTCGTGGAAGGACAACAGGTGATCCGGGCCGACACCGAAGATCGGGGCACTCCCCCACTGGTGCCATGCGACCGACCACTCCGTCGCCCGATCCCCGTCGCTCGGGGAGAGCGCACGGAGCCCGATCTCGTGGTGAAGAAGGAGCAAGGAAACGAGAAGTCCGATAAGGACGCAGCCCGAGGCCGCCATCCGGACCCGCGGGTCTCGTGCGGCGGAGCGCAGGCGCCCTTCGGGCACCGCAGAGACCGCGAGGGTGGCGACCAGGACAACGCCGAGCCACGGAACCGCGCCCGTATCCGGTGACGTCGCGACCGCCACCGCGCCGAGCGCTGCGCCCGCGACGAGTGGCACGACGAAGCTCACGTAGGACCGCCACGGGACCACCGCGGCCGCACAGGCGACCGCCACGCACGCGCCGCGACTCTGCGACGCCAGCAGGCCACCGGCGCATATGCACACTGCCAGCCGCACCGCCAAGGAGTGGCGGTCCACCCCGAGGGCGACGAGGAGGCACATACCGAGGGCCAGCCCCGCCGCGTCGGAATAGGTCAACGTCGTCGACAGGCGCCACAGTCCCTGCGCCGGCATCGCCAGGGGGTACCAGCGCCAGATCAGTCCGGTGAACCCGACCAGGCCGGCGGCGGCGCCGAGACTTGCGATCCCGAGGCCTGCCCGTTGCCGGAGCGGCCCCCGAAGGGTACGGACAACGGCGAACGCAGCCGCGCAAGCGAGGCAGCTCGCGCCGAGCGGAAGCGCGGCACGCACCGACCCGGCAGCGCCGGCGCGCACACCCCACCAGAGGGCCAGCACAACCAGGGCGGCCACCACGCTCAACGCGCGTCGATCGAGGGGATGGCTGATCGCCGCGCCCACCAGCAGGACGATCGAACCGGTGGCGGCCACGAGCGCATCCGTGGCCCAGAAGCCACCCTGGCGGACGCCGACAAGCAGCACGAGGGCGAAGAGCAGCGTGGCGAGGACCACCGCCCGACGATCCAGGTCGCGTCGGGTCGGTCGCGCTACCAACGCTCCTCGGCCCAGTTGCACGCGCCTCCTTCGTCACGGGCCGACCTTCCGGCCTGACCCCGATGCCGGGTCTCGCTCCGACAGCCCGACGAACGCTAGGTCAGCCGAACGGACCCCAGTGTGCCGCGACGATGAGCAGGATGCCCGAAACAGCAAACGCAGCACCGGCAACGACCATCCTCATGGTGTGCCACCGCTGGGGCAGCAGCTCGGCTGCAATCATCCAGACGCCGGCGATCAGGATCAACAGGAAGGCGACCTCGGCGAGGACGACGCTCGTATGACGACTGAGGGTGAGGAGAAGTGCCATCGACCGTCATTCTCGGCAGCTTCCCGGCTCGGGTGCAAGGAAGTTTCGT
Organism: Acidimicrobiales bacterium; assembly: GCA_035483935.1. Classification (GTDB taxonomy): domain Bacteria; phylum Actinomycetota; class Acidimicrobiia; order Acidimicrobiales; family RAAP-2; genus Bog-473. Next base: position 19,894 of record DATHPK010000110.1, read on the forward strand.
CGTGCCGGACCTACGGGTCTCCCCGTGTTTCGGTGCCGCCGCAACGCCTCCACAACATCCCGGCCCCCGGACAACAGTGCCTCGGTGCCATCGTCATGCTTTCGGTCGTGCGCGACGATGTGACGGGTTGCGGGTAGAGCGAAAGGGGCTGGGTCCATGAGGTCGCGTTTCACCTCGGCATTCGGTGCAGGCGCGCTCCTCGCCGGGTTGCTGGCGCTCGTCACGCCCTTGGGCCAGAACGCCGTCGCTTCGGCGGGCACACCGCTCCCGGGCGCACCGAACTGTCCGATGTTCCCGGCGGACAACGTCTGGAACACCCCCATTACGAACCTGCCTGTCGACTCCCACTCGGCGGCGTGGTTGGCGAGCATGAACGCGGGCACCACCAACCTGCATCCGGATTTCGGACCGTCGGGCGATCCTTCCAACCCCTACGGCATGCCCTACACCGTCGTTCCGGCCGGACATCAGTTCGTGAACATCGCGTTCCAGTACGCCAGCGAGAGCGACCCCGGCCCTTATCCGTTCGGTCCGGACACTCCGATCGAGGGAGGGCAGAACGCCACGGGCGACCGTCACGCGTTGATGGTCGACCCCAGCACGTGCACCCTCTACGAGCTCTACGACGCGCAGTACAACCCGAGCGGCTCCACAGCGGGATCGGGAGCCATTTGGAACCTCAACTCGAACGCCTTGCGGCCGGCGGGCTGGACCTCAGCCGACGCCGCCGGGCTTCCGATCCTTCCCGGCCTCGTCCGCTACGACGAGGTGCTCTCCGGGAAGATCACCCATGCCATCCGCATGACCGCGGAGGCGACGGACACGAGCTACCTCTGGCCGGCCCGCCACGAGGCCGGAGCGCGCGCCGACCCGAACCTCCCTCCGATGGGAGCACGGTTCCGGCTCAAGGCGAGCTACGACATCAGTGGGTTCTCCCCGCAGGCCCAGGTCGTGCTGCGGGCCATGCAGCAGTACGGGCTCATCGTCGCCGACAACGGCTCCAACTGGTACTTCGGAGGCACCGCCGACTCCGGTTGGCCCATATCCCTCGTGGACGAGCTGAAGCAGGTGCCCGCCAGTGCATTCGAGGCGGTCGACGAGTCCTCGCTCATGGTGAGCCCCGACTCCGGACAGGCCCGTCAGTTTGCAGGCCCGGTCACCGGGATCGCAGCGCCGCCGTCGGGGTCGGGCTACTGGCTGGCGGACGCCGAGGGAGCCGTCTCGGCCCACAACGTGCCCAACGACGGGTCGATGGCAGGCACTGCACTCAATGCGCCGATCAGCCACATCGTCTCGACGCCTGACGGAGGCGGGTATTGGTTGGTCGCTGCCGACGGCGGCACCTTCGCGTTCGGCGATGCCGGCTTCTACGGGTCCATGGGCGGCAAGCCGCTCAACGCGCCCGTCGTGAACATGGCGCCGACACCCGACGGGCGCGGCTACTGGCTCGTGGCCAGCGACGGCGGCGTCTTCGCATTCGGGGACGCCCGTTTCTTCGGCTCAATGGGAGGACGCCATCTGAACGCGCCAGTGGTCGGCATGGCTGCGGATCCACAAACAGGCGGATACTGGCTTGTCGCCACCGACGGCGGGATCTTCTCGTACGGAGCGCCCTTTTTCGGCTCGACCGGCGCCATCCACCTGCAGCGGGCGGTCAACGGGATGGCCGTTTCCGGCGGCGGCAGCGGGTATTGGCTCGTCGCGTCGGACGGCGGGATCTTCGCCTTCGGCATGGCGCCGTTCTGGGGAAGCACCGGCGGGCTCCAACTTGTCGCACCGATCGTGGGCATGGCGGCGGACGATCCCACGGGCGGCTATTGGCTCGTCGGATCCGACGGTGGCGTGTTCGCGTACGACGCGCCCTTCTACGGCGCAGACTGAGAGCTACGGCGGCGGTGAAGTACCGGCGCGGCCGAAGCCGGCCGCGTCCGGAGTGACTCAAGACCGGAACTCGCACGACCGTCCGGGGTGACAGGCCGGCCCCGGCCTCAAGCGGGAAGCGCGGGGCCAGCCACAGTCACCCCCAACCCAGGGTCCTCATACGTGCCAAGACAAGGACACGACGATGCCCCCGACCTGGGCCGGTGGCATCGTCGCACCGGGGTTGCACTTCGACTAGAGCCGAACGGCCTTCACGCGGACGTTGTTGTTTGTGCGTTGTCGACATGAGAAGGACGAACGCCTCTATGCCGAACAGGCTGACCTCGTGCAACATCGCATGGGGGTGGCGGTTCGGGGGACCGGTTTCAACGGAGCGACCGCCGCCCCCATCTCAATTCCTCGCGCATCGGATTCCGGAATGAGCTTGGAGCGAGGACTCCCCTC
>DATHPK010000111.1:0-7698 GCA_035483935.1 Acidimicrobiales bacterium
CGTGCCGGTCGTCTCGATTGCGGTATCAGTCACGTCCTCCGAAGTTACCGGCTGGAAAGAGGACGCGGCGACTCGGCGCACCCGGGGGAAGACCCCGGTAGCGTCCCCTCGACACGGACGGAGGAGCGGCATGCGAGACGAGCGACTCGACAAGGCATTCGAAGCCTGGGTGGAGGCACAGACCACGGCACTCGACGTGGTGCGGGAGGCCACCGGGGTCCCCGAGACGGACGTGGACATGGCCGAGGGCTACCGCTGGGTGACCCGGCTCAACCGCCTGATCCTCGACTGGATCGTCGAGCGCTCGGATCCCTTGCATCCCGTGCTCTTCGACCTGCAGGACGAGTACAAGAAGCTGCTGGTCGACAACCCGGACACGCATTACCTGTTCTGCGTCCTCGACGACTCCCACACCTACCGGATGACCGGGTACCGCGGCGAGTGCGCGTATCTCGGGATGACGTTCGGGACGGCGTTCGGCCAAGGCCAGGTCGGGGGCCGGACGGGGACGCAGACCCAGACGAACATCGACGAGTTCGAGCTCGGCCCGAACGGTGAGGTGGACATCCTCATTGCGCCGGCGGACAAGATGCCCGACCCCGCGCCGCGTAACGCGGTCATCCTCGAACCCGGGACCGCGCAGCTTGCCATCCGCGAGACGCACTTCGACAAGCGGCCCGAGAGGTTCTCCCGGTTGCGCATGGAGGTCGTTCCCGACCCGGGGGAGGTGGTGCCGCCCCCGCTCCTCACGGTCGACGACCTGGCGCCGAAGCTCGAGTTCGCCGCCATGTTCCTCACGTTCGTGGGTGGCACGGCAATGCAGATGTGGCGCGACGCCGCGAGCAACCTCAACTCGTTCGGCGGACAGGCCGGTTCCGCGCACGTCGCGGCGCAGGAGGACGAGGTGCGCACGCACACCAACGCCGAGATGACCTACCACGGTGGTCGCTTCGAGTTGGCCGAGGACGAGGCGCTCGTGGTCACGGTCCACGAGCCCGACAAACCGTTCCTCTACTGGGGACTCACGCTGACGTCGCCGTGGATGGAGAGCTTCGACTACCGCTACACCACGACCAACCTGAACAACGTGAGGGCCAAGCGCTCGGACGGCGGGTCGTGGCGCCTGGTGATCGCGCCGACGAACCCCGGCCCGAAGGTCGAAAACTGGCTCGACACCGGCGGCCGGCTCGAGGGCTACATGATCGTGCGCTGGATTCTCGCCGACGGTCCGCCGCATCCGAGCGCCGAGGTCGTCAAGGTCGCCGACCTCTGAGCGGGTGCCGGTGCGGGCGGCTCAGCTCGCCCGGCTGGGTACCTCCTGGACGAGCCAGCCGTTCCCGTCCGGGTCGCTGAAGGAAAGGAACGTCTCGTAGTCCGTCCGCTCGGGGCCAGGACCGTCGGTCTGCACGCCGTCGACGAAATGGAACAGGTCGCTGCTGGACGCTCCCGCGGCGCGGAGTTGTGACAGGGCAGCTTCGATGTCGCGCACGACGAGGTGCAGTCCCTGCAGCGAGCCGGCGGACGTCTCGTTCTTCATGAGTGCGATGGAGCAGGCCGAGCCCGGTGGTGTCAGCTGGACGACCCGGAAATCCTCACCGGCACTGTGGTCGACGTCGACGTTGAAGCCCACCGCCGCGTAGAACGCCTTTGCCCGATCGACGTCCGTCACCGGGACGACGATTTGTTCGATCTTCCAGTCCATAACTTGGCCCCTTCTTCCAGTTGCGGCTTAAACCTCCGAGGGCACGCCGTAGCGCTCCTGATACGGCGTGACAAGGGCACGGTGCGTGGCGAGGTCGAGCCCGGTGTCGGCGAACGAGTAGTCGTGGCCCCCGGTGCGGTTCGTGTGGCGCGCTGCCAGGTAGGCGTCGAGTGCGGCACTGAACTCTGGGGTGACCGGAAGGTCCCAGGCGGCGTAGAGCCCTTCGATGACCCCGAAGGGATCGGCCACGAGGTCCTTGTAGAGGACGTCCGCGATCTGGTCGTCGGGCACGGTGCCGGCGTCGCGCTCGGCCGTGACAGGGTCCATCTGCAGCTCCATGCCCATCGCCATGAACTCGATGAGGACGGCATGGTCGACGTGGTCCGAGTGCATGTAGTGCAGCGTGGCCATGAGGTCGGAGAGCGACCCGATGACGCGCAAAGGGTCGCGGTGCATGAGCACGACCCTGGCGTCGGGATAGGTGGCGAAGAGCATCGGCAGGGCGGACAGGTGAGAGGGCGCCTTGACCACCCAGCGCGAGGTCGGCGCGTCGGCGACCCACTGCAACGTCTGCAGATGGCGCTTGTGCCAGTCGTAGATGGGCGCCTGGTCGATGCCACTGCGCCACACGGTGTATTCCCCCACGTTGTAGAGGCCGGTAAAGATGTCGCTCGAGAACTGGTGCGCGAACGAGAAGATGCACTCCGTAGGCAGCCGGCCGCCGTTCTCGTGCATGGCGGTGAAGGCGGGCACCATCTCGTCCATGAGTTTGATCTCGTCGTCGCACAGGTCGCCCGAGGCGTCGTCGTAGGGCACGGTGTGGAGGAGCTCCCACAGGAGGGGTGGCCGGTTGTCGGGATCGCACGCCAGCAGCTCGTGCAGCAGTGTCGTGCCGGACCGTCCGAACCCGGTTACGACGATCGGTCCGTCGACCCGTTCGCGGAGAACCGATGGCTCCTTCTTCCAGAGGTCGACCATGCGCAGGCGGTTCTGGAGGATGAGCTGGAGCTCGCCGCGGGCCCGCACACGTCCGGGAAGGTGGAGACGGGCTTCGCCGTCGAGGGAGCTGCACAGCCGGGTGAAGGGCTCCTCCCACCAGGAGTCGCCGAAGTCGTCGAGTCCGGTCGTCGAGGTGGCGGCACTGCGCAGGTCTTCTGCTCGCAGCGAGACAACCGAGCGCCCGTCGTCGCCGAGGCCGCGGCCGAGGGCGACCATCTTGTCGGTCCAGGGGCTGCGTGGCGGGGGGGACCAGGGCACGCGCAACCGTACATGCAACGGGGGAGAATGGAGCGGTGCATGCACACCGAGGTGCGGAGTTGAGCGTCGAAGAGATCGTGGCGGTGCTGGCCGGCGGCGACGAGCGGCCGCTGAGCGCAGGTCAACCGGTGACGCAGCTCGATCACGCGTTGCAGACGGCAGCACTCTTGTACCGAGACGAGCCCGACGACGTCGAGCTGGCGGTCGCCGGCTTGGTGCACGACCTGGGACAGCTCCTGGCGGGCGCCCGCGACGAGACGCATGCCGCCGACGGAGCGGCGGCCGTGCAGGCGGCGCTGGGGGAGCGGGTAGCGGGGATCGTCGCCCTGCACGTCGAGGCGAAGCGCTACCTCGTCGGAATCGACAGCAATTACGAGGCAACCCTTGGCGGCGACAGCGTGCTGTCACTCGGTCGCCAGGGCGGGGCATTGACATCGAGCGAGGCGGCGGAGTTCCTGGCGCTGCCCTGGGCGAGTGACGCCGTGACGCTGCGCCTCGCCGACGATCGCGGAAAGGTCGAGGAGCTGGGGGTTGACGGCCTCGATCACTGGGTACCTCTTCTGCAACAACTGTCGGAGAACCAGGCGGGCGTCCGTCGCCCACGACGCGACGATCGGGGCGATTGACTCCTGCCACGGCGCCCGCGGCAAGCGGCCGGGGCGGCATCCTGCGGGGGGTGTGCACAGGAGATGAGCGGCGGGAGCGGTGGGTGTCTCCACGGGCGTGTGGGGCCGGCGTTGTCGCGGCACCACTGCGACGTGAGGCCCGTCCGGCCTGGGGATTCCCCGCTCCGGCCACCGGAAAGCGGTCCGGCGGCGGTGGCGTGGCGGGTCGCCCGGGTCTGGGCGCCCGAACGGCGGAAAGTCACCCGTAGGGAACCAGCCCAGCGCTCGTTGAATTCCCAGGATCGAAGCGGAGATCCTTGGGGAGGGCACGCCGGGTGAGTCGAAGACGACGGTCGCTGAGAACGCGGTTCCGCGAACGTCGTTACACCCCGACCACGCTCCGCATCGGCCTGGCATGCGCCGTCGGTGCCGCGGTCTGCATCGTCGAGTTCGGTTCCAACTCGGGTGCCGACACGTCGTCCTTCGTCCCGGGCAACGCGACGGCGCAGGCGCAGGCGATCACGGTGGCGCCGACGACAGGCGGACTCAACTACGCGATCAGCCTCGGCATCTCGATCTCGGACTACCAGGACATGGAGGCCCAGTCGCTCTCCCAGACGATCGACCTCGGCGCCATCGGCACCGCGCTCGAGGCCACGGGCTGCAACGGCGGACCGCCGGAGCTCAACTCCAAGGACGTGCCGGCCTCGGTGCAGGCCGAGTCGGTCAACGGGAACCAGAACCTGTCCGACTCCATCACGCCGGCGACGTCGCCCGTCGGTGCGGGCAACGAGTCGGCCGTCGTCACCACGCAGCCATCAGCCACCTCGCTCACGGAGGTGAGCGACATCACGGTGCCGGGAGGCCTCTTGACCATCTCAGGGCTGGCGTCGAGCTCGCACACGTCGATCGACAACGGCGCCACGCGGACCTCGACCGCGACATCGAGCATCGGGTCGATCTCGCTGGCGCACGGCGCCGTCCAGATCGGCAACCTCACGTGGACGGCGACGCAACAGTCGGGTGCGACCACGACGGCGAGCGGCACCTTCAGCGTGGGCTCGCTGACGGTCGCCGGGGTCAAGGTCGACACGTCGAAGCTCGTCAACTCCTCGACGTTCAACCCGCAGACGGTGCTGACCATCATCAACACGGCGCTGGCGCCCGTCGGCCTGAACGTCCAGTGGCCGACCATGTCGACGTTGCCGGCCGGCACCGTGCAGATCTCGCCTCTCAGCGTGGGGATCGACAACAACACCTTGGGCCAGGAGGTCATCGGGACGAACCTGGGCGCCACGCAGACGGTGCGCTCGGCAATCGTCAACGCGTTGCTGGGCCTCAACTGCAACTTCGCCACGGGGATCCTGGTCGGCGACATCGGCATCGGCGTGCTGGCGGGGGGCGGCAACCTCAACATCCAGCTCGGCGGCGCAACCGCGGTGACCAACGACCTCGCGGAGCAGTCGCCGTTCGGGAGCGGGTCGCTGCCGAACGGCCCTTCGCCCTCGGTGAGCACGGCGAGCGGGAACTCGGGGAACACGGGGACCGGCCCCGTCGGAGCCCTCACCACCGGTTCGACCGGAACCGGGTCGCTGAGCACGCCGGGCACGCCCAGCACGCCGGCGACCGCTGGTGTCGGCACGGGCTCGGGTGTGAAGGAGTCGCTCGGGCCGATCACGAAGTCGACGGCCTGCGTGAGCCTGGGGCCGTCGGGGGGCGGCTGCAGCGGCACGAACGCAGCAGTGCCGATCGGGCTGGTCTCGCTCGGCCTGGTGGTGGCGCTGTTCGTCTGGGACTACCTGCGCCAGCGACGCCGGGACCGACTGACGGGAGCAGTGGAGGGAATGAAGTGAGCGAAGACCCAAGCGGCGGCTCGAGCAAGCTGCGGCTCTCGGCGGTGAAGGCCAACGGCCGGCTCCTCAAGGGGTACGGGCCGCTGGCGGCGTTGCTCGTTGCGTTCGTGCTGATGGCGATGCTGGTGCCGACGAAGGCGCCCCAACAGGACGTCGTGCACGAGACGCAGCGGGTCCCGGGCGGAACGGGAACCGGGACGGGCGCGGGGACCGGCGGCTCGGCGGGCACTGCGGGGTCCACGACCGGCGGCAGCGCCGGCACGGCGGGGGCGGGAGCGGCGGGGTCCGGCGCCAAGACGGCGAGCCGGGCCGCGGCCAGCGCGTCGGCGGCCGGGCACACGAGCGCGTGCGCCGGGCAGCAGGTGGCCGGCGACCCGTATTCGCCGCCGTGCATCGCGTTCTCGGGGAACAACGGGGGCGCCACATCGCCGGGCGTCAGCGGCAACCAGATCAACGTCACCTATCGGATCACGGCGGACTCGGAGAGCTTCCAGCAGACGCTCGCGTCGCTCGGTGGCGCCAACATCGTGGACACGACGGCCGACATCGAGCGGACGATCAACGCGCTGGCGACGTACTTCGACAACCACTTCCAGTTCTACGGACGCAAGCTCAACATCGAGTACTTCAACGGCCAGGGGTCCATCACCAACGAACTTCTCGGGAGCGGCCAGCAGCAGGCGGATGCCGATGCGGTCACCGCGTCCCAGCAGCTGCACGCGTTCGCGGAGCTCAACGCGGCGTCGGAGCCCTACGGCGTCGCGTTGTCGCAGCAGCACGTCGTGAACTTCGGGGTGCCCTACCTGTCGGCCTCCTTCATGGGCCAATACGCGCCGTACATGTGGAGCCTCGACACCGAGTCCAACGACGTCGTGTCGGCGACGATGGAGCTGTATCTCAAGTCGCTGGCCGGTGGGAACGCGGCGTACGCCGGGGGCAGTCTGCTCAACCAGCCCCGCAAGGTGGCGATCATCGCCCCGAGCGACCCCTGGTACCAGACCGCGGCACAGAGCGCGGTCCAGGAGGCGGCCGCGGCCGGGCACCCGATCGCCGACAACATCCAGTACCAGCTGAACCTGTCGACGCTGTCGAGCCAGGCGGCCACCGTGATCAGCCAGCTCCAGAACGACGGCATCACGACGGTGTTCTGCGGCTGCGACCCCGTCTTCCCCGTCTACCTGACCTCCCGGGCGGCCGAGCAGGGCTACACCCCCGAGTGGGTCGTGGCCGGCGTCGCCCTTACCGACCAGGACATCGTGGGCCAGCTCTTCCAGCAGAGCGAGTGGTCGCACGCCTTCGGCGTCAGCTTCGACGGCGCGACGCTGCCCAAGCAGCAGACGTTCGGCTACGCCGCCTACAAGCAGGTGAGCCCGAGCACCGAACCGGCGAACGCGGTCGACATCATTTATGCGCAGATGTACGAGATGGCGCTCGGGATCCAGATGGCCGGGCCGGACCTGACGCCGCAGAGCTTCGAGAACGGCATGCGGGCGTACCCGGGCAGCCAGGCGGGCGCGCCCAACGCGCTGTACGGGACCTGGGGCTTCCCCGCCGGGCACTTCACCCCCCAGGAGGACTGGACCTTCATCTACTGGAACCCGAACCTGACCTCGCCCTACAACGACAAACAGGGCGCCTACGTGTTCTCCAAGACCCGGACCAAGATCGGCTCCTACGCCGGTGGCGCGCTGCCGCTGCCGACGGGGTTCCCGTACACGGCCTCGGGTAGTGGGTAGCGGGTAGCGGGTATGCGGACGGGTAGCGGTAGCGGCTGATGCACCTCGAGGTCCCCGAGCGATTCGAGGAACCCTGGGCCAAGGTCTCGAACCTCTGGGCCCGGATGCCGGCGCGCCTGCGCGGCGTCGTCCTGGCCGTCGCGGCCGCGCTGGTGCTGCTCTTCGTCGTCCCGGCGATCTGGCCTCACGCCGCACCGCGGGGGCAGATCCTCGTGGGCGCGGAGTTCGGCGCGGTGAACGGGCTGCTCGCGCTCGGGCTCGTGCTGACCTACAGGGCGTCGCGCGTCATCAACTTCTCCTACGGCGCCATGGGCGCGCTGGCGGCGACGATCGGCGTCGAGCTCTACCTGGCGCACCACGTGCCCTGGGGCGTCTGCATCGCGATTGCGCTGGTCGGCGGGGCCGCGTTGGGTCTCTTCGTCGATGCCATCATCCGGTGGCGGTTCTTCACCGCACCGCGCCTCATCGTGATGGTGGTGACGATCGGCCTGGCCCAACTCTTCGGCGGGATCCAGTTGCTCGTGCCGGGATGGCTCAACGGGCCG
>DATHPK010000112.1:0-7202 GCA_035483935.1 Acidimicrobiales bacterium
CAAGCCGCTCGAGATCACGCAGCCCGAGGGGCCGAGCTTCGAGGTCGACGGAACCTCGTGCGCTGGCGGAAGTGGTCGTTGCGTGTCGGGATGGACCCCCTCGAGGGGCTGGTGATCTACACGGTCGGCTACGAGGACGGCGGTCGCGTGCGGCCGGTCCTCTACCGGGCCTCGGTGAGCGAGATGGTGGTGCCCTACGGGCACCCCGGCCCGATGCACGCGTGGAAGAGCGCATTCGACGCCGGCGAGTGGGGCCTGGGCCGCATGGCGAACTCACTGACGCTCGGCTGCGACTGCCTGGGGGAGATTCGCTACTTCGACGACGTCTTCGCCGACGAGAAGGGCAAGCCGCACACGCGGGCGAATGCGATCTGCATGCACGAGGAGGACTACGGCATCCTCTGGAAGCACGTCGACATGGTCTCGGGCCGCACCGAGGTGCGCCGGTCGCGGCGCCTGGTGGTGAGCTCCATCGCCACCGTCGGGAACTACGAGTACGGGTTCTACTGGTATTTCTACCTCGACGGGACGATCCAGCTCGAGGTCAAGCTGTCCGGGATCATGTCGACCATGGCCGTGGCGAATGGCGACGCCGGCGACCACGCCAAGATGGTGGCGCCGGGCCTGGCTGCGCCGTATCACCAACACCTCTTCAATGTGCGGCTCGACATCGAGGTCGACGGTCCCGACAATGCGGTGTTCGAGGTCGACGCGGCGGGCAGTGGTGAACCGGGCACGCCGGAGAACCCATGGGGCAACGTCTTCGGCACGACGGCTACCCTGCTCGAGACCGAGTTGGTGGCGCGGCGCAACGTCGACCCGTCGCACAGCCGCACCTGGCGCATCGCCAACCGCTCGGCGCGCAACCTCGTGGGTGAGCCCACCGCCTACAAGCTGCTCCCCGTGTCGACGCCGACGCTGCTGGCCCACCCGGACTCGAGCGTGGGGCGACGGGCCGCCTTCGCCTCGCACAACCTGTGGGTCACCCCCTTCGAGCCCGAGGAGCGGCGGGCGGCGGGCGACTACCCCAACCAGCACCGTGGGGGCGCCGGCCTGCCCGAGTGGACGGCGCAGGACCGGGCAATTGTCGACACCGACATCGTGTTGTGGCACACCTTCGGCGTCACGCACATCCCCCGGCCCGAGGACTGGCCCGTCATGCCCGTCGAGTACACCGGCTTCACCCTGGTCCCGTTCGGCTTCTTCGACCGCAACCCAGCGCTCGACGTGCCGCCCTCGGCCGACCACTGTCACGATGGCTGACAAGGCGCATGGCGCACACGCGCATTCGCCCCAGGAGTACCACCCGCCCGTCGAGGAGTACCTCGAGACGATCTTGGCCCTGGACGAGGAGGGCGTGCCGGTGATCCAGGCGCGCATCGCGGAGCGCCTGGGGCGCTCGGCGCCTTCGGTCTCCGAGATGCTGGACCGGCTGAGAGAGGACGGCTACGTGACGCGCGAGGGCCGGCGGCTGTCGCTGACGGACAGCGGACGGGCGCTCGCCGAGAAGGTCGTGCGCAAGCACCGCCTGGCCGAGCGTCTGCTCGTCGACGTCATCGGGCTCGAGTGGCACAAGGTGCACCGCGAGGCGGGACGCTGGGAACACGTGATCTCCGACGACGTCGAGGCGCGACTGGTCGAGCTGCTGGGCGATCCCGCCACCTGCCCGCACGGAAATCCCATCCCCGGCTCGCATTCGGCCGCCCCGTCGGTCGCGACCCGGCCGCTCGCCGAGGTCGGGGTCGGGGAGCGGGTGCGGCTCCTGCGCATCAGCGAGGAGGTCGAGCTGAACTTGGGGTCGCTGACGTTGCTCGACGACGGCGGCTTCATCCCCGGTGCCGTGGGGCTCGTGGGCGGGCGCGACACGGACGGCACCGTGGAGGTGACGGTGGAAGGCGGCGACGAGAACCTCCGGGTCTCGCGCGACCTCTCCGGCCGCCTTTTCGTCGGCGCGCCGTGACGCTCCGCCTCGTCGCCGACCACGTCTTCACCGTCGACGCCCACGACACCGTGCTGTCGCCCGGCGCGGTCGAGTTCACCGACGGGCTGATCTCGTGGGTGGGCGACCCCGCGCAGGTCCCGGCGGTGGCCGGTGTGGAGGCGCGCGAGGTCGGCGGCGTCCTCATGCCCGGGCTCGTGAATGGCCACGCGCACTCGCCCATGACCCTGTTGCGCAGCGCGGGCGACGGCCTGCCGCTCGACCTCTGGCTGAGCGAGTCGGTCTGGCCCCGCGAGGCGCGGCTCGAGGACGAGGACGCCTTCTGGGGCATGACGCTCGGCGCGGCCGAGCTGCTCACCAACGGCGTCACCACGACGTGCGAGCAGTACCGGCATCCGGGCCCGGTGATCGACGCCCTCCTCGCGGCGGGCATCCGGGGCGTCTTCACGCCGGGGATCTTCGAGGTGCCCGGGACCCCGACGGCGCCCGGTCAGCGCTGGGACGAGATGCTGGAAGAGGCCTGCCGCCTGTACGACACGATGGATGGGCGTGAGGGCCGGCTGCACCTGGGCTTCGGCCCGCACGCCGCCTACACCGTGCCGCCGGAGGGCCTGCGCGAGATCGCGGCCGAGGCCAAGCGGCGCGACGCGCTGTTCCAGATCCATCTTTCGGAGACCGAGGCCGAGTGCGGCGTCGTGCTCGAGCGCTACGGGATGAGTGCGCCGGCCTTGCTGGCCGACGTCGGTGCGCTCGACGGCCGTGTGTTGGCGGCGCACGCAGTATGGCTCGACGACGACGACATCAGGTTGCTGGCCGGAAACGGCGTGGGCGTGGCGCACTGCCCCGGGTCCAACGGCAAGCTCGGTTCCGGAATTGCCCCGCTGCAGCTGCTGCTCGAGCGCGGGGTGCGGGTCGGGTTGGGAACCGACGGCCCCGCCTCCAACGACGACCTGCACCTGTGGGACGAGATGCGCCTCGCCGCCCTCTTCGCGCGGGCGAAGGCCTGCGACCCCGGGGCGGTCACCACGGCGACGGCGCTGCGTCTCGCCACCCGGGGTGGCGGCGAAGCGCTCGGACTGCCGGTCGGCGCCCTCGAACCGGGCCGGCCGGCCGACGTGATCCGGCTGCGGACGGATGACCCGCGCTTCACGCCGTCGGTGTCCGATGCGGAGCTGCTCGGGCACCTGGTGTGGGCGGGTGCGGGCTACTTGGTCACCGACGTGTGGGTGGGTGGCTCGTGCGTGGTCGAGGCCGGTCGTTGCACGCACATCGACGAGGACCGCGCCCGGGCGGAGGTCGCTCGGCGCGCCCTCCGATTGCTCGGCTCGTAACCTTTCCCCCCATGCCCGGCTTCGTCGATCAGGCCCAGCTGCACGCGCGCGCCGGTGACGGCGGCGCGGGCGCGGTGTCGTGGCGCCGCGAGGCGCACGTCGACCGGGGCGGGCCCGACGGCGGCGACGGCGGGCACGGAGGCGACGTCTGGCTGGTCGCGTCCGAGAACGAGTCGTCGCTCCTCGCGTTCAAGGACCATCCCTTCCGGCGGGCCACCAACGGCGGTCACGGCTCCGGGCAGAAGCGCCACGGGGCGCGGGGAAAGGACATCGACGTGCCGATGCCCGTCGGCACCGTCGTGCGCACCAGCGCCGGAGAGGTGGTGGTGGATCTGGCCACGGCGGGCATGCGCTTCCTCGGGGCCGAGGGCGGCCAGGGCGGTCGCGGCAACGCGCGCTTCTTGTCCAACCGCCGGCGCGCGCCGGCCTTCGCGGAACAGGGCGAGTCCGGCCAGGAGTTCTGGCTCAACCTCGAGCTGAAGCTGATGGCCGACGTCGCGCTCGTCGGCTTCCCGAACGCAGGGAAGTCGACGCTCATCTCGACGGTGTCCGCGGCGAAGCCGAAGATCGCCGACTACCCGTTCACCACGCTCGAGCCGCACCTCGGTGTGGTCCGGGTGGGCGGGGCACTCGACGGCACCGACTTCGTCATGGCGGACATCCCGGGCTTGGTCGAGGGTGCGTCCGGCGGGCGCGGCCTGGGGCATCAATTCCTGCGCCATATCGAGCGGGCCCGTGTACTCGTCGTGCTCCTCGACCTCGGCGCGCCCCTGATGGGTGGCGAGCCGGCGGTAGAGCAACTGCGGGTGTTGCTGGCGGAGCTGGGCGCGTACCGCCCGGAGCTGCTCGAGCGCCCGCGGGTCGTCGCCGGCAGCAAGGCCGACCTGCTGGGCGCCGGCGGCGACACCGACGGCGAGGCGGTGTGCGACCTCGTGCTTTCCGCGGCCACCGGCGCGGGCGTGGACGAACTCGTCGGCCGGCTCGCCTTGCTCGTCCTGAAGGTCAGGGCCGAGGCGGCAGAGGGCCTCGCTGCCGAGGCCGCAGAGGTGGTCGTGCACCGGCCCCTCCCCGAGGGGGTCGACGTGCAGCGCTCGGGCTCCGGGGCGTGGCTGGTCGTGGGCAGGGCGGCCGAGCGGGCGGTCGCGCTTTCCGACCTCACCGACCCCGGCGCGCAGGCCGAGGCGGTCCGGCGGCTCCGCCGCCTCGGCGTCGACCGCGCCCTCACCCGGGCCGGCGCGCGCGACGGGGACGAGGTGACCGTCGGCTCCATGACCTTCACGTGGGGCGAGGACTGATGGGGCGGGTGCGCGCATGATCGCGGTCGTCAAGGTCGGGTCCTCGTCGGTGACGGAGGAGACGGTCGAGCGGCTGTGCGGCGAGGTCGCCGCGGCGCGGGACGACGGCCACACGGTCGTCGTCGTCACGTCGGGCGCCATCGCGGCGGGGTGGGCCGCACTCGACCCCGAGGGCAGGCGCCAGCGTCCGGCCGACCCGGCCGTGCTCCAGGCCGTCTCTGCCGTCGGCCAGCACCGGCTCATGCGACTCTGGCAGGACGGGCTCGACCCTCATGGCACCCTGGCCGGCCAGGTGCTGCTGGCCCCGCTCGACTTCGTGCACCGCACGCAGTACCTCCACGCGCGCGGCACGCTGCGGCACCTCGTCGACCTGGGAGTCGTGCCCGTCGTCAACGAGAACGACGCGGTCGCCGACGAGGAGATCCGCTTCGGCGACAACGACCGTCTCGCCGCCCTCGTGGCCCACCTCGTCGGCGCGCAATTGCTCGTGTTGCTCACCGACACCCCCGGACTCCTCACCGCCGACCCCCGGCGCGACCGCGAGGCCTCGCTCATCGAAGAGGTGGTGGAGATCGACCAACAGCTCGAGCGGCTGGCCGGCGGGCGCGGCAGCGCGGTCGGCAGTGGCGGCATGGCCTCGAAGCTGGCCGCGGCGAAGATCGCCACCTGGTCCGGCGTGCGCACGGTGATCGCCGACGCCGGGCGTGCCGGTGTCCTGGCGGCGGCGCTCGCGGACGAAGCGGGTGTCGGAACGGTCTTCCGGGCCCGGGAGAGCCGGCTCTCCGCGCGCAAGCTCTGGATCGCGTTCGCGTTGGCTGCGGCGGGCAGCCTCAGCGTTGACGACGGGGCGCGGGCTGCACTGACCGGACGCGGCCGCTCGCTCCTCGCCGCCGGCGTGGTCGGCTGCACCGGGGAGTTCCGGCCGGACGACGCCGTCGAGATCGCCGGTCCCGACGGGGAGGTCTTTGCCAAGGGCCTGGTCCGGGTGCCGGCCGCTTCGGCCGAGGAGTGGATGGGCCGCCGCAGCCAGGTCGTCGTCCATCGTGACGACCTCGTGCTTGTAACCTGACCCGATGACCTCGCCCGCGTTGGAGCAGCTCGCGGGCCGCGTCCGGGGCGCCGCCCGGCTCGTCGCACGCTCGACGAGCTCGACCCGTGACGATGCCCTGCGGCTGGCGGCCGAGCTCCTGGACGACGAATGGCCCACGCTCGTGGAGGCCAATGCCGCCGACCTCCGGCGGCCCGAGGCGGCCGGCATGGTCGAGGCGGCCAGGGACCGCCTGCGCCTGACCGAGGAGCGCGTACACGCAATGGCCGGCGGCCTGCGCAAGGTCGCCGGATTGCCCGACCCCGTCGGCGAGGTGACCGAGGGCTGGGTGCGGCCCAACGGCCTGCGTGTGAGCCGGGTGCGTGTGCCGCTCGGCGTGGTCGGTGTGATCTACGAGAACCGGCCCAACGTCACGAGCGACGCCGCTGCGCTGTGCCTCAAGGCCGGCAACGCGGCGTTCCTGCGGGGCTCGTCGTCGGCCCTCGAGTCCAACCGCGCCGTCGTGGCGGTGCTCCGACGGGCCGTCGTCAAGGCCGGCCTGCCCGAGGACGCGGTCGCCCTCGTGGAGGAGACGTCGCACGAGACGGCCGTCGCCTTCATGCGGTTACGCGGCTACATCGACTGCCTCATCCCGCGCGGGGGACCCGCATTGATTGCGTCGCTCGTCGAGCACGCCACCGTGCCCTACGTCCTCGACGGCGACGGTAACTGCCACATCTACATCGACGGCGCCGCCGACCTGGGGATGGCGCACGACCTCGCGCTGAACGCGAAGACGCACCGGTTCGGGGTGTGCAACGCCGTCGAGACGATCCTCGTGCACGAGGGGGTCGCGGCTGCGTTCCTGCCGCGCCTGGCCGAATCGCTCGGGGCGGCCGGCGTCGAGATCCGGGCGGACGAGCGCGTGCGGGCCCACATCCCTGACGCCGTGCCCGCCACGGACGAGGACTTCGCGACCGAGTTCCTGGCGCCGGTGGTCGCCATCGGGATGGTCGACGACGTCGGCGACGCCATTGCCCACATCGCCCGCTACAACTCGGGCCACTCGGAGGCGATCGTGACCGCGGACGTGGCGACGGCGGACCGCTTCGTGGCGGAGGTCGACGGGGCGGCGGTGTTGGTGAACACGTCGACGAGGTTCGTCGACGGTGAGGAGCTCGGGCTCGGCGCAGAGGTGGGCATCTCCACCCAGAAACTGCACGCGCGCGGCCCGATGGGAGTGAAGGAGTTGACGACGTTGAAGTGGGTCGTACGGGGCGACGGGCAGGTGCGCGCGTGAGCGAGACGACGAACGGCCGCCTGGGGCTGCCCGAGACCGGACCCCCCCGGTTCGAGTCGCTCGACGCCGTGCGGAGCGGCCTGAGCGAGGTCGGCTACCTGGCCGACGAGTCCATCAGCGGCGTCGTCTACCTGGCCGACCGGCTGGGCAAGCCGGTGCTCGTCGAGGGGCCGGCGGGTACCGGCAAGACGCAACTCGCCAAGTCGGTGGCCGAGCTCACCGGTGCCCGGCTCATCCGCCTGCAGTGCTACGAGGGCCTCGACGAGTCCAAGGCGCTGTACGAGTGGAACTACCGCAAGCAGTTGCTGCG
>DATHPK010000113.1:0-2344 GCA_035483935.1 Acidimicrobiales bacterium
ACGTCCTCGTAGAACGTGTAGTTGATGTTGTGGTCGCCCAGCAGCTTCATCGGCACCACGCGGATGCCCGGCGTGTCCATCGGGATCAAGAACATGGAGATGCCCTTGTGCTTGGGCGCATTCGGATCGGTGCGGGTGGCCAACCAGATGTAGTCGGCGTCTCCGGCCAGGCTGGTGTAGATCTTGGACCCGTTGATGACGTACTCGTCGCCGTCGCGCACCGCCTTCGTCGTGAGCGAGGCGAGGTCGGTGCCCGCGTTCGGCTCGGTGTAGCCGATGCAGAAGTGGATCTCTCCCGCCAGGATCTTCGGCAGGAAGTACTCCTTCTGCTCCTGGGTGCCGAAGTTCATGATGGTCGGGCCGACGGTGTTGATCGTCAACATTGGAACCGGGGCGCCACTGCGCATCGACTCGTCGAAGAAGATGAACTGCTCGATGGCGGAACGCCCTTGGCCGCCCCACTCCTTGGGCCAACCGATGCCGAGCCAGCCGTCCTGGCCCATCTGGCGGACGACCCGGCGCACCACCGGTCCGATGCCGTGCGCCTGCGACAGCTCCTGTTCCACCTCGGGGGTGAGGAGGTTCTCGTAGTAGGCGCGCAGCTCGCTCTTCAGCGCCTGCTGCTCCTCGGTGTAGGCAATCTCCATTGGTGTCCCTCCCGGGATGGCGGGGGCGCGTCGCCCCACGTCGACGCCACGTGGTCGCCGGCCCGATCGCGAAGCTCGGCGCGGTAGAACACGTTACAGTCCGGTCCGCCGGGGCGGCCAATGTCGGCCCGGCGGGGCCTCTCATACCGACGAGTAACCTCACCGCGGTCCTCGGGCGAGACCCCAGGGCCGCGATTGAACCGAAGCGAGGAGCAGTTCCACATGCCTGAAGCCGTCATCGTCGCCACCGGCCGCACCCCGATCGGGCGGGCCAACAAGGGATCGCTCGTGGAGTGCCGCCCCGACGACCTCAGCGCGCTCGTCATCAAGACCGTGCTCGAGAAGCTGCCCCAGCTCGACCCCCAGACCGTCGAGGACGTGATCCTCGGGTGCGGCCAGCCCGCCGGCGAGGCCGGTTACAACGTGGCGCGCGTGGCCGCCATCCTCGCCGGGTTGCCGGACGTCCCCGGCGTGACGGTGAACCGCTACTGCTCCTCGTCGCTGCAGACCATCCGCATGGCCGCCCATGCGATCAGGGCCGGCGAGGGCGACGTCTTCGTCGCGGCCGGCGTCGAGACGGTGAGCCGCTACATGCACGGCGCGTCGGACACGGGACCCCACAACGCCGCCTTCGCGGACGCCGAGCAGCGCACGAAGGTGCGCACGCCTGCCGTCACGGAGCCCTGGGCGCCGCCGGCCGGATTGCCCGACGTCTACATCGCGATGGGCCAGACGGCGGAAAACGTCGCCGAGTTCGAGAAGGTCAGCCGCCAGGAGATGGACGAGTTCGCACTTCTGTCGCAGACGCGGGCGGTCGAGTCGCAAGAGAACGGCTTCTTCGAGCGAGAGATCATCCCGGTGACGCTTGCGGACGGCACGGAGGTAACCAAGGACGACGGCCCGCGACCCGGCACGACGCTGGAGAAGCTCGCGAGCCTGCAGCCCGTCTTCCGCGAGGGCGGCACCGTCACCGCAGGCAATGCGTGTCCCCTCAACGACGGCGCGGCCGCGGTCGTCGTCATGAGCGACACCAAGGCCAAGGAACTCGGCATCACGCCGCTCGCGCGCATCGTGGCCAGCGGGGTGTCGGGGCTCAACCCTGAGATCATGGGTCTCGGCCCCGTCGACGCCTGCCGACAGGTGCTCGCTCGGGCGAACATGAGCATTGACGACATCGACCTGGTGGAGATCAACGAGGCCTTCGCGGCCCAGGTGATCCCATCGGCCAAGCACCTCGGCATCAGTTGGGACAAGCTCAACGTCCACGGCGGGGCGATCGCGCTCGGCCACCCGTTCGGCCAGACCGGCGCCCGCATCATGACCACCTTGCTCAATGGCCTCGAGGACGGTGACAAGACCTTCGGCCTCGAGTCGATGTGCGTCGGCGGCGGTCAGGGCATGGCCATGATCGTGGAGCGGCTCAGCTAACCACGGAGAGGCGCGCGCACCCGGCGTCGCCACGGTCTCAGCGCTGGGCGAAGTGGGCCTCTTCGACCGCGGGAACCGGCCCCGGGTCGACACCCTCGCGTGCGGCCATTTCCAGCGAGACGAGCTCACCCAGGAGCGCAAGCTCGAACAAACGCCCGAGGTCGTGCCCGCTGTCGGCCCACACGTCGAGGACGTCGGCCATGACCTCTTCGGTGGCGGCCCGCACCGACTCGAACAACGCGGGAACGGCCGACGGCTCGCCGTGATGG
>DATHPK010000114.1:0-2731 GCA_035483935.1 Acidimicrobiales bacterium
AAGCGGATGTTGAACCCGTGGGCGAACATGAGGCAGTCGCCGTCGTTGAGCTGCGGGGCCACGAACTCGTCGTAGGCCGCCTTCTGTTCGGTGTCGGGGAGGAGGATCATGATCACGTCTGCCTCCGCGGCGGCGTCGCCGAGCGACATGACGCGCAGCCCCGCCTCTTGCGCCTTGGTCCGGCTCGAGCTCCCCTCGCGCAGGGCGACGCGCACGTCCACCCCCGACTCCATCAGGTTCTGCGCATGGGCGTGGCCCTGCGAGCCGTAACCGAGGATGGCGACCTTGCGCCCCGCGATCAGCGTGGGGTCGGCGTCGGATTCGTAGTACAGCGTGGCCATGGTCTGCTCTTTCTCTTTCTCTTCTTTTCCCTGGATGTCCCTGGTCGTACCGGCGGGTCAGTGGCGTTCCAGCTTAGGCAGGGCCACCCGGCCCGTCCTTTGGAGCTCGACGACGTGATACTGCTCGAGTAGACCCTCGAAGTCGTCGATCTTTTCGGGGCGCCCGGCCAGCATCACGGTCAGGCGATCGGCCCCGACGTTGATCACCTCGCCGCCGAAGACGCCCACCAGTTGGATCACCTGCGAGCGCTCCGTGGGGCCGGCCGCGACCGTGACGAGCACCAGCTCGCGCTCGACCGCCTCGGCCGGCGAGAGCTCGCCGATGGAGACGACGTTGATCAGCTTGTCGAGCTGCATGATCACCTGCTCGAGCGGCGCCGACTCGACGTCGACCACGATCGTGATGCGGCTGAAGTGCTCGTCCTCGTCGGTCGGGGCGACGGCGAGGGAGTAGATGTTGAAGCCGCGCCGGCTGAACAGTCCGGCGACGCGGGCGAGCACGCCCGCCTTGTTCTCCACCAGCACCGAGAGGATGTGGTGACGGGGTGACGGCGGCTTCCCGCCCTTGAGCGCCGTGACGTTGGCGGCGGCGGCGCTCATCGGGCCGTCCCGGCCAACTGGTCCGGGTGCACCACGATGTCGTCGTTGGACGCGCCCGCCGGCACCATCGGGAACACCTTCTCGAAGGCGTCGGTGCGGAAGTCGACCACGACCGGCCGGTCGTCGATGGAGTTCGCCTTCTCGATCGCCGGCCCGACGTCCTCGGGTGACTCGGCCCGGATGCCGACGCAGCCCATGGCCTCGGCCCACATCACGTAGTCGGGCAGGTCGGGCGAGAGGTAGACCTCCGAGTAGCGCTCCCCGTAGAACATCTCCTGCCACTGGCGCACCATGCCCAGGTAGGCGTTGTTCAGGATCGCGATCTTCACCGGGATCTGCTCGGAGCTGGCCGTCACCAGCTCCTGCGCCGTCATCTGGAAGCAACCGTCGCCGTCGATGGCCCAGACGGTGCGGTCCGGCCGGCCCACCTTGGCGCCGATGGACGCCGGGACGGCGAAGCCCATCGTCCCCGCCCCGCCCGAGTTGACCCAGGTGTAGGGGTGCTCGAACTGCCAGTACTGCGAGGCCCACATCTGGTGCTGGCCCACACCGGCGACGACGATGGTGTCCTCGTCCGCCGCGTCCCGCAGCTGCTCGACGACGTTCTGCGGCTTGATCGCACCGCCCTCCGTCTCCGTGTAGTGCAGCGGGAAACGCTCCTGCCACTCGTGGATCTGGCGCCACCACGGCTCGAGATCACCGACGACGGGGCCCTCGCCGACCGTGTCACGGGCGTCCATCGCCAGCAGCAGCTCGCCGATCACCTGCCGGCAGTCCCCCGCGATCCCGACGTCGGGCACGCGCACCTTCCCGAGCTCGGCCGGGTCGATGTCGACGTGGATCACCTTGGCCTCCGGTGCGAACGACGAGATCTTCCCGGTCACCCGGTCGTCGAACCGGGCGCCGAGGTTGATCAGCAGGTCGCTCTTCTGCATGGCCGTCACGGCGGTGTAGTGGCCGTGCATGCCGGGCATCCCGAGCGCCAGCGGGTGCGAATCGGGAAAAGCGCCCCGCGCCATCAGCGTCGTCACCACCGGGATGCCGGTCCGCTCGGCCAGCGCACGCAGGGCCTCGGCCGCCCGTGCCTTGAGCACCCCGCCGCCGACGTAGAGCACCGGCCGCTTCGACTGCGCGATCAGCTCGGCCGCCTGCGCGACGAGGACCGGGTCGCCGAACGTCACCGGGTGGTAGCCCGGAAGGTCGAGGTCCGCCACGGACGTCGGCCAGTACCACTCCATCGTCTGGTTCGAGATGTCCTTGGGCAGGTCGATGAGCACCGGCCCCGGCCGCCCCGTCGTCGCCACGTGGAAGGCGGCGGCCACCACCCGCGGGATGTCGTCGACATCCTTGATGAGCCAGTTGTGCTTCGTGATGCCCATGGTCACGCCGGTGATGTCGCACTCCTGGAAGGCGTCGGTGCCGATCGCCGGCGTGGCCACCTGCCCCGACACCACGATCAGCGGCGTCGAGTCCATATACGCGTTCGCCAGCGGCGTGACGACGTTCGTCGCCCCCGGGCCGCTCGTCACCATCGCCACCCCCGGCTTGCCCGTGACCATGGCGTAACCCTCGGCCGCATGGCCGGCGCCCTGCTCGTGGCGGACCAGGATGTGGCGGATCGACGAGTCGATGATGGGGTCGTAGACGGGCAGGATGGCGCCACCGGGCAGGCCGAACATGACGTCGACCCCCTGCATCTCGAGGCTCTTGATGAGGGCCTGGGCCCCTGTCAGCTTCATTGTCGGTCCCCTGTTCCTGTTGCTTCCGGTTGCTTCCAGCTGCTGTTCGGT
>DATHPK010000115.1:0-10124 GCA_035483935.1 Acidimicrobiales bacterium
TGTCGCTGATCGTGGCCGGCACCGCTTCGGCGCCGCTCGGCGTGAAGCTGAGCATGCTGGCCGGCAGCGGCGCTTCGGCGCCCAGATAGTGGCCCGAGCCGGTCGGATCGTTGGGGTCGCTCGGGGACTCCCCGTCGAGCACGACCGAGAGCACGGCCTGGTCGGGGTCCGGGGACAGGGTCGTGCCGGCCGGTACAGCGAAGCCGAGGGTGGCGTTCTGCAGGCTGATGGTGGCCGTGCTGGTGAAGCCGTCGGCCGGATTCGACAGCCACAGCGTGGCGGGTGCCGTAGCCGAACCGGCGATGGTCGTCTGGGTGGGATCGCGGTAGAGGACGCTCGGAGTGGGCGGGACTCGTTGCAGGGTCCACAGGTCGAAACTCTGGCTGAAACTCCCCTCGGTAAGCACCAGGTCGACGTCGTGGGTGTCGTTGGGCACGTCCGCCATGAAGGAGGCGCTGCCGCTGGGCGTGTTCGACCCGCCGGCGCCGGACTGGATCTCGCCCAGGATCGAGGAGAGCGAGAGCGGGTGCGACGCGCCGCCCCAGTGCAGCGCCGCGCTGAGCGACGGTGCCAGAGCGGTGGGCGAAGAGCTCTGCGCGAGGGCGCTGACCTCGAGCGTGAAGCTGACGAAGCGCCGACCCGACGTGGGCTCTTGGCCGTCGTTGGTGGCGGGCCAGGCGACCGAGGTGACCTTGGCCGTGAAGTCGGGGGTGTTGACCCGGCCGTCGGCCGGCATGACGTCGACGCCCGAATAGCCAGCGGCCGCACCCGACGCGGCGAGGCCGAGGAGGACACATGACAACGCCCCCGCGCTCGCGACCCGCCGTGCTCCTTTTGCTACCCGGAACACGCCGCGACCGTAACGCACCATCGTCGACGGTGAATGGTCGGACTGGATTCCGGATTGTTCGAATTTCTGTCCGGAGGTCGCCATGAGGTCCCGGAGCGCCCAGCTGCTCAACCTCGAAGAGACCGCCCTGGTGCTCGGCATCGGCCGCTCGACCATCTACCGGGCCGTCCGCGACGGCAAGGTCCCGTTCCCGGTGCACCGCATCGGGGGCAAGTGGTATGTGCCGAAACGAGCGCTCAAGCGGTTCCTCGACGGCGAAGACAACAGTGAAACCGAGGACACTGCTGAGAGTCCACTCTGACGAGCACGACAGACTCGGAGATCCGGTGGTGGTATCGGGGCGTGGGTTGGACACTGTCGATTCGGAAGGAAGCCATTGTCAAGGCCGGCCGAAGGCCGCCCGCAGGGCTCGGCCTTGACAATGGCGTGCGGGATGTCCAGCCAACCACAATGGAGGAGGCAGCCCCGTAAGGGGCTTCTGGTTGCGTTTGGGGTCTGCTCACGGAGTCGCCGGAACGCGTCCGGGAGTGGGTGGCCCGGTGGAGTGGCGTGCCACCTCGTCACGCGCGTGCGACTACGAGTCGAGGAGTGAGCCGATGTGGTCGGCGGCCTTGCGGTCCTCACTCGAGATGGCGTCGGTGTAATGGCGAGCCATGTGGGCCGTCGACCAGCCGAGGCGGGCCTGCTTCTGGCGTTCTGGGATGACGGCGTCGAGGGAGGTCGCTTGGAAGTGGCGCAGGGAATGGAGGTGCAGATCCTTGGGCAGTTCCGCTGCGACTCGAGCCTTGGTGAAGGAGTGGCTGACGGAATCTGGATGTGGTGGCACATTGCCGCCGGGTTCAGAGGAGAAGACGAAGCTTGCTGGGATCAAGGTGGCACCGCTCTCGGATGCCAGCCGTTGCTGCTCGGTCTCCAGTTGCTCCAGCAGTTGCAGGGTGCCGGCGTCGACGGCGACGGCTCGGATGCTGGCCCGCGTCTTTGGGGATTTAATGGTCGCGCCACCCTTCGACGCCACCACAGACTCATCGATCGTGACGGTGCCGTTCTCCCAGTCGACGTCCGACCACCGAAGCGCGCACGCCTCCCCGCGGCGTGCACCGGTGGCCGCGATGACGCGAAGACAGGTCGAAAAACGCAGATCGAAATCCGAAGCATGCGCCAAGAGCAGTTGGACCTCCTCCACCGTCGGGGCGCGCACCGGCTCGGCGGCTTCATCGATGCCCCACGACGGGAGCTCCGTCTCGGCGATCGGGTTGGGCAACGTATTGCTGCTCCACTTGCGAGCGAGCCGGCAGGCCCGGTTGAGCGTGGAGCGGACGTAGCGGACGGTCTCGCGTCCGGCACCGTCCGCCTTCAATTTGCGGAAGTACCGTTCCACTTCGTAGGGAGTCAGAGTCGCGATGCGCCGCTTGCCGATGCTCTTCTCGATGTGGACTTTCCAGACGTTCTCGTAACGACGAGCGGTGACAGGGCTGAGATCCGCCCAGCCGTTGTGCTTCCAGCCCGCAATGGCGTCGTTCACGGTGGTCGTGGTGTTCCACGACTTCGTCTCGGGTTCGGGCGGCACCTCGGGTTCGAAGTCCTGCGCGATGACGAGCCGGGCGAGTTCCTTCTCGGCGGCGCGCTTCGGTCCCCGGAAGGTGCGCTGCTTGTGGCGGACACGGCCGTGCGAGTCCCGCCCGATGAAGACGCGGAGCTCCCAGACGTCGTTCCCTCGGTCGGGTCGTTTGCGCATGCTTCCCGGCATGGGCCACCCCTGCAGAGCCCCCGCCGAAGCGGGTCTTCGGCCGATTGTTGGGCCAGCTGTTGGGCCATACCCTATTCGACCTGTGGGTACAGTCAAATATGCCACCTGAACTGGAGCCTGAGGTCGGACTCGAACCGACGACCTGCGCATTACGAGTGCGCTGCTCTACCGACTGAGCTACCCAGGCGTCTGCCACCGTCAGCACCAAGGAGCGACCCCACGAACATTGGGATCACCAGGGCCGACGGCGGAGAGTCAGTGTACGTCAGCGCGTGCAGGGACCCGGAAGTCGTCGTGAACGTGGCGGGCGCGCGGCCCGGGCGCGCCCCACATCGACAGAATCGCCCTCGTTCTCCCAGTTCACCCTGCGATTCGTGTGCCTGCATCAACCTCCCTGCGGTGTGTCACCAGCGTGCAACGTCCTTGCAAGGGTCGGGGCGCACAGTGGGTGCACCCGGCTGCCGGTTGCGGGAGTCTGCTGCCGCTTGGGAGAGGGGCGAGCGCCGTGGCAATCGAAATGGGGCACCGAACGACGATCGACCGGCTCCGGGCACTGGACCAATTACGCGGGCTCACCACCGCGCAGCTGGAGCAGGTGGCCGGGCTGGCCGAGCACGTCCAGGTCGACCACGGTGAGGTGCTCGCCAAGGAGGGGCGGATCGGCCGCGAGCGCTTCCTGATTCTTTCCGGAACGGTGGCGGTGACGCAGGAAGGACGACATGTCGACACACTTGGTCCGGGGAGCTTCTTCGGCGAGGTGATCGCAACGGACCCGGGGCCTCGCCCCGCAACCCTGACCGCCCTCACCGAGGTCGACGTGCTGATCCTCGGGCCGCGCGAGTTTGCCGCCCTGTTCGAGATTCCTGGGTTTCGTGATGCGATGCCGATGGCGATCGGTACGTCGCTTAGCCTGACGCCAGAGTCCGCACGAGAAGGGGGGGTGCCGACCATGGTGGTCGAACGGTTGCAGGGAGTGCCTTGGTTCGCCGAGTGCACCGAGGAGCAGCTCGCAGAGATCGCAGGAATTGTCGAACGCCTGCGGATCCAAGAGGGCGAAGTCATCCTCCGTGAGGGCCGGGTCGGGCGCGAGCTGTACATCATCGTCGAGGGGACCGTCGTCGTCACCCGCGCCGGAAGGGTCGTCAACGACTGGGGACCCGGCGACTACTTCGGAGAGCTGGCGGCAATCGATGCCGCGCCACGGAGTGCAACGGTGACGGCGACGTCGGATCTCGACGTGCTGGTCGTCGGTCCCCGTGAGCTCCAGGAGATGATGGAGATCCCGGGGTTCCGCAACGCGCTGCTGGTCGGAATGAGTCGGCGCATCCGGGAAGCAGACGACAAGCTGGCCTCGTTCGCCGAGGAAGAACGGGGGAACCCGGCCGGGTCTTGACGCCCGCCGATCAGCCCGGATCGGCCGCTATCCGGGCCACGCGACGCAGCCCCAGGCGCAGCGCCGTTTCCTCGGCGTGGCGCAACAGGACCGCCACCCGCTCTTCGCCTTCGCGTCCGCGTTGGCGCAGTGTCCGCGCCAACTCGACCTCGGACGCTGCTTCGAACGGAGTCGAACCCATGCGGTTCGCCAGCCGAATCGCCGCCTCGAAGTGCACCTCGGCGAGGGCAAGGTCTCCCGCGCTGGCCGCGAGCAGGCCGAGGTAGTGGTCGGCTGGGCCCAAGCAGGCGGTCGCCGGCGCCCTGATCACTACGGCCGTGCCCGCATAGGGCCGCATCTGCTCGTACACGAGCGACGCGTGGTCCCGGGCCTGCGTCCCGAGTACCCCACACACCCCCGCCACGAGCGCGAGCGACATGCCTTCGGTCTGGTCTTTGGCGACGACCTCCCAGCCGATCTCTGCCAATTCCTCGAGGTGGGCCAGCGCCAGGTCGGGCTGCCCGGCCTCGGCGTGGATGAGCGCCAGGGCGGTCCTGAGGATCGGGTACCCCTCGAGCGCCTCGCCGATCACTTCTTGGAACATCGGCTCGAGGACGACGATCTCGTCGCGTTGCCACCAGGTCCACACCATGACCCCCCCGTAGAAGGTGAGGACGAGGTCGTTGTAGCCCTCGGCGGCCTCCATGCTTCGGCGAGCCAACGCCTCTGCCCGCTCGACGTCGCCAGCGATCAGCGCCATCATCGCCCCGACGTTGAGGGACCACGCAGCTTCGAGCGGGTGCACCGGTCCGGCGTCGCGCGCTTCGAATCGGGTCAGCTCGTCGTTGACCGCGTCAATGTCGCCCTGCGCCAGCAATTCTCGGACTCGCCACATGTGGCCGTGCAACGCGAGGAACGGGTCGCCGACGTCGGCGGCGATCTCGCCGAGTTCCGTTGCCGCGGCCAGTCGCTCCGGGGCCGGGTCGATGCCCCACAACACGTTGATGCGGGCGCGCAGGGCGTAGCCGAGAGCGAGACGGTCACCGAGGCGCCGTGCCATCGCGACCGCATCGGAGCTCAAGGCCAGAGCTCGTTCGAGCGCGCCGGGAGCGGGCACACCGCTCAACGCGACGATGATCAGAGGGAGCTGGGCCGTGACCCGGGCGCGCAGGTGCGAGTCGGCGGCGGGCAGCGCCCCCAACACCTCTTCGAGCAGGTCGATCTGCTCGTCGTGAGCATCGACGACGCCGAGGTAGCTCACCGGTCCGGCGCGCAGGGCGGTGATGGCCAGCCGGTCCGGATCCCCGATCGAGCGGGCCAGCGCGGCGGCCCGCGCAAAATTTGCGTTGGCCTGTTCTTCGTCGCCCGCCCGGTTCTGCGCCTCGGCCAAGGCGATCAGCGCGTCGCAGAGGGCGGATTGATCGGCCGCGCCGGAATTCTCGGCCACTTCAAGGGCGCGGGTGAGGTGGCCGACCGCCTCTTCGAACGCGAGCAGGCGCAGCGCCCGTTCGCCGGCGGCGATGCAGTAGCGGATGGCCTTGTCGGCACCGCCCAGTGCCGCCCCCATGTAGAAGTGGTGGGCGAGCTCGTTGACATATCGGTCGATCGACTCACCGTGGACGCGCTCGGTCGCCAACGCGATCTGGTAGTGGTAGCGGACCCGGCGGCCGCGCAATAGCTCGCCGTAGATCGCGTCGCGCACCAGGCCGTGCGTGAAGGAATAGCGATCGCGGACGAGCCCGCCCGCTCGACGGAGCAGCCGTGACTCCTCCGCGCGATCGAACGCATCGAGCTGTTGATCCGGGCTCAAGGCCGCCGCCTCGGCCACGATGCTCGCTTCGCACTCCTGACCCGCGACCGCCGCCGCCTGCAGGAGATAAATGACATCCTCGGGCATCCGCGACACGCGTCGCGCCACGAGCTCCCGGATCGCCTCGGTTGGTTCGAGTTCCGGGGGCACCAGCGTCTCGCCGTGGTCGTCCTGCTCCGTCTGGCCTTCGCCCAGGTGGTCGAGCATCTCCTCGAGGAACAGGGGGTTCCCGTCGGTCAACTTGCACAAGCGCGGGACCAGCTCCACCGGGACCTTCGGCCAGCTGCGCACCAGCTCCTCGACACCGTCCTCGCGCAGTCCCTCGAGGTGCACCATCTCGACCGAGCGTCCGGACCGCAGATCCGCCAGCGCCTGGCGCAGCCAGTGCCCCGACCGCACTTCGGTGTCGATGTACATCCCGACGATGCCGATCCTCTCCGGGTCGATGTTCCGCAGCACGTGGCGCAGGAGGAGGAGGGTGGGCTGGTCCGCGAAGTGCAGGTCGTCGACGACCAGAAGGAGCCTGCCGCTCCCGGGGAGTTCGTTCAACGTCGCTGCGACCGCCTCGAAGAAGCGGAAGCGGTTGCCTTCCGGGTCCCCCGGATCCCCCTCGAAGGGCGTCGCGTATTCGCGCAGGCGGAGGACGAGGCGGGACAGCTCCCTCAGTTGCCACGTGGGCATGCGCGAGATGCGATCGGCCGACTCGGCGTGAAAGTAACGGCCGAGGGCCTCTGCGAACGGCTGGAACGGAGCCACCGGGTCTTCGTCGCAGCGTCCCCACAACACCAGCGCGCCCTCGCTCTCCACGGCGCGGGCCAATTCGCCGACAAGGCGCGTCTTTCCGATACCGGGGTCGCCTTCGACAAGAAGGAGATCACCGTCCCCCTTGCCCACCGACGCCCACCAGTCGCGCAGAAGGGCCGATTCCCGTTCCCTTCCTACCAGCGGACCCTGGGTCGGCGACGTCGGTATACGGACGCGGTACCCGCCCGGCGATTCGGCGGCCGCACCGGTGCGGTCCTCCGTCTCGCCCCCCGCGTCGGACGCCGCTTCGTCCGGCGACGCGAAGAACAGGGCGGGATCCTGGGTCAGGATGGCGTGTTCCATCCACGACACGTCGTGACCCGGCTCGATGCCCAGCTCGTCCACGAGCGTCGAGCGGAGATCCTGGTAGACGCGCAGCGCCTCGGCCTGGCGGCCCGAACGGTAGAGCGCCAGCATGCGCTGGGACCACAGGCGCTCGCGCATGGGGTGCTGGGTCGTCAGCGTCTCAAGCTCGCCGATGACCGACTCGTGCCGGCCCAACGTGAAGGCGGCATCGAGGCGCAGCTCGATCGCCGCGAGCTGCATCTCCTCCAGCCGGCGCGCCTCGGCCCGTGCGAACGGCTCGTCACGGACCTCGCTGAACGCCGACCCGCGCCAGAGGCTCTGCGCCTCCTCGAGTACCCGCACGGCCTCGCCCGGCCGATGGCGGATCAGCTGCCGTTTGCCGTCCGCCACCATCCGTTCGAAGGTGAAGATGTCGGTGGTCTCCGCCGCGACCTCCAAGGCATAGCCCGGCGCCCGCGTCACGATGAGGTCGTCGGAGACGCCCGCCTCGCGCAGGCGCTTGCGCAGCCGCGAGATCGTCGAACGCAGCGCGATCTCGGCCCCCTCGCCCTCGTGGTCTCCCCACAGCGAATCGATGAGCCGGTCCACCGAGACGATGAGGCCACGATCGATCAGCAGGCGCGCGACGAGCGCCCTGGCCTTGGGGCCGCCGAGGTCGACGGGCCGGCCGGCCCAGGCGATCTCGAGTGGGCCGAGGACCCGGATCTGCAGGGGACCGGCCGGGTCGGTGTGGTTCGTGACCGCCTCCGCATCACTCCCCGCCATCTGGTCTCCCCTGGCTCTCGAACCCGCGATGCTAGGCCCAGGCCCGACGTGCGCTCGCCGCCTTCGATGGACCGGACGGTCTCCTTACACGGACAGTGCAGCCAGCCGGGTGAAGAGGGATTGGAGCAGCAGGGTCTCGTTGGGGTTCCGCGGGAGTGCCTGGGCCACCTCGGTGATGAGCCCGACCGCGTTCGTCGCGGCCCGCACGTCGAGGTCGCCCGGCGCGATGCCCCGCTGGGCAATCCTGGTCACACGCGTCCGGTACGTCCGGGCCAGCACCCCGAGCCCCGCGCGCAGCGCGTCGGTGCGGAAGCGCCGCTCCTCTCGTTGGTGCTGCTCGGCGATCTCCTTGCGCCCCGGCAGGCCACGCTCACCCATCTCCTTGGCCGCTTCGGTGAGCGACTCGATCTCCCGGTCGTGCGCGAGCCGCAGCGGCTCGACGGCGCGATCGGCGGAGTCGAGCACACGCCGGGTCAGCGACGCGACGGCCCCGCCCGAGGACGCCAGCGCATCGGGCACAGAGGCCCAGAGCGCAACCCGTGCCGCGACGTCGGGGTCGCCGACCATCACGCGGGCCCGGTCGAGGTTGCCGCCGCTGCTCTCGGCGACGACGGCCGCCATGTCGGCAGGGACGCCCTCTGCCTCGAGCGCCCGCGCCAGCACGTCCGGCGCGATGGGTGGGAACAGCACCTCCGCGCTGCGGCTCGCGATCGTCGTGAGGTCCGGAGTGAGCTCGTCCGCGAGCAGGATGAAAACGGTCTGGCCGGGCGGTTCCTCAAGTGTCTTGAGCAGCACCGGCGCACGGTCCAGGACGAGGTGCATCTCCTGGACGATTATCACCTGGCGCGCCGCGGCCAGCGGCCGCCGTTGGGCCAGGGCCACGACCCCGCGGATGGTCTCCTTGGACAGCGAGGCACCACTGCGCCGCACGACGTGGAGGTCTGGTTCCGTGCCGGCCAGCGCGCCGCGGCAGGTCGCACAGACGCCGCACCCCCCGGTCGGGCAGAGCAGGGCGGCCGCGAAGCCGCGGGCCGCGACAAGCCCACCGTTTCCCTCGGGCCCTCGGAACAGGTAGGCGTGCACCGGTTTGACCGCCGCCGCCTTCAGCGCGGCCACCGCCTCTTCCTGACCCACGATCCCCGCGAAGAGCGCGGGCGACGGACGCTCCTCGCTCAACGGCCGTGCTCCGGCTCGGGACCGAGACGCTCGCGCACGGCATCGACGATATGCGCGGTGATCGCGGCGGCGTCCCCGGTGCCGTCGACCACCAGCCACCGCCCGGGCTCGGCCGCCGCCTGCGCTGCGAACCCCGCGCGCACGCGTGCGGCGAACTCGGGTCCGAGACGCTCCATGCGGTCCGCCCCGCGCCGGCGGCCGTCCGCCACGTCGACGGGCACGTCGACGAAGACCGACATGTCCGCCTCCACTCCGGCCGTCGCCCAGGAGACCACCTCGGCCAGCCCGTCGGCCGTGCCGCCGAGCCCGCGGCCGTAGCCCTGGTACGCGATCGTCGAGCCCGAGTAGCGGTCGGTCACCACCCACGCGCCGGACGCCAGCGCGGGCTCGATCACCTGTGCCACATGCTCAGCCCGATCGGCCGCCATCAAGAGCGTCTCGGCCCTCGGCGTCGGCGGCGGCGAACCCGCGTCGGGGTCGAGGAGCAACCGTCGCAGCTGTGCACCGAGCGGGGTGGCACCCGGCTCGTGGGTCAGGAGCGCCCCGAGGGCGCCGGCCACCGCCTTCGCCTGGGTGGACTTGCCGCACCCGTCGATGCCCTCGAGCGCGATCAGGCGACCCCGGGCGGGCATGCTCAGAACGGTTCGGTCGAGGCGGCCCTCATGACGGCCGGATCGGAGCCGTCGGCTTCGGCCTCCGGCTTGGCGTTGGCGCCGGCCTTCTTGGCCGCGGCCGTCTTCTTCGCCCCCGTCTTCTTCCCAATCGTCTTCTTGGCCGCAGCCTTCTTCTTGGCCGGCGCCTTCTTCTTCGTCGCCTTCTTCTTGCGCGTCGAGGGGCCGGCGGCGCGACGTTCGGCCAGCAGCTCGGAGGCCCGGTCCATGTCGATGGTCTCGACGGCGTCGCCCTTGCGCAGGCTGGCGTTGGTCGTGCCGTCCGTCACGTAGGGGCCGAAGCGGCCCTCCTTCACCACGACCGGCAGGTTGGTCGTTGGGTCGGTGCCCAGCTCGCGCAGCGGCGCAGCCGCCGTCCGCCCTCGCCGCTGCTTGGGCTGTGCGAAGAGTGCCTTGGCCTCGTCGAGGGTCACGGTGAGCAGTTGTTCCTCGCTCGCGAGGCTGCGTGTGTCCGAGCCGCGCTTGAGATAGGGCCCGAACCGCCCGTTGTGCGCCACGATGTCGTGACCCGTCTCGGGGTCCACCCCGACGGTGCGCGGGATGCGCAGGAGCTCGAGTGCCTGCTCGAGCGTGAGCGTGGCCGGCTCCATCGACGAGAACAGCGAAGCGGTCCGCGGCTTGTC
>DATHPK010000116.1:0-3303 GCA_035483935.1 Acidimicrobiales bacterium
TGACGCCGAGCTCGCCGCGCAACGCCTCGAGGGCCGCCCGTTCGTAGCCCTCGCCGATGATGACGGCTTCGAGACCGGGATGATCGGCCTTCAGCGGGGCCAGGGCCCGGAGCAATGCGTCAAAACGCTTCACCGGCACCAGCCGGCCCACCGCGACGACCAGAGGCGTCTCCGATCGGTGCCCGGCCGGGTGGTAGCGCTCGTCGACCCCGGGCGGCGCCACCGTGATGCGCTCCGCACTGAGATGCAACATGTCGACGATCTCGTCGCGGGAGGAGTTGGACAGGGTCACGATCCGGCTCCGGCGGTAGAAGCGCGGCGCGATCCGCCGTTCCATCGTCTCCCCGAGCCGCGCCAGCGTGGGCGGAAGGACCATGCCCCACATCTCGGCGTGCACGTGGTGAAGGAAGACGACACGCGGTCCGCCGTACCACAGCGGGGAGATGAAAGGCATGCCGTTCCAGACCTCGACCAGCGCGTCGCCCGGCCGATAGCCCATCCGCTTGCCCTGCCACGCCGCGCCCGGGAAGACGCCGTAGCGGCCGGCCCGCCGGATGACCCGATAGCCGTCGCGCGTCAGTATCTCGGACGCGCCGTGCACGGCCGACGTGCGGAACGTGACGTCGAGCCCTGCAGCTGCCCACAACGACGCGATCTTGTGGGCGTGCAACTCCGACCCACCTGCCTCGGGGTCGTCGAGGTCGCGCCACGCGACGAAATGGACGCGGCGGAGCCCGGCTTCCGCCGCGATGGAGGCCAGGACCTCGCGCTCGTCGCGCGGCGCGTCATCGGTCTCGGTCTCCTGTTTGCGGGGAAGGTCCCTGGGCGCAGACGCGACCGGCCCCGAGTCGTTCCCCATCGGGTCAGGTTAGCCCTGCGCGCACGTGCACCAGCCTGACGCGGTGCACCACCGCGAACCCGATTCCGATGACGACGAGGACTCCTGCTTGTACCGCCAGGTCCACCAAGGCCGTTGCCCGCGGCGCACCGTGGACGGCCACGACGGCGAGCGTGAGCGTGACGGCGCCGCCGACGAGCACACCGGCCACCCACCGCCGGCCCACGGCGAGCAGGTACATGGTCAGCACCACCGAGACGCTGAGCAGGATCATGGCCAGCACGAGCGGGGCCAGCGCATTCGAGGCAGACGTATACGCATGGTGGAACACAAGCCGGAGCAACACCTCGGGTGCTGCAAACGCGACCACCAATAACAATGCGGACGGAATGGCGAGCAGCACGAGCACCACCGCGAGCTGGCGCAGCGCGTGCCCGCCTTGACGCCATCGGATGGCCGCTTCGGGCAACAGGTACCCGCCGAGCACGACCGCACCGAAGACGATCGCCTTGCTGGTCACCGACACGGCGGCGTAGGCGCCACTGTGAGACGGGTTGTCGCGACCGACCACGAGCACATCGATGTTCTGCAGCACCGCCACCATCGACAACGAGATCGACGCCACGACGAGGTCGATGCCGACGGTCCGGCGCCCGGCCGAGGCAGCGGCGATCCCGGGATCGCGACGAAGGACCGTGATCCACCCCGTCACGGCCCAGGCGCGCAGCCCGACCCGACCCGACCAGGCCCGGACGGCGGCGTAGCGCGCGTGTGCCGCGGCGGCCACCTCGCCGATGAGCACGCCCACGGCGGCGCCGGAAGGGCCGAAGCCCGCCGCCACCAGGATCAAGACGGCAATGACCCGGACGCCCGCCTCCACGAGCAGGTTGACCGCGAGCGGCTTGTAGGAACGGTGCGCCTGCAACAGGCCCCGGTCGAGCGAGAGAAGGACGAAGAAGGCCGCCGCCGTCAGGATGGCCGCGATGCCGATGCCGCTCTGCTGCCGCAACAGGACGGCGATGCCGTGGCGGCTGAGCGTGACGAGCGCCGCCCACGCGAGGACGAGCATCGTGCATTGTCTGTGCACCCGTCCGGCCCAACGCCGCACGAGGTGACCGCTGCCGTCCTCGTGCCAAATGGTGACCCGGCGCACGACGGCGACGACGACGGCAGAGCCCGGCATGGAGAGGATCAGGTACAGGCCGGTGAGTTGGTTCAGGACGCCGTAGCTGTGCGGGTCGAGCAGCCTCGCCAGTGCGATGGTGAGAACCACGCTGGCGCCGTTGGCCACCACGCCGGCGATGGCCAGTGGCCCCGCCTGCAGCAGCCCGGCGCGCATGGACTCGACGCCCGGCCGCGCCTCGGTGTCGAGGATCAAGTCCGCGCCGAGGTTCGGCCCCACCGCGTTGGGCGCCAGCGACATCGCCGCCGGTACGGCCTCTACGACCACTTCGGCGGCGGGGACCTCCCCCGCGTCCTCGCCCGCCTCTGCTTCAGGACCGATCATGCCGGGTGCCTCGCCGTTGCTCGAGCGTGGGGTCCGACTCGGCCGTTGTCGAAGGAGCTGAACTCGACCAGCATGATCGCACCACTCTGACACCGACCGGCGCTGCGGGCGCCCACTCGAACGATCACGACGCGTGCGGGCGGTCGGCCTGGTAGGCGGAGAGCCCCAGGTCGACCAGCTTCGGCAGGAGGGCGCTCCGGAGCAGCTCGCCGCCCGGCGTCGAGATGTGCTCATCGTCGTACGACCTGACCCGGACCCCGCGGATGTAGGAGGTGTAGCGGCCCTGGGGATCGAGGAGCTTGTTGAGGTCGATGACGACCGCCTGGTGCGGGTGCTCGGCCACGGCGCGCCTGACGTCGGCGTTGTAGGCGTTCGTCCGGGACGGGAGGTTCATGTCCCACGGTGACCCGTCCGGTTGTTCGGTGGTCTGGGCGATGTAGGGCAGCGTCAGCATGGCCACCTTGGCGCCGTGCGAAGAGCCGATGTCGATGACCTGGCCGAGCTCGGCCACCAGGTGCCGGTCGTAGGCCCCCTCCCCCACATGGGTCCAGCTTCCCCCATAGAGGCGGTCGATACTCTCCCAGCGTCCCAGGAGCACGACGACGACGTCCGGTCGCTCCTGGTCGACCAGCCTGGTCCAGGACGCGCGCCAGTCCGGGCAGCCCTGGGCCGCCGGCCCCACCGTCCCCATCACGTTGACCGTGGTGTCGGGGTCGAGGTCGCAGCCGATCGTGCTCTCGTTGCTGAACGTGATGCCCCAGTCCCGCGAGTGATTGCTCAGTCCGATGCCGAGGGTCAACGCCAGCGAGTCGCCGAGCAGCAGCGCGTGCTCGGGGTGGGCGGCATCGACACCGTCGGGGCCGACGAAGTGCGCCGGCGGTCTGGCTCCGATCGGGAGGACGGCGTCTCCCGGCGTGACCGTGGCGGCCAGGAGCAAGGCCACCGTCAGACCGACGAG
>DATHPK010000117.1:0-7864 GCA_035483935.1 Acidimicrobiales bacterium
CCGCGAAAGGGCCCGACGAGGAGGGCACGGTCGGCGACGGCCTCATGCAGTACGTCAACGGCGGAGCCCGCTACCGCGCCGGCACCGTGCCGACCGGGTCGGTTCCGATGTTCTCCACCGCCGGCGCGGTGACGAGTTATCAGACCCCACCCGACCGCGCGCCGTCCTACCCCGCCTGGCCTGGGTCGCCCGCCGCCTCCGGGCACTAGCCACCCGGTCCAAAAGGGGGGTTAGCCCCAGGGCGAGACGCCCGGTAGCGGCATTCTCCCTGCACCATCGACGCTTCATCCTGAGAGGGCAGAGCCCCGGCAACCTCGCCGGGGCAACGAGAAGGAGCCCTCATGATCGTCACCCGCGGACTGACGAAGCGCTACGGCAAGACCACCGCCGTCGACGGCCTCAGCTTCACGGTCCCCTCCGGCGTGGTCACCGGATTTCTCGGCCCGAACGGATCGGGCAAGTCCACCACCATGCGCATGATCATGGGGCTCGACCTGCCCGATGCGGGTACCGCGACGGTGAACGGTCTGCTCTACGACGAGCTGCGTTGGCCCTTGCGCGAAGTCGGCGCCCTCCTCGACGCCAAGGCGTTCCACCCCGGGCGCACCGCGCGCCAGCACCTGACCTGGCTCGCCAAGTCGAACGACATCCCCGCCGCGCGCATCGACGAGGTGCTCGACATCGTCGGCCTCACGAAGGTCGCGAACCAGCGGGCCGGCAAGTTCTCGCTCGGCATGGGGCAGCGTCTCGGCATCGCCGGCGCCCTTCTCGGCGACCCGGGCGTGCTCCTCTTCGACGAGCCGGTCAACGGGCTCGACCCCGAGGGCATCCGCTGGGCCCGCTATCTCCTCCGGGACCTGGCCGCCGAAGGCCGGACCGTGCTCGTGTCGAGCCACCTCATCTCGGAGATGGCGCTCACGGCCGAGCGTCTCGTGGTGATCGGGCGCGGCACGCTCATCGCAGAGACGAGCGTCGAGGAGTTCTCCGCCCAGCACCAGTCCGAGGCCGTGCGCGTCGTGACGCCCACGCCCCAGCTGCTGGTCTCCGCTCTGTCCAAGGAGGGCGTGCGCCCGACCGTGTCGGAGGACGGTGGCATCGTCGTGACGGGTGTGCCCTCGGCGCGGATCGGGGAGATCGCCGCCCGGGCGTCCCTCACGCTGCACGAGCTCACGCCCGTCCGCGCGTCACTCGAGGACGCCTTCATGGAGCTCACGTCCGACTCGGTCGAGTACCGCTCACGCGAGCGCGAGCTCGTCCCGACCCGCTGATCGACCACCGACACCGAAGGAATCCCCGTGACCATTGCCCTGTCATTGCCGGCCACCAAGCCCGCCGCCATCCGAGAAGGACGGGTGGGCTACCGCCAGGCCGTCGCCGCCGAGGTGAGCAAGCTCGCCTCCCTGCGCTCGACGAAGTTGCTGCTCGGCATCACCGTGCTGGGCACGATGCTCGTGACCTTCCTCTCGACGAACGGCGCGGCGCATCACCCGCGCCAGTGGTATCAGGGCTTCGGCTGGGACCCGACGAACCAGGCCATGGCCGGGCTCGCCATCGGGTCCCTCGCACTGGGCGTCCTCGGTGTCCTTGCCATCTCCGGTGAATACGGGTCCGGCACCATGCGCTCGACCCTCGCCGCCGTCCCCAGGCGCGAGACCCTGTTCGCCGCCAAGGCCACCGTGGTCGGACTGCTCACGCTCGTGGTCGGCGAGATCCTGAGCTTCGGCGCCTTCTTCTTCGGTCAGGCCATCCTGTCGACCGGCGTCGCACCCACCGCGCACCTCGGGCAACCGGGCGTGCTCAGGGCCGTCGTCCTCACGGGAGCCTTCCTGAGCCTGTTCTCGCTGCTCGGGCTGGGGCTCGGCCTGATCATCCGACACACCGCGGGTGCCATCGCCACCTTTGCCGGCGTCACGCTCCTCGCGCCGATCCTGCTCCACACCCTGTCGGGCGACCCTTCGAAGTACACCCCGGCCATCATCTTCGCCCAGTCCGTCGCTGCCGTCGTTCCTCAGAGCAACCAGGTTTCGGCAACAATCGGGTTCATGCTGATGGTGCTGTACACCGTCGCTGCGCTCGCCGTCGGGGCCGTGGCGCTGATCAAGCGGGACGCATGACCTTGGTCACCGAGGACGGCGAGGCGCCGGCGCCCCCAGAGGATCACCCAGAGCACAGAGGGGTGACCTTCGGCCTCACCGAGGAACAGGTCGCCAAGTTGAAGGGGCTCGCGCAGCGGGTCCTGCGGGAGCCCTTCACCAAACGCCCCTGGTCGGAGCTGGGTTTCTGGATCGTCAGCGGCGCGTTGGCCGCCGTGAGCTTCGCCGTCGTCGCCGCCACGCTGTTCGCGGGCGTCTGGCTGATCATCACCTTCGTCGGGTTGATCATCATTGCCTTCTCCCTGCGCATTGCCCGGGGGACTGCCCGGTGGCAGCGCGCCCTGGCCTACAACTTCTTGGGCGAGATGATCGAGGAACCGAACGCGTTCGTGCGGCGTCCCGGCTTCTTCGGCTGGCTGCAGACAGCACTGCGCGACCGCGTCGCCTGGCGCTCCGCCGCCTACCTCGCGCTCAAACTCCCCTGGACGGTCCTCGGCATCTTTGTGGCGTTCAGCCTCTGGTGGGACGCCTTCGCCGGCCTCCTCAACCCGATCTTCTGGCACGGCAACGGCGGCCCCGGCATGTGGGGCCTCCCCCAGAACATCTTCCTGCCCAACGGTTACAACGGCGGGCCAGGGACCTTCTCGCACAGCGTGGGGGTGTTCCTCCTCGGTGCCATCTTCTTCTTTGCCGCTCCGTGGGTCATGCGCGGGTTCGTCACCGTGGACAAGCTCATCATGCGCACGCTGATCGGCCCGGACCCGGTCGCGGCCCGCGTCCGCTCCCTCGAACAGGCCCGCACCACCACGGTCGACGCGTCGGCCGCCACCCTGCGGCGCATCGAGCGCAACCTGCACGACGGCACCCAGGCCCAGCTGGTCGCGCTCGCCATGCGGCTCGGCATGGCAAAGGAGAAACTCGATGACACCGAGCACGTCGACCTCGAACGCGTCCGCGAGCTCGTCGACGAGGCCCACCGTGGCGCCAAGGAGGCCATCACGGAGCTGCGCGACATAGCCCGCGGCATCCACCCGCCGGCGCTCGACATCGGGCTCGAGGGTGCGTTGGCCACCCTGGCCTCCCGCAGCGCCGTGCCGACCGAGCTCAATTTCGACGTGCGCGCCAGGCCGACCGCCGCCATCGAGGCGATCGCCTACTACTGCGTCGCCGAGTTGCTCGCCAACGTCGCGCAACACGCCCAAGCGTCACGGGTCTCCGTGTCCTGTGCGCAATCGGGCACCTGGCTCCGCCTGGTCGTACGCGACGACGGGCGCGGCGGTGCACACCTCTCCACCATCGGCTCGACGTCGAGCGGCCTGGCGGGGCTGACCGAGCGGGTGCACACCGTCGACGGCCGCCTCGATCTCGTGAGCCCCGTCGGCGGCCCCACCGTCGTCACCGTCGACCTCCCGCTCTCCCCCTGATGATGGCCGAAGCACTACGGGTGGCCATCGCCGAGGACTCGGCCATCCTCCGCGACGGATTGGTCCAGCTCCTCGTCGACCGCGGTTTCGTCATCACGGGCGCGGTGGCCGAGCCGTCCGCGCTCCGCAGCTCCATCGCGCAGAACCCGCCTGACGTGGCGGTGATCGACATCCGGATGCCCCCGACCTTCACCGACGAGGGCCTGCGTCTCGCCCTCGAGCTGCGTGCGAAGCACGAGGGGCTCGGCATCCTGCTCTTCTCGCAGTACATCGAGACCCGCTACGCGGCGGACCTGCTCGCCGACGACGCCGCCGGCATCGGCTACCTGCTGAAGGACCGCGTCGCCG
Organism: Acidimicrobiales bacterium; assembly: GCA_035483935.1. Lineage (GTDB taxonomy): Bacteria > Actinomycetota > Acidimicrobiia > Acidimicrobiales > RAAP-2 > Bog-473. The sequence continues at coordinate 3,866 of DATHPK010000117.1, forward strand.
ACGTCGCCGACTTCGTCGAGGCCCTCGAGCGCGTCGCCATAGGAGGTACGGCCTTGGATCCCGAAGTGGTCACCCAGCTCATCGGCGCCACCCGCCGCTCGGACACCCTGTCCGTGCTGACCCCGCGTGAGCGCGAGGTGCTGGCGCTCATGGCGGAGGGACGCTCGAACGGCGCCATCGCCCAGGCGCTCGTGATCAGCGAGGGAGCCGTCGAGAAACACGTCGCCAACATCTTCACCAAGCTCGATCTCCCGGTCTCGGACCAGGACCACCGGCGGGTGCTCGCCGTGCTGCGCTTCCTCGAGTCCTGACTGACTCAGTCCACGTCCGCCAGCGACGCGCCGTGCGCGTCGTACGGCCGACCCTGGGCCTCCGCCAGGGCGCGACCGGCGTTCATCTGGAACGGGCTGATGCCGCCGCGCTCCCACGGCCCGACCGAGCCCGCCGCCAGCGCCGCTTCCGACTTTGGCACGAGGTGGAAGCGCTCCCGCAGCTCCTCGCACCTCTGGTCGGCGACCGCGAACCAGTCCATCTGCAGGAAGTCGATGCTGTCGGACCCCGTGACCTCGTCGTGGCAGCGGGCGCCGCGCGCCATCGCGTCCGACAGCCGCACCGCCATCCGCTCGTCGGAGGAGAAGTGGCCCGGCGATGACTCGAACAGGCCCGCCCCCCGCGCCAGGTAGCCGGTCTCGAAGAGCGAGATCACCATGGCCAACAGCGAGAAGGCGTGCATGTCGTCGTTGGCCCGCGCGATGAGCCCGAACACCTCCACCTCGGACTCGACCATCGTGCCGTAGCCGCCCAGCACGTGCACCCAGTCGTGCTGGGCCAGGAGGGGCGGTGCCGAGCCCGCGGCCCCCGGGAAGGTGAACCCGCGGGCCTGGTACATCTCCCACACCCCGCGACCGATCGAATCGGACGGGAGGTGTTCGAGCGCCGCCCACCGCGCCGCGAGTTCGGCATCGTTGACCGAGAACTCCCAGGCGTCGTGCAGGACGCGCGAGGAGTGCACGACGGTCGACGACGCCTCTTCGTTCCATGTGCCCTCGTAGCCGTTGCGGACGAAGTCGACTGCGGCGAGGCCCAGGGACCCGTGCGCGAATTCACCGGCCACCCGGACCATCCCCTCCTCGACCCCCAATTCGCGCGCGTACGACGCCACGTTCTCGGCCACGTCCTCGGGGATCGGGTGCAGCAACAGCGCACACAGGACCATGTACTGCACCATGCGATTGCGGAACGAGAGCTCGCGTCGCGCCAGCGCACGGGCGAACTCGGGGGCCGACAGGGCCGACCCGGCGTCGAGCGTGACCGCATGTCCCGTCATCGCCGGCGTCATGGCGATGATCAGCGACCGTTGCACCGGCAGCAACCCGCCCGCTGGCGCCGCCGCCGCGGCGACCCCGCACGCGATCGTCTGCGCCTCCGCCGCATCGGGCGGCACCAGGTTCACCGTCTCGGCGGTGGGCAGCGGGACGGGCGTCACGTCAGCCCCAGTCGGTCCAGGCCGGTGCGGATGAACGCCGCGGCGTCGGCGGCGTCGTGCACCTGCGAGCGGGGCAGGACCGCCCCGAACGACGCGTTCCAGTACGCCGAGGGGCCCGGCCGGGCCGCGCTCCAGGGGCCGACGTAGACGTAGGCCTCGTCGGAGAAGCCGTCACCGGGCGAGAAGCCGAGGTTCACGCCGTCGGGGCCGGACTCCAACGACGTCCCCACGTCGAAGTGCTCCGGCCACAGCTGGATCGTCGCCGTCGCACATTCCCCCGTCCGTTCCGCCATGACCTCGTCGAGCACGCGCCACCCGAGGTCGAACCACGAGAACAGGTCGGCCAGCTCCTTCCCGTCGAGCTCGAGCGGCTCGTCGGCCGGGCCGGGCGCAGGCATGTCCGCTCCGGCCGAGAAGTCGCCGTCCAGGTCCGCCGCCGCGAACGCGGCGAGGGAGGCCAGCGTCGACCCGCCCAGCGCCAGCCCGTGGGACTCGCCCCCCACCTCGCGCACGAGGCAGGCCGGCGTCAGGCGCAGGGTCTCGGGCTCGGGCCCGAAGGCCGGTGTGCCGATGCCGCCGGGGCTCGCCCGCAGGCCGAAGTGTCCGCTCACCGCGTAGCGCCGGCGGCCGAGCACGTGGGCCGCAATCCGGTGCACGTCGCTGCGCGTCCTCCCCATGACAGGCTGGCAGGCTAACGGCGGCTCGAAAATTTCGTGCGGTCAACCGCCGAGCGCGCGCCGCCGGGCGGCGTTGGCCGCCTCCGCCACCTCCGCCACCACCGTCTCCTCCGCGGAGTGGCCCCAGAAACCGTGCGGCGCGACGAGATAGTCGATGAGCCGCTCCAACTGGTCGCCGTAGCTCGCCCGCGCCTGCAGGTCCGCCCACGCCGTGGCCTTGTCCCGCAAGGGCAGTCCCGCCTCGACCAGGCCGTTCCACGCGAGGTCGAAGTTGGCCGGGTTCAGCCACGGCACCGGCGCGTCGCTGCGGGGGATGTGCAACCGCGCCGAGATCTCGAGGATCGCCCGTCGCCCCCGCCGCGACAGGAAGTAGGGCTCCCGGCTCGACGCGCCCTCGATACAGGCCGAAGCCAGCGTCGCCGAATCGGTCAGCAGCCCGAGCGCCGTCACCCACGACTGCCCCACGTGCTGCGAGCGGAACAGCGCCAGCATCGGGTACGAGACGTGGCTCTCGAGCACGTCGGCCGTCCACATCTCCCATTCGCCGAAGGCGCGGTACAGCATCTCGATGTCACCACCCGGCGCGTTGATCTGGACCACACGCACCGGCGTGATCCGCCCGCCCCGAGGGTCGTCGAGCGTCAACAGGCGGGACTCCCGACGCGAGTACGCGCCGTACAGCGCCGGCAGGTACGAGATCATCAGGGCGATCGTCACGAGGCCCGTCAGCGTCTCGAGCAACGTCAGCGTGCGCACCAGATTGCCGTGCGCCGAGCCGAACACGGGCGTGACGAGCGACGTCCCCGCGTAGTACAGGAGCGTCCCGAACTCCCGCGTCCCACCCACCCGCTGGTCGAGCCCCCAGTAGACGAGCGACCAGCCCACCATGAGCCCCGCCAGCCACAACACCAGCAGTCCCAGCAACGACAGCGCTGGATACACATTGAGCGAGTACTCCCCCGCCCGGTCCGGCAGCCGCGCCGCCACCTTCTTCGTCATCCGCCACGTCACCGTGTAGAAGATCCTCGTCGGGCGCCAGAACGAGCTCGATCCCTGCGTCACGATCAGCGTGGCCACCGCGTCGCTCAGCATCCCCACGATGAGGACCACCCCGCCCACGACGGCCACCACCCGGACGAATTCGCCCACGATCCGGCCCACCTTAGGAAACGACGGTCCGATCCCCGGCACGACGTCCGAGCGCACACCGGGGTTGCCCCCCGCAGGAGTGACTTCCGGCTCTTGCCAAAACCGTCGCGATTTGATTGAACACTGTTCAGGCGTTTGGCGAATACACCGCTCGCTGTTCACCATCTGGTGAAATCGACGTGACAGCGAACGCAGCGGGTAAGAAGGGGGGATGAAGGTGATCCGTGGGGGGGTCGCAGCGCAGTCGCCGTCGATCGGCCTCGTCCTCGGCGCGGGCGGCGTCGTCGGACAGGCCTACCAAGCCGGCGTCCTGGCGGCCCTCGAACGTGAGGTCGGCTGGGATCCCCGCCGCGCCCGCATCATCGTCGGCACCTCCGCGGGCTCCGTCACGGGAGCCGCCCTCCGCGTCGGCGTTCCCGCCACGGATCTGGCCGCCTCGCTCTACGGCGTCCCTACTTCCCGGAGGGGTGGCGCCATCCTCCGCCGCATCCTCCCGGCCGACACCGCGCCGCTTCCCACGCCGTCGGTCCGCTCCATCCTGCGCCCCTGGAACCTGCCCTCGCCGGCGCTCGTGGTCCGCACCGCCCGCCGGCCCCTCGCCTTCCGCGCCGACGTCGCACTCTCGACGCTCATCCCCCGGGGCCAGCTCGACATCACCGAGCGCGCCCGCGGCCTCGACGACCTCAT
>DATHPK010000118.1:0-3159 GCA_035483935.1 Acidimicrobiales bacterium
TTGGAGATCGCGAGACGGGCGAGGCCGTGGTCGTCGACCCGGCCTACGCCGTGCAGGATCTCTTGGACATCGTCGCGGCGGACGACATGCGGCTCACGGGCGTCCTCGGGACGCACTTCCACCCGGACCATCTCGGGGGGACAATGGCCGGGTGGTCGCTCGAGGGCATCGGCGCGCTGCTCGAGAAGATCTCGGTGCCGATCCACGTGCAGACCGACGAGGTCCCCTGGGTCGAGCGCACCACGGGCGTCGGCGGCGACAGCCTGGTGGGCCACGACAGCGGCGACGTCGTGCGCGTGGGCGGCGTCGAGGTCGAGCTCATCCACACGCCCGGCCACACGCCGGGCAGCCAGTGCTTCCTCGTCGACGGCCGGCTGGTGGCGGGCGACACGCTGTTCCTCGAGGGGTGCGGCCGGACGGACTTCCCCGGCTCGGACCCGCTCGCCATGTACGAATCGATCCACACGCGCCTGGCGCGCGTGCCCGACGACGCCATCCTCTTCCCGGGCCACCTCTATTCCGCCGAACCCTCCCAGAGCATGGGGGAGACCCGGCGGTGGAACTACGTCTTCCGGCCCCGCTCCGCGCAGGAGTGGATGGCCATGTTCGGCGGCTGAGCTCTGTTCTGAGGTGGCAATGGACTCCGTGATCGTCGTCGGCGCGTCGTTGGCCGGCTGGCGGGCGACCGAAGGGCTGCGCGCCGAAGGCTTCGAAGGGAAGATCAGCCTGGTGGGCGAGGAACCTCATCTTCCCTACGACCGCCCGCCGCTCTCCAAGCAGGTGCTGGCGGGAAAATGGCCCCCGGAGAAGGCCGTCCTGGCGGACAAGAAACGTTCGAGCGAGCTCCAGGTGCACGAGGTGCTGGGGCGGCGTGCGACCGGGCTCGACGTGGCGGGCCGCAAGGTGGAGCTCGACGACGGCTCCGCGTTGTCCGCCGACGGGATCGTGCTGGCGACGGGGGCGGCGCCCCGGCGGTTGCCGGGGACCGAGTCGCTCGGACCCGCCGACGGGCTCTTCGTGCTGCGCACCATCGACGACTCGTTGGCCTTGCGGGCGGCGGTGACCGCAGTGGAAGGCGCGCGCGTCGTCGTGGTCGGCGCTGGCTTCATCGGGTCGGAGGTCGCGTCGACCTGCGCGGCGCTCGGGTGTCAGGTCACCGTGCTCGAGGTCATGGACGTGCCTCTGTCGAACGTGCTCGGCCCGGTCGTCGGCGCCCACTGCGCGTCGTTGCACGGCGCCAACGGGGTCTCGCTGCGGACCGGGGTCGGGTTGGAGCGGATCGAGCGCGCGGCGGGCGGGACGGGGTCCGGCTCGGGGCGCCTCAGCGTGCACCTGCGCGACGGGGAGGTGCTCGACGCCGACGTGGTGGTCGTCGGCATCGGCGTGTCGCCCTCGACCGCCTGGCTCGAGTCTTCCGGTCTCACCATCGACAACGGTGTGGTGTGCGACGATCGCTTGTTCGTGGCGGACGGCATCGTGGCCGCCGGCGACATGGCGCGGTGGCTGTGGCGCCACGACGGTTCGGAGGAGCTCATCCGGATCGAGCACTGGGAGGTGGCGGCCAACGCGGGCGCGGCCGCGGCGCGCAGCTTGCTCGCAGGGCGCGCCGACGCGCCGTCGTTCGCGCCGATCCCGTACTTCTGGTCCGACCAGTACGGCATCCGCATCCAGGTGCTCGGCAACCCCGGCGGTGACGACGAGATGGTGATCACCGATGGCTCCTTCGAGGAGGGAAAGTTTCTCGCCGTCTACGGCCGTGGGGGGCGCTTGCGCGCCGTGATGGCCATCGCCAAGCCGCGCCAGCTGATGGGCTTCCGGCCTCTGCTGCAGAACGGCGCCAGCTTCGACGAGGCGCTGGCGCACGAGCTCTCCTGAGAGGCGAGCGCGCCCGACGTCAACAGCCTCTGGCGAAGTTTTCGCTCCGTTGTGAGCGGAAGAACCGAACGGCCCTACTGCTGTGTCGTCGCGGTTCCGTACGATGCAGTTGTCCTCAAAGCGCGGTCTTCGATGTAGGCGGTTCAGCGGTCTCGGCGGGAGCCGGGCTTCGGCTGACAAAGCGGAGAAGGGGGAGTTTCGGGACTTGATCTCCAGTTGAGCGGAGGGCGATCCGCTCAGCTGGAGATGCCCGAGAGCGCCACCGGTCGGTGGCGCCAGCCGATCTGGATTTGAGGATCAGCCGCGCCGCGGCTCACGCAATTTCTCGAGCAGCTCGGCCTGCGAATGCACCCCGAAGCGTCGGAAGATCATCGAGAGATGGTTCCGCACGGTGCTCTGGCTGATGAACAATTCGCTGGCGATCTTGGGCACGCGCTCGCCATCGAGCAGCCGGCTCAGGATCTCCCATTGGCGGGAGGAGAGATCGCCGATCTCAGGGTGGTCTTGGAAAGTAGACGACGCCGCCGTGTCGATCAGTCCAGCGGCGCGCACCTCGGCGCCGATGCGCCGCAGCCGAAGCTCGAGATCAGCGAGCCGGTCCCGTTGTTGGGGGAAATAGGACTCGATGCGCCCTACGAGCGCAAAGCGCATTCCTGTCCCCTCCTCGGGTCGAGGTGCGAGCAGTACGCAGACAGCAACCTCGCCTCCGTCGGGGAGGACGAACCGGACTTGCGGCAGCGAGCGGGGTTGATCGACATCGGGTCGTGCGCCGCGCAATTCATCGACCTGCTCCGGGTCGACGAGCGCGAGCAAGCTTGTGCCTCTGACTTCAGAGGACGTTCGGTCGATCAGCTCAGCAATCTCGGTGCTCACGATTTCGACGATCCAGTTCCGGTCGGTCAAGCCCACTGCAACCGGGACGAGGTCCAGCCAGGTCTTCAGGGGATCCCGTCCGAGACGGCCCGTCTCCGCTTCTGAGACGAAGGCCGTCACCCCTCCCCATCGCCCATCGACCTCTACGGCGCGACTCGTCGCGAGGACGGCGCGGTCTTCCCCGCCCCTGATGTGAAGGAGCCGGTGGGTGTGCACGCCCACGAAGCGCCCCTCGGCCAGGTCGGCCATGGTGTGCTCGACGTCGCGCTGCGGTCCGGCGAGGTCCGTGAGGCTCGTACCGACGAGTTCGTCGAGGGGGATGCCCAACATCTCTGCCGCGGCCTCGTTCGCCAACCGGACAGTCCCGCTCCTATCCCACGCGATCAGCGGGGGAAAGTTCACCTCTTGGAG
>DATHPK010000119.1:0-10990 GCA_035483935.1 Acidimicrobiales bacterium
CGGAAGGGGCTCGGAGGCGGCGATTTCGTTAGAGGAGATCGAGGACGCCGTCGTCGACGGAGACAGCGTCGTCCCAGCTCGGACCGGCACGGCGCGGGCGGCGCTCTCGCATCGGACGTTCCGGATCGTCTTCCTCGGAGCCTTCGCCTCCAACATCGGCACCTGGATGCAGAACGTGGTCCTGGGCGCTTACGCCTACGACCTCACGCACTCGGCCACGTTCGTCGGGATCATCATCTTCGCCCAGCTCGGGCCGACGCTGGTGTTGCCGATGGTGGGCGGCCTGCTGGCGGACAAGGTCGACCGGCGGCGTTTCCTGGTCCTCCTCTCGATCGAGCAGCTGGTGTTCTCGCTCGGCGTCGCGCTCGTCGTCACGTCGCCCCACCCCTCGCACGTCCTCTTGGTGGTCATGGTGCTGGGGGTCGGGTGCGGGAGCGCGATGTTCGGTCCCGCGTACTCGGCGATCCTCCCCGGGCTGGTGGGCAAGGAGGACCTGCCGGGCGCGATATCGCTGAACTCGGCCCAGATGAACGCATCGCGGGTCATCGGGCCCGTGATCGGCGGCGTCCTGTACTCGGTCGTCGGGCCGGCGTGGATCTTCGTCGGCAACGCCGCGACCTATCTCTTCGTGGTGGCCGCCCTGCTGATGGTGACGCTGCCGGCGGTGCCGCAAGCGAGCGAGGGCAGCCGGTGGCGCCAGTTGACGGCAGGCATCCGGGTGGCGCGCGAGGACCCCGTCGTTGGCCGTTGCCTGGTCACGGTGTTCATGTTCTCGCTGCTGGCGCTCGCCTTCATCGGGCAGATGCCCGTCGTGGCGGCGCACAACCTCGGCATCAACCTCTCGAAGTCGCCCGACTACGGGATCTTGTACGCGTGCTTCGGCACCGGCGCGCTGGCCGGCGCCATCTCCATCGGCACCGTCTTCGCCCGGACCTCCAAGCCGCTGCTCGTCCGTGTGTGCCTGGTGGGCTACGCCTTGACGCTGTGTGCGTTCGCGTTGGAGCGGTCACCGTTGCCGGCCTACATCAACGTCGCCGTGACCGGCGCGTTCTATTTCGCGTTCATCACCGCGCTGAACACGACGCTGCAGGCCCGGCTTTCCGAGGGGGTGCGGGGCCGGGTGATGGCCTTGTGGATGATGGGCTTCGGCGGAACGGTCGGCATCGGCAATCTGCTCGTCGGACCGGTGGTGGAGGCGGTCGGGATCACCAACGTGTTGCTCTTCGGCGCCGTCGTCGCCCTGGTGCTGGCCTGGTACGCCGACGTGCGTCCGCCCCAGGACTCGGTTCAGGTCGTGCTGGGCGCCGAGCTCGCCCAATAGGCGTCGCGCAGCGGCTTCTTGTAGAGCTTTCCGTTCTCCCCGCGGGGGAGCTCGTCGACGAAGTCGACCGACTTGGGACACTTGTAGTGCGAGAGGTGCTCGCGGCAGAAGGCGAGGATCTCCTGCTCCAGCTCGGGTCCGGGGGTGGTGCCGGGGGCGGGCTGGACGACCGCCTTGACCTCCTCCCCCATCTCGGGTTCCGGGACGCCGAAGACGGCGACGTCCGCGACGGCGGGGTGGAGAACGAGGACGGCCTCGATCTCCTGGGGATAGATGTTGACGCCGCCCGACACGATCATGAACTGCTTGCGGTCGGTCAGATAGAGGTAGCCCTCTTCGTCGAGGTGACCGATGTCCCACAGGGTGGCCCAGCCCTTGTCGTTGAACGACTCGCGCGTCTTCTCGGGGTCATTGTTGTACTCGAAGGTCACGCCCTGACGGGCGCTGCCCGTGCCGAAGTAGACAACACCGTCCTCGTTGGGCGGCAGGTCCTCGCCGTCCTCGCCGCAGACGTGGGCCTCGCCCCAGATGCAGCGGCCGACCGAGCCGGGATGCGTGAGCGCCTCCTCGGAGGTGATCCAGGTCAGACCCAGGCCTTCGGTGCCCGAGTAGTACTCGTGGATGATCGGGCCCCACCACTCGATCATCCGCTTCTTGACCTCCGGGGCACAGGGCGCGGCGGCGTGCACGACCGATCGGAGCGACGTCGTGTCGTGGGTGGCGCGTTGTTGTTCCGTGAGTTTGAGCATGCGGACGAACATGGTCGGCACGAACTGCGCGTGCGTGACGTGATGTTCCTCGATGAGCTCGAGCGCGCGTTCGGGGTCGAAGCGGTCCATCAACACCACGGTGCCCCCCATGCGCTGGATGGTCATCGACCACACGAGCGAGACCGAGTGGTACAGCGGTGCGGGGCTCAGGTAGACGTCGCCCTCCGTGAAGCCCATGATGCCCTCGAGCATCGGCACCAGGGTGGCCGATGTGCCGAAGGGCTGGTGCGAGAGCTCCCGGCGGACGCCCTTCGGGTGCCCGGTCGTGCCTGACGAGTAGAGCATCGCGAAACCCTCTCGCTCGTCGTCGAGGGGCATGCCGGGATGGGGCGCGACGAAGTCCTCGTAGCACGTGTGGGAATCGGGGACGGGCCCGTGGCCGACGACCAGCCGCAGGTCGATCGACGGCGTGAGCGGGAGCATGTTCGCCGACAGGGTCTTGAGCGCAGCCGAGACGATCAGCGTGTGCGCACCGCAGTCCTCGATGATGTACGCCGCCTCTTCGGCGGTGAGGTGGGTGTTGACCATCGTGTAGTAGAGGCCGGCGCGCTGGAGCCCGAACGCCACCTCGTGGCTGCGCTCGTCGTTGAGCATGAGCACGGCGACGTGATCGCCCTCGCGGAGGCCGTGCGCATGGAGCGCCCGGGCCAGCCGGGAGCTGCGCTCCTCGAGCTCCGCGAAGGTGACCGTCTTCCCGGTGGACGTGATCACGGCCGGGCGGTCGGGGTGGGTGGCGGCGTAGGTGCCGGGACGAAAGCCCGTCTTGGATGCGTCGGGGGGTGCGGGTGCGGGGCTCACGGCTCCTTCTTCTAGTCGACGGATTGCGGCACGCGCGCCGTCGGGACATCGGCGTGCATGTCGGGCGGCGTCGCGGGGAGGGGCCTCGAAGGGGTCTGGTACGCTCGTCAACCCGGGCGGACGGCGACACGACCCCGTGTGCGACCCACGATCGCTCGGCCGAAACGCCGTGACCACGCGCACCTTCTGCACAGTTCTCTCGACGAACTACCTGCCCAAGGCGCTTGCGCTCGGTGAGAGCCTGCGGCGCCACAAGGACGGGGCGCGGCTCAAGATCCTCTTCATCGACCACGCGGACGATGCGGGCCTGCCGAAGCTCGAGGGCGTCGACTGTCTGAGCACCGCGTTCCTCGGTCTGCCGCGCCGGACGGTCATGGAGCTCGTGATGTCGTACGACCTCGTCGAGTTCGCGACGGCGATCAAGCCGCTGCTGTTCAAACAGTTGCTTCGCGACGCCGATCAGGTCTTCTATCTCGACCCGGACACCTACGTCGTGTCGCCCATGACCGAGCTCTCCCCCGCGCTGTCGGCCTCGGAGGGCGGCATTCTCCTGACGCCGCACTTCCTGCGGCCACCCCCGCGCGACGCCGAGATCACCGACGGGCACATGTTGCTGGTCGGCGTCAACAATCTCGGCTTCGGCGGCTTCGATCGGCGCTCCTCCGACATGCTCGACTGGTGGTGGGGGCATCTGCGGACCGAATGCCTCTACGACCCACTCGCGGGGCTCTTCGTCGACCAGAAGTGGATGGACATCGGCGCAACCCTGTTCGGAGCGGCGTCGTTTCGGCACGCCGGCTACAACGTCGGCGTCGCGAATCTGTCCGAACGCCCGCTGGCCCAGGACGCCGACGGCTACTACATCGCGTCGAACGGCGACCGTCTGCGTCTCTTCCACTTCCACGCGTTCGACTCGAGCACGCCCGAGAAGCTCTCGGTGCGCTTCCGCCACACGACCGAGAACGAACTGGCGGACGAGAGCGCCGTGCTCCAACTGTGCAAGGAGTACGCGGACATCCTCGTCGGGTACGAGCAGAGCCTCCCGCCGGCGGGGCCGTATCCGTACTGGTTCGACACGCGGGGACGGCGGATCTCGCGCCAGCAGCGACGGGCGTACGGCCGGGAGGCGCAGACCAGCTCCAGCCCTCTCCCCTCGCCGTTCGAGCCCTCCGAGGCCGAGGCCTACGAGCGGTGGCGCCGGCGGTCCTGGCGGCCGATCACACGCGGGCTGATGGGCGAGGCCGCCAAATGCGTCCGCATCGTGATCCCCGAGGGCTACGAACAGGTGCGCAAGCGGTTCCCCAAGCTGAGCAGCAAGCTGAACGAGCGCTTCTCGGGAGGCGGCGGGCACTGGGGCTAGGGCGCCAACGGGCGCCAGAAGATTCGCCACCGACCCTCGTTACCCCAGGTGGCACCCTCTCGAGGGTGTGTCCGGGCCGAGACCGGGAGCCGGCGTCTCGTGCGCCGCTCGAGGAGGAGATGGGGTACCCGTGGGACGAATCATCGACGAGCTGAAGTTCGCCAAGGCCTACGCGGTGAACATCCGCAACCGCCAGAAGGCGCAGGGTTTCATCCCCCGCGACCTCGGTGTGCTGCGAAGGGCGCAACGGGCCGGCCGGGTGCACATCGGCCGCGGGACCTATGGCGTGCCCGGTCTCCACATGACGATGCTCGACGACACGCAACTGTTCATCGGCAACTACTCGTCGACGGGGCCGCTCTGCTACCTCGGCGGCGGCCACCCGCCCGACCGGGTGACGACGTTCCCCCTCGCCGTCAACCTCGGCCTCGACAGCATCGGCGACGACGGGTTCCCCGCCCCCAGCAAGGACACGGTCATCGGGTCCGACGTCTACTGCACCCACCAGACGGTCGTGCTCAGCGGCTGCACGATCGGCGACGGGGCGATCGTCGGCATCGGTGCGATCGTGACCAAGGACATCCCGGCCTATGCCATCGTCGGGGGCAACCCGGCCAAGCTCATCCGTTACCGCTTCTCCGCCGAACAGATCGCCGCGTTGCTCGAGATCCGTTGGTGGGACTGGCCCGAGGACGAGATCAAGCTGGCGGCGCCCTACCTGACCTCGCGGGATGTCAACGCGTTCATCGAGTACGCGCACAAGCGGAACCCGGGCTGGGTCCATCCGATGGCCGGCGTGGTGAACCCGGAGTGCCCGAGCTTCGAGAAACCGCCCACCGAGCGCGACCCCCACATCACGAGGCGCCTGCCGGAGGAGGCGGCTGCCGCCGTCGCGTCCAACCTCATCAAGACGGGCTGAACGTCGCCGGCTCCCTTGAGCGTGGGGGGGGTCAGTACTCAGAGGGCGCGTAGCCCAGCTGTCCGATCAGCCCCGGCACGATCTTCTCCAGCGCTTCGTAGTGTTCGGGCTTGAAGACGTCGCGGTAGCTGCGCCGGTCCACCCGATAGTGGGACTCGGAGCCTGCGTTGCGCTCCGCCAGGTCCTTCCGCTGCAGCGCCTCACGCGAGGTCTGCGCCAAGACCGTCTCGAACTCGGTGCTGGAGAGGCGGACGTTGCAGTGCGCCAGCATGCTCGTGACGGCGGCCTCGTAGTCGGCCTGGATGTCCTCCAGGCGCCAGGTCTTGACGCTTGCGTCCCTCTCCTCGACCCCGACCCACGTGGCCATGTCGCGCAGGTGGCCCTCGCCGTTGCCGATCAGCCACAGCATCGCCTCGTCCATCGACTTGCCTTCGAGAGCGGAGCGGATTTCCCGTGCGTCGAGGACCGTTCGGTGCGTCTCGACCGACCCGTAGGCCGAGACCACGATGTCGCGCGGGTCACGGAACACGTACACCATGCGGTGACCGAAGGGCTTCGGCATCGCCGCGTACTGCTCGTACGAGACGTACATCCCGGGTACGAACGTGCCGGCCGGGAAGGCCTTCAACGGCTTGAGCCAGTAGCCGAGTTGGGGCAGCGTCAAGAGGCCCGTGTGCTGGCGAACGACCGGATGGTCGAACAGCGCTTTGGCCCACTGGCTTCCCGACTTGGGACACGAGCCGGTGTAGATGTTCGCGATCTCGGGGACCTTGCCGCGTACTTCGAGCCCTTTGCCGCGGGCCCGTGCCATGGCATGCACGCCGTACTTCACCGAGTTGCGCGCGGGCTCCCACTGGACCGCCTTCGTGATGGCTTCGCGCAGGACGCCCTCGGTCGCCACCGCCCGGTGCTGGCCTATGCCTTCCGGCGCCAGTAGGCGCCAAAGCCGTCGATGTCGATGATCTCGTCGTCGATCCCGTGCTTCTTGCGGTAGTCGATGATGGCCTGACCGGCCTGGGACTGGTGCGAACCGAAGTCGTCGACGATGCAGTACCCACCGGGGCTGAGCTTGGGGTAGAGCGCCTCGATGGCCTGGGCGGTCGACTCGTACATGTCGCCGTCGAGCCGCATGACCGCGAGCTTGTCGATGGGGGCGGCCGGCAGCGTGTCTTTGAACCAGCCGACGAGGAACTTGACCCGGTCGTCGAGCACGCCGTAGCGCTCGAAGTTGTGGCGCACCTGGTCGGCGCCCACGCTCAGGCCACTGCGGGTGTGCAGGTCGTCGCCGGTGTCGGCCGGGTAGAGGGAGACGTTGGGCGGCGGCAGGCCCTGGAAGGAGTCGGCCACCCACACGGTGCGGGTCGTGTCCCCCCGGGAGACCAGATTGGCCTTCATGAAGATGCAGGCCCCGCCGCGCCAGACTCCGGCTTCGACGAGGTCGCCGGGGACGTCGTCATCGAGCACGCTCTGGACGCAGTGCTCGATGTTCTCCATGCGCTTGAGCCCGATCATCGACTCGGCGCGCGCCGGCCAGTCGCGCCCCACCTCGCGGAGCTTGGGGTCGTAGGTCTTCTTGTACACGATCTCGACCTTGAAGCGACCGGCCGCCCGTGCGGCCAGGTTCGCGGCGCGGCGCTTGACCGAGGTCGACCCGGCGGTGCGCACACCACCCAGGATCGAATCGTTGTCCTCGGCCAGCGCGCCGGTCAGAGAGCGCTTGAGCAGATCCAGATAGAGGCGTTGTATGTCGGTGGCCTGCTCCACTGGCACCGGCAAAGAGTAGCCGGGGGTCTGAAGGGCTCCGGAGAGTTGCAATGGTTTCACCGTTCGGAAACGAGCCGGAACGCCGGTACTCGCGGCGCGATCGTGCGTTCAGAGGTGATAGCGCCTGGCGGACTCTTCGTCCCTGTGGAAGAGGCGCAGGTCCGGCAGCTCTCGCACCGCCTCCGCCGGATTGCCGCGGTAGAAGGTCTGCTCCTTGGTCAGCTTCGTCGTGACCACCGAACCAGCCGACACGATGCTCCGAGCAGGCACCGTGGTGCCGCTGAGCAGGATGCAGCCTGACATGACGGCACTGCGTTCTCCGATCACCACGGGGTTCGTGATCTGGATGTCGCGCACCAGGTCGAGGCTGTGCGTGAGGATCTGGCACCGGTACCCCACGAGACCGGCCCAATCCCCGATCTCGACCCGGTCCGAGGCATCGATCTCGTGTCCGACGGTCAGCATGGACCAGTCCCCGAGGATCAGCGAAGGATCGTGCTCCTGCTGTTGGCGGGCCAGCACCTCACGGGCGATCGGGTGGGCTTGGATGTAGTTCCGCGAGGCGATGGTGGCACCGCGCCCCAGCCGCAGCTCGTCGAGGCCCCGAATCATGTTGAAAGGCCCGATGCTCGACTCGGGTCCCATGCTGACGTGCTTCACCATGATGAGGCTCCGCCCGATGCGCGCGGTCGGGTCGATGTCCCACCCGAGCACCCTGCGCCCCAGCTCGGCCCGCAACGATGCCGGCAGCACCAGCATCAACAGCGCGAGCAGTTTTCCGAGCATCGTTACCTCGCCCGGGCCTTCCGCCGCACCCTGGTCTGCTCGACAAGCACGGGCAAAGAGTAGCCGGGGGTCTGCGGGGATCCGCAGGTGGGGAGCGGTCCGGCTATCGGCATCGCCGGCGCAAGAACTTCGGTCCGTATCGCGCAGAGTCCCTGGTCACGGGGTTGGAGGCCACCGACGAGCCTCCCCGAGATCGGGGTCGACCCGCAAGCCTCAGGCCGCTGATCCGTTGGTCGATGGAGGAGTTGCGCATGCCGACCGGCGGGTGGCGCGACCGGGCAACTCCCACCTGTGCACAGACGCACCAGACTCGAAAGGACACGAACCCTGTGGGCACAGACCAAGAAAAGGCGCGGACCGTCATTGGCGACTTTCTGCAGCGCATCGACAAGGCTGCCGACGGGTGGACCGACGAGACGGAGCTGTGGGGTGAGGGCATCGGGCTGGACTCGCTCGAGGCGGCAGAGCTCTCGGCCATGCTCGAGGACGAGTTCGGTTCGGACCCCTTTTCCGCCGGAGGTGACCTGCCGGAGAAGGTCAGCGACGTCGTCGCCTTCTACTCCCCCGTTTCCACCTAGATGATCCTCCTCCTGGAGGCGGCCACAGCCTCGTCACCAGACACGGACGCCGTCGTCACCTCGGAAGGGACGTCGACCTACGACGAGCTCCTCGAGGACGCCCGTCGCGTCGCGGCCGCGTTGCGTCGTCAGGGGATCACCCGGTTCGCGGTCGTGGAGCCCGATGCGGGATGGGTGCTTCGTCTGTTGGCCGGTGCCGCGCTCGCCGGCGCCGAGCCTTGCCAGTACCAGCCCGACACCGATCCGGCGGAGTTCGCCGACCATGCGTCGATGCTCGACCACAAGTTCGTCGTGACGCGTCGTCACGATCTCACCGGGTCCTTCGAGATCGTCCTCCCGGAGTCGCTGCTGGCCGCGGAGCCCGACGAGGCGCTCCGGGCCGGCGCCGATACGGGGCAGCCCTTGATGATCCGCACGACCGGTACCACCGGCCTGCCGAAGGCGGCGCGGCACGACTGGAGGATCCTCGGCAAGACGGTGGCGGGTGTGCGGCCGAAGCCGGGGCAACGTTGGCTCCTCGCTTACGGCCCGCAGCAGTTCGCGGGCGTTCAGGTGCTGCTGCACGTGGCGGCGTGCCAGGCCACGCTCGTCGCGCCGTTCCCCCGCCAGCCCAAGGACGGCCTGCGCGCACTGCTCGACGATGGGGTCACGTGCGCGAGCGCGACGCCGACGTTCTGGCGGTTCCTCCTCGCCGAGGCCCGCAGCCGCAAGGCCGCCCTGCCACCGCTCGAACAGATCACCTTGGGAGGCGAGGCCAGTCCCGGCGACCTATTGGAAGAGATCCGAGCAACCTTCCCCGGCGCCAAGGTGTCGCAGGTGTACGCGTCGACCGAGTTCGGTTCCATCACGTCGGTGCGCGACGGCAAGCCGGGCCTGGCGGTCGCGTCGCTCTGGAGCGAGACCAGCCCGGCATCCAACGTCCGCGTCGCCGACGGCGAACTGTGGGTGCGCGCCGGTGCCGGCATGCTCGGCTACGCCGTCGAGCAGGGATTCGCCGCCACCGCCACGGCCACCGACACCGCCACCGACGGCGATGCGTGGCGCCGCACGGGTGACCTGGTCGAGATCGTCGGCGACCGTGTCCTGTTCCGCGGCCGACAGTCCGAGGTGGTCAACGTCGGCGGGGTCAAGGTGCACCCCCTGCCCGTCGAGGACCGGATCACCGCCCTGGGATCCGTCGCCGCCGCCCGCGTCTTCGGGCGTCCCAGCAAGCTGACCGGTGCCATCGTGGCCGCAGAGATCGTCCCGGTGGGCGGCGTCGACGGCGCCGACCTCGAGGGCATCCGGGCGCAGATCAAGGACGCCGTGGCGGATCTGCCGCGCGCCTGGCAGCCGCGTAGCGTGACCTTCGTGGACGCGATCGAGACCAAGGGCGGCAAGACGATCCGGGGGATGGAGGCTTGATGACGGAGCCCGAAGCGCCGCCGCGGGTTGCACTCGTCACCGGCGGCAGCAAGGGCCTCGGAGCCGGTCTCGTCGAGGCCTTCCTCGACGCCGGCTATTGCGTCGAGACGTGTTCGCGCTCCCCGAGCGATCTGGTGAAGGCATGGGAGAACGATCCCGAGCTGAAGGAACGCTTCCACTTCGCGGCGGCCGACGTCTCCAAGCGGGAGGACGCCGAGCGGTTCGTGAAGGACGCGGCGAAACGTTGGGGACGCATCGACGTCCTGGTGAACAACGCCGGCGTCGCCCGGGACGGCGTCATCGCGCTGTTCAGCGACGACGACGTCGACACCGTCGTCGACCTCAATCTCAAGGGGACCGTCTACGTCACCCGCGCCGCCAGCCGCGTCATGCTGCGCCAGCACTCCGGTTCGATCGTCAACATCTCCTCGATCGTCGGTCTCTCGGGCTACCGGGGCCTCACGGTCTACGGCGCCACCAAGGCGGCGCTCGACGGCTTGACCCGGGCCCTGGCCCGAGAGCTCGGCTCACGCGGCATCACGGTGAACAGCGTCGCCCCCGGCTACCTCCGCACCGAGATGAGCCACGGCCTCGACGAGGAACAACTTGGGCAGATCGCGCGGCGGACGCCGATGGGCCGACTCGGCGATCCCGGAGACGTCGCCCGCGCCGTGCTCTTCCTGACCGATCCCGCCAACACCTACCTGACGGGTCAGGTCATCGTCGTCGACGGCGGGCTCACCTGCTGAGAGACACCACCGCGTGACCCGCGTGCCCGCTATCCAGTACTCGCTGGACGGGCGAGCGGATTTGGCGTCGGGTCGCCGATTCGCCGCAGCGTGTTGCGGTCGACGTGGTCGACCAGCTCCTCACGGTCCGGGATCTGCAGCCGGGTGTGCTCCTCGTACGACCACGTTCCGTCCGTGTTCACCGTGACGCGCATGCGGAATCCGACCGACTTGAAGGCCGAGTCCAGGAAGGGATTCGACAAGATGCCGTAGGTCTCCGAACCCAGGGTCGCCTCCACTTCGAACTCGGTGGCGTCCGCATCGGCGGTGCCGGCGGCCAACACGACCTGACCGCGAGGGATCGCGAGCATGTGGAGCACCTTGTGGGCGGCCGGCTCCCAGAGCCAGTACCCGACCTGGTCGTGGAACGTCTCGACCTCACCGGGCTTCACGATGTGGGTGTGGTAGCGCAGCCCGTAGAACAGCTGCGGCCCGTTGGTCTGCGGGTCGATCGGCTGCAGCTCGTAATGCTCGCGATAGGGCTCCTCGAGCGGACCGTCGG
>DATHPK010000120.1:0-2688 GCA_035483935.1 Acidimicrobiales bacterium
TCGAGCGAGCTCGCAAAGGCCACCAGCCCGTAGCGCGACACCCGGCCGTACGTCGGCTTCATCCCGACGACGCCGCACAGCGCGGCCGGCTGCCGAATCGATCCGCCGGTGTCCGAACCGAGGCCGAGCGGGGCGAAGCCGGCGGCTACGGCAGCCGCCGAGCCGCCGCTGCTGCCGCCGGGGACCTTCTCGATGCAGCGAGGGTTACGCGTCGGGCCGAACGCGGAGTTCTCGGTGGACGAACCCATGGCGAACTCATCCATGTTCGTCTTACCCACGGCGACGGCCCCGGCGCGCCGTAGCGCCTCGACCACCGTCGCGTCGTACGGCGGCCGCCATCCCTCGAGGATCCGCGACCCGCACGTCGTGGCGAAGCCGCGGGTGCACAGGTTGTCCTTCAAGGCGACCGGCACCCCGGCCAGCGGGCCGGGGTCGCGGCCGGCGGCCACTGCGGCATCGACCGCATCGGCCTGCGCCCGCGCCTCGTCCTCCATCACGTCGAGGAAGGAGTGGAAGCGGTCGTCATTCGCCGCCACCGCGGCGAGCGCTTCATCGGTGACGTCACGGGCCGAGCGCGCGCCCGACCGCACCTCCGCGGCCAGGGACACCGCCGTCGTCACGGTGCTTCCGCGCCGATGCGCGGCACCCGGAAGCGGTGGTCCTCGACGGCGGGTGCGGCCGCCAGGACCTCGTCGCGGTCGAGGCTGGGGCGGGGCTCGTCCGCGCGCAGCACGTTCTCGAGCGCGATCGGGTGCGACGAGGGCTCCAGGTGGGACAGGTCGAGCGAGGCGACGTCCGCCGCGTGGTCCAGGACCGTGCGGAGCTGGGCCGTGAAGAGCTCGACCTCCTCGTCGGTCAGGTCCAGGCGCGCCAGGCGCGCGACGTGGACGACGTCGTCCCGGCTGAGCGAGCTCGTGACCCTCCCGTCGTTCACGGACGCGCGGCGGTGAGCACGCCGCTGAGGAACTCGACGGTGCGTGCCTCGATCTCGTCCTTGTCGTAGTCGAGCGTCGCGACGTGGTAGCTCCGCTCGAGGACGACCTGTTCGACGGGCCCCTTCACCCGCTCCATGAGCACGTTGCTCGACTTGGGGTCGACGACGTGGTCCTGCGTGCTCGTGAACAGCAACACTGGGCACGTCACCGAGCCGAGCTTCGCCTCGACCTCTTCAACACCCTCGAAGAGGGACAACGCGGCCCGCAGGGGCAGTTCGGGGTAGGCGGACTCGACCGAGCCCTCCAGCGCGATGTCCGAGCCGATGCCCGGCGCGATCTCGTCGCCGCCCTCGATCATCGCCTCGATGAACCCCGTCGTCGCCGTGTCGGGCGGGGTCACCAGGGGGTTCACCACCGACAGTGCCGCCACCTCCGGGCGATGCTCGGCCAGCCAGACCGCGAGGCTGCCGCCCATCGACAGACCGACCACGGCGACCGCGTCGCAGCGGGCCGCCAACTCCGTGAACGCGTCGTCCGCCGCTTCGCACCACTGGGGCCACCGGGTCGGGACCATGTCGGAGATGTCGGTACCGTGTCCGGGGAGCAGCGGCATCTCCACCGTGAAGCCGGCGTCCGCCAGCGCGCGGGCCAGTCCGCGCATCGACTGCGGGTTGCCGGTGAACCCGTGGAGGACGAGCGCGCCGCGGGCGTCGCCGGTGGCCGAATAGGGCTCTGCACCGGGGATGATGGGGTGGGTCACGAATCGGCAGCCTACTGGCGAGGCGAGTAGGGTTCCGGCGGCCAGAAGGGCTCCGGGCGGGGCGACAGAGGCGCACCAAACGTAGCGAGACCGAAGACGAAGGAGCACACGAAATGGCGTCGTACCCGTTCCTCAGCGACGAGTGGCTGGATGAGGCGCGCAAGATCCGCGCCGAGTACGAGGGCAAGACGGCGCCCTTCCCCAACGTCGTCCGCATGAACCTCGTCGTGACGGCGGTCCCCTTCTCCGAGGAGGACATCCTCGCCCACATGGACACCTCGAGCGGCGAGTTGGTCCTCGACACCGGCCACCTCGAGACCCAGGACCTCAAGGTGACGGTCGACTACGACACGGCCAAGGCGATCCTGATCGAGGGGAACCCCCAGGCCGGCATGCAGGCCTTCATGGCCGGCAAAGTGCGCGTCGAGGGCGACATGGCGAAGCTGATGGCACTCCAGGCGGCACCTGCCGCCACCGACCCGACGGCGGCCGAGCTGGCCGGCCGGCTGCGCGACATCACCGAGTAGCTCCGCCTCAGGCGGGATCGACCGCCAGCTGAGCCGCCCGCGCCGAACGCGGCAGCGGGCGGATGAAGAGTGCGCAGACCACGGCCAGCGCGGCCACGAACGTGCCGACCCAGAACGGCACGCTGAAGCTGTGGAGCAGCGCGGTGCTGTGGTGCACGTTGCCGAGCCCTGAGCTCCTGGCGATCGACTCCTGAAGGGTCAGCACGATCTGGATGCCCGCCACCTCGCCCACCTGCGCGGCCAACAGCTGCGCCGCGCTCATTACGCCGTACTCGGATTCCGCCAGCTCATTCGCCATCGTCGACGAGGTCGCCGGCATGGACACCCCCATCCCCAGTCCCGACAGGGCCAGCGCCACCACGACCACGATGACGGCAGACGACGCGCCCAGCGTGGCGAAGATCACCATGGAGAGCAGGAGCGACACGGTCCCGAACAACGTCGCGTTGCGCTCTCCGGTCCGCAC
>DATHPK010000121.1:0-2215 GCA_035483935.1 Acidimicrobiales bacterium
ACCCACGCGCCGAGCGCCGAGAACAGCCAGCCGTTCGTCTTCGTCGTCGTGCGCGACCCCGAGACGCGGTCGGCCATCGGCGAGCTGACCGCTCGTCTCTGGAGCGGCGGCGCGCGGGCCTACGAGGAACAGCGACTCTCCCCCGCCTTCCTGGCCGACGTCGACCGTGGGGCGATGGGCGGCATCGCCGCCGCGCCCGTTCTCATCGTCGTCTGCGGCGATACCCGCCTCACGCTCGAGTCCGCGCTGCCGTCGTCGATCTTCCCCGCCGTGCAGAATCTCCTCCTCGCGGCCCACGCGCTCGGTCTGGGCTCGACGCTGACCACCCTGCCCGTCGCCGCCGGCGGCGAGTTGTCGGGCCTGCTCGAGCTGCCACCCGAGGTCGTACCGGTCGCGGTGGTGCCCCTGGGCCGACTCCCCAAGGCCCTCGGGCCGCCCCGACGACGGCCGATCGCAGAGAAGGCGCATCTCGACCGCTACGGCAACCCGTTCGGGTAGTGGCGCTCTGGCGGGGTCGTGATGGCCGATCCGTCAATCTGAGGTTGACGGATCGAAAGTCGTCAATGTAGGGTTGACGCATGACTCCGGGACCCACGCTGCAAGAGCTGATTGACGGTGTTCGGAAGGACACCCCAGGTCAGGACGCATTGGTCCAGCTCTCGCAGGCGTCGAAGATCGCCGCTGATCTCGAAGAGACGACCGATGCGCTGCTCGGCCACTTTGTCGATCAATGCCGCCGCAGTGGACGCTCATGGTCCGAGATCAGCGGTGCCCTCGGTGTGAGCAAGCAAGCGGCGCACAAGCGATTCTCCCTGGAGACGCCGAACTTCGAGCGATTCACCGATCGTGCCCGGCACGTCCTTGCTCAGTCCGAGGAGGAGGCCCACCGTCTGGGGCACGGCTTCGTCGGAACCGAACACCTTCTGCTTGCCCTGTTCGACTCGCCCGACGGCGTGGCCGCACAGGTTCTCGGCGAATCCGGAATCACAAAATCAATGGTCGAAACGCAGATCGTGGTGCGGATCAAGCCGGGGACGGAGTCAGACGAGCGGAAGCGTCCCTTCACTCCCCGGGCTAAGACGGTGGTGCGCAACGCTGTCCACGAGGCACTGCAACTAGGTCACAACTACATCGGAACCGAACACATCCTCATTGCTCTGTTCGCAGACGGGGACGCAGTCGCAGCCAAGGTCCTGGACGAGCTGGGCGCAAGTAAGGACGACGCAAGGTCCCGGATCCTTCGAGTCCTCGCGGGGGAAGCACAGTCGGACGACACCTGACGCCGTCGTCAGGCACAGGGATAGGGTAAGCCGATGCAGGAGCACCGGCACCACGTGGACATCGACGCCACGGTCGACGAGCTGTGGCAGCTGTTCTGGGCCCGCATCCCGCACACCGAGACCGGGGACGTCACGATCGACATCCTCTACCCGGGCAACGAGATCGGCGAGGGCCTGATCCGGCACTGCTGGTTCCGGGTGCCCCGGTACCTGCTGACGGGCGGGAGGGGGCAGTCGTGGGAGTGGCTCACCGAGGTGAAGCCCAAGGAGTCGTGGAGGTACGACGCCGTCGGACGTCCGCTTCTCTCCGAGGCGGTCGGCCACACACGCCTCGAGGACCTCGGGGACGGTCGTACCCGCGTCCACTTCTCCGAGACGTACCACGTGTTCAACCCGGTGTTGCGTGCCCTTCTCGAGAAGCGCGTGCACGCGTTCATCTCCAAGGACAACGACCATCTCATCAAGCAGTCGCTCGAGACGGGGGTCGGGTACCTGCGCAAAGCCAAGGCAAAGGCGGCCGCCAAGGCCGCCGAATCGCAGCCGGAATCCGAACCGTCGCAGTGACCGTTCGCCGAGCATCGTCGAGGCAGACCTGACGTGTTCGCCCACGAGCTGGGTCGGTTCGGTGTCTGGTGGAGCGGATCGTGGCACGACGGCGACGACCGCGACCTCAACGTCGCGGCCGAGCTCGAGTCCCTCGGCTACGGGACCCTCTGGTCGTCCGGGGGCTTCGAGCCCGGGCTCGCGCCGCGCTTCGGCGAACTTCTCGAAGCCACCGAGCGGGCGGTGGTGGCCTCGGGCATCGCCAGCATCTGGACGACCGAGCCCGCCGACATCGGTCCCGCGGTGGCGGACCTGGAACAGCGCTTCGACGGCCGCTTCCTGCTCGGCGTCGGCGCCAGCCACTCCGTGATCGTGCAGGACTACTCGCAGCC
>DATHPK010000122.1:0-17277 GCA_035483935.1 Acidimicrobiales bacterium
TCAAGCACATCCCCCTCGAGGACCGCGAGGCGCTGAAGTACGCGTTGGCGGCGACGCTGGTGAAGTCGTCGTCGCACTGGCGGGCCTTCGAGACGGCCTTCGAGGTGTTCTTCGCCGTGCGACCGGGCGGTGGCGCCAGCGAGGAGGGCGACGAGCTCGGCGAGGGTGAGGGCGACGCCGAGAACGAGGGGGCGCAAGGCAACGAGGGCCGCATGCCGGGTCAGGGGCGTTCGTGGAAGGGCGGGGGCGGTGGCGAGGGCATGACGCCCGAGGAGCTGGCCGAGCTGCTGTTCAAGTCGCTGATGTCGGCGGACGCCGCCATGATGAACGTGGTCGCCCGCAACGCCGTCGACCGCTATGCCGGCATGGAGCCGGGCCGTCCCGTCGGAGGGACGTACTACCTCTACCGCACGCTGCGGAACCTGGACCTCGACGCGGTCCTGGAGCGCCTCATGCAGCAGGCGCAGGCGGGCGCGGCCGGGGGCGCGCTGACGGACCTTGAGGAGCGACTGGCCGCCGACGAGTACAAAGCGCGCATCGACAAGTTCCGTCGCGCGGTCGAGACCGAGATCCGCCGCCGCCTGGTCGAGGACCGCGGCGCCGAGGCGCTGGCGCGCTCGGTGCGCAAGCCCTTGCCCGAGGACATCGACGTCATGCACGCGACCCGCGACGAGCTGGCCATGCTGCACCGGGTCCTCCAGCCGCTGTCGCGCAAGCTCGCCGTGCGCCTGGCGCGCAAGCGGCGCCACGGCCGCAAGGGGCCGCTCGACTTCCGGGCCACGATGCGCCGCTCGCTCTCGACGGGTGGTGTGCCGGTCGAGCCGCGGTTCCGGCACCCGCGGCCGGCCAAGCCGGAGATCTTCGTGATCGCGGACATCTCGGGCTCGGTCGCGAGCTTCGCCCGCTTCACGCTGCACCTCGTGTACGCGATCTCCTCGCAGTTCTCCAAGGTGCGCTCGTTCGTGTTCGTCGACGGCATCGACGAGGTGACGCGGTTCTTCGAGAGCGTGGTCGACCCGGCCGAGGCCGTGGCGCGGATCAACACCGAGGCCGATGTGATCTGGGTGGACGGCCACTCCGACTACGGCCACGCCTTCACCGAGTTCGAGCGACGCTGGGGCGACCAGGTGACGTCGCGCTCGTCGGTCATGATCCTGGGTGACGCGCGCAACAACTACCACGCCTCCCAGTCGTGGGTGCTCGAAGATCTCCAGGCGCGGGCCCGCCGCGTGTACTGGCTCAATCCCGAGCCGCGCGACTACTGGGGCTCGGGCGACTCGATCGTCGGCGAGTACGCCGCCCACTGCGACGACGTCGTCGAGTGCCGCACGCTGCGCCAGCTCGAGAAGTTCGTCGGCAATCTGGCGTGAGCACGCTTGTCGGCGAGGACCCCTCCTCCGAGGAGGGGGCCACCGGCGTCCTGCGGGTCTTCCCGCCCGTCGCCGGCTCGACCCGCATCGTGCTCGTCCGTCACGGCGAGGCCGAGTGCAACATCAACCGCATCGTCGGCGGGGTGAAGGGTTGTACGGGCCTGACTGCCCTGGGTCGGCGACAGGTCGCCGCGCTGACCGACCGCCTCTACGAGTCGGGGGAACTGCGCGAGGCGACCACGCTGTACTCGTCGGTCCTGCCCCGCGCCATCGAGACCGCCGAGCGCCTGCGGCCCGTTGTCGGCCCCGGTCCGGCTGCGCTGGGTCCGGTGGTGGAGGACTGCGACCTGTGCGAACTCCACCCGGGGCAGAGCGACGGGATGGCGTGGAACGACGTCGTCGAGACGCTGGGCGTGCCCGACTGGGACCGAGACCCGGATGCGCCGATCGCGCCGGGCGGCGAGAGCTGGTCGGGCTTCATCGTGCGGGCGTCGGACGCGATCAGGACGATGGCCCGGCGCCACCCCGGTGAGCTGGTGGTGGCCGCGGTCCACGCCGGGGTCATCGAGGCCACCATGATCTCGTTCCTGGGTATCCAACCCGAGGTGTACCGCCGCGGCTGGCTCCACATCGTGCATGCCTCGATGACGGAATGGGCGTGGGTCCCCGACGATGACCGTTGGATGCTCATCCGCTTCAACGATGCGTGCGACATCCCGCGCGCATGAGTGCCGCCTGTAGCCTGAGCGTGGCGCGTCCGTGACACCTGGAAGGAGGTCGGCCCGTTGCCTGCGTGCTCCCGCTGCCTAGTCGAGGTCTTCCCCGGCACGGCGCTGTGCCCGAATTGCGGCGCGGCGATCCGGCCGACGGTCATCCCGAAGCCGAAGCCCAAGCCCGTCGGGAAGGTGCGCCGTCGCGTCAACGAGCTGAACCGCAGGGAGCTGATTTTCGGCCCCGCCTCCCTCGTGCTGCTGGTCTCGTTCTGGCTGCCTTGGTACCACTTCGGTCCGCTCACCGTCTCGGGCGTGACCGCCCACGGTTGGCTG
Source organism: Acidimicrobiales bacterium (assembly GCA_035483935.1). Taxonomy (GTDB): domain Bacteria; phylum Actinomycetota; class Acidimicrobiia; order Acidimicrobiales; family RAAP-2; genus Bog-473. Next base: position 2,417 of record DATHPK010000122.1, read on the forward strand.
TTCCTCGCCGTACTGGACGCGATCGTTCTGGTGCTCTACGTCCTGATCGTCGCGTTCGGCGTGGGCGACCTCGCGGACATGGGCCGCCTGTCCAAGGAGCAGCTCCTGACCGCGCTCACCGGGGTCAACCTGGTCCTCGTGGTGCTGGCGTTCCTGCTCAAGCCGTCTCTCCTCAGTTGGTCGTACGGCGCGTTCCTCGCGCTGATCGCGGCGATCGTCGCGTTCCTGCCGTTCGGCGTCCCCCTGGTCCAAGAGTCCCGACGGCGACGCTGAGCCATTCGTTGCACACGATCAGGGCGGTTGGTTCCGGACCCCCTCGAACAACGGTGCCGTAGGACCGGCCGTCACGCGACCCTGCACCTTCGTCACGAGATGCGGGGCGAAGACAGCCCCGTAGAGAAGGTTCGCCACCAGGACGACGCCGACGACGGACAGGGCCGCCGATCTGAGCCGGTTCGGCGAGATCCGGTCCGCCCACATGTCGAGGATGGTGCGCCCGCCGGGATCCGTCCGCCCCAAGATGTACGTGAAGACCATCATCTGCACGCCCATGGCGAGGGCGTCGTAGAGCGGGTACTGGTGCTTCGTCCCCTGCCACAAGGCCAGTCCCGGGATCACACGGCCGTAGTAGAAGACACCGAGCCTGGCCCCCAGAACGGCATTGAAGAGGAACGCCCAGAGGAAGCCGACGACGAGCCCGGTGGTGAGGAGTGTCTGCGGGCGCCGCCAGGAGTACCGCGAGGCCACCCGTCGCCCGAGTGCGGCACCGAGTACTGCGGGCAGGACGAAGTAGGCGACGTAGCCGGGGGGAACCGATGCCGGCAATCCGCCCCACGTCATGTCCAACGGCCACCAGGAGGGCATCCGCGGAATGGCCGGCGCGAACTGTGCGTAGACCGCCCAGTCGTAGGGCGCCTCGATCCAGGAGATCGAGATCGCAGCGATGCAGACGAGCAAGAGTGGATGGAGACGGCGGCGACGGACGGTGAGGTAGATGCCGGCGACGACGAAGGCGAGACCGCCGACGTAGGCGAACCCGATCGACGCGATCAGCAACGGCGTCAACGGATGGTTCATCGATCCTTCGTTCTGGTCCCGCGCGCCTCGGGGTCGTTGTGCAGCACCAACCCGAAGATGAGAAGGATCAGTCCGAACAGCGTGCCGAGCATGATCACTGCCGCCATGACCGCAATGATGGCGCGCCGAACGGAAACGCATCGGATGTCGTCGGCGATCAGGCTCGCGCAGGCATGGGAAGCGCCTGAAAAGGGGCCTGAAAAGGCGCCTGAAGTTGCACGGTCGACGCAGGAACGGCTAAACGTTTGTGCAATCGTGACCGGGGTCAAGGACCACCCGAGTACGAAGCCAGGTCTCCGATGGCGGGCGCGAAGGCCCGCCGTTGTCCGGACGGGGATGATGGGCCTGTCTCTCGTAGCCGCGATCACCGCGTCGGTGGTCGTGACTCGTGGAACGGTCGCGGCCGATCAAGTATCGGACCTCCAGGCAAAGGCGACCCAGGTCGCCAAGGATCTGGTCCTCCAACAGCTCCAGGTCGACACCTACCAACAGCAATACGGCGCCGACGTCACGAAGGTGCAGCAGGACGCGGCGGCGATCGGGTCGACCGAGAACCAGATCCAGACCGACACGAGCCGTGCAAGCCGCGATCGGGAGCGGCTGCGCACCGAAGCCGTGTGGGCGTACATCCATCTGGGGGGCGCCGCCGGCGGCACGCCGACCATCTTCGAGAACGAGACGGTGGCGCCGACGCGCGCCGAATACGAGGACGTGGCGAGTGGAGACATCTCGCTGACCATCGACTCGATCCACCTCGACGAGAACAGGTTGCGGGCCGAGCGGGTGACGCTGGCACAGCAGGAAGCGCAGGATCAAGCGACGACGAACCAGGAAGCGACCCTGACTGCGGACGCGCGGCATACGGCGGCTTCGCTCGCATCCCAGCAGTCCGAGATCACGGGCCAACTTGCTGTTGCGGTGGCCCAGCAGCAGGCGGCGCAGGCCGCGGCCGCGGCGGCGGCGGTGCGGGCCGCGCAGGCAAAGGCAGCGGCATCGGCAGCAGCAGCGACGACGTTACGGGCGTCTTCGACGACCTCGACCGTGCCGCAGGCGAGCGCCGTCAGTTCGTCGAGCACCCCCACCGTGGACCCGCAGTTGCCACCCTTCCTGCAGTGTGTCCTGCAGGCCGAGTCCGGTGGCGACTACCAAGCCGTGTCGCCGAACGGGGAGTACATGGGTGGCTTCCAGTTCAGCCAGGCCACGTGGAACGAGGCCGCTCAGCTGGCCGGCATGCCGCAACTGGTGAATGTTCCGCCGAACGAGGCGACGCCGGCCCAGCAGGACGACTTGGCGATCGCGCTCTACCACGCCGACGGCGAGCAACCCTGGAACGACCAGTGCGCCACCGGCTGAGGTAGGACACCGGCACCGACACCCGTTCCGTTCCGGGCGGCAGCACGATTCGGGATCGCACGATCCGCAGGCGCTGCGTCCTCCGCGGGCTACGGTCCGAGCATGTCGCGCGACGCCGAGTCCGGTCGGATAGGTGCACCCACGATGTTCGTCATGGTCGGCCTACCGGCGTCGGGCAAGACGAGCCGCGCGCGCGAGCTTGCGTCAGCATGGAACGCACTGCGGCTGACTCCAGACGAGTGGATGATCCCACTCTTCGGACAAGAACAGCCCGAGGGGAAGCGCAACATCGTGGAGGGTCGATTGATCTGGCTCGCGCTGTCCGCGCTCCGGATCGGAGTCAACGTCGTCCTCGACTTCGGTGTGTGGGCCAGGGACGAGCGTTCGGCGTTGCGGGCGTTGGCGGCCTCGGTTGGAGCAACCTGCGAATTGGTCCTCCTCGAAGTGGACGAAGGGGAGCAGTGGCGCCGGGTGCAGGCGCGACACGTGAACGATGCCGCCATGGTTTTCGAGATGACCAAGGAAGACCTCGAAAGGTGGCAACCGAGCTTCGAGGCGCCGGATGCCGCCGAGCTCGAGACGTCGAAGATCGGCCCTCCGCCGCAGGGTTTCGACTCCTGGGAATCGTGGGCGGCCCAGTGGTGGCCGACCTCTCTCCCCGGCTGATCCACACGGCTGGCCGGTCGCCCGCTCGGCGGAGTGACTCTGAAGGGAAGAGCCGCGAACGAGAGGGTTATTCGAGGCGCCCGGCCCCGTCCCGTTCCGTGGGTCTCCGGGCGGCGTAGAGCTGACTCGTGAGCTGGATTTCCCCGAGATGCTCTCGGGCGTGACCGTAGTTTCCGACCAACCAGGTCAGTCCGGTTCGCTGTTCGTCGGCCGGGAGCGTAGGGAGAGAGAACGTTGCCTCGAGGTTCTCTGAGGCGATGTCGGGCTCTACGAGGGAAACGAGAGAGTCGGCCTGGCCGATCAGGTCGAGGATCTGAAGCGTCGTCGCTCCCGTACCCCGGAACTCTGCTGCTCTGTCCCGTCCGTGTTGCAGCCCCGCCACGGACCGAAGCGTCTCGGCCTCAGAACCGATGAGGTGGGTGATGATGGTGGCGATGGAGTTGGCGCCGGTGACGGGGACCCAGTTGAGGGCATCGGCATCCAACCTGTTGACTTCGTCGCGGAGCTGACCGTGGAGTTGGCGGAAGAGCGAAAGAACGGCGTTCGTCGCACCGTCGCCATCAGCGGGTGCTGGGATTGGCATGACCGATTGTGCCATCCACCGTGCCAGGGTCTTCCCGAACCGTTCCCGGATCTACCCGCGGCCCCCTGACAGGAAGGCGTCACTCAGGCGTTGGGGCGCGCAGGCGAGCCAGGCGTCCTCGATCGCTTCCCGTAGCGGCTTCTTGGCCACGACCATGAGCTGGACGAGCACGGCAGCGAAGCCGTCGAAGTGGGGGATGGTGAAGAAACCCTTCGTGCCCGTGGCGAGGAACGCCTCCTTGTCCTCGAGGTCGGCCGTGACGAGAGCCAGGATGTCTCCCGCCGGCGGGATGGCCTCGCCGAAGCGCTTGAGGTCGGCTTTCGAGAACGGCCGCTCCCAGGCGAACGCCTTGCCTGCGACCGACCATGTCCGGTTGCCAAATCGCGCGCCCTCGGTCACCTCGGGCAGTGCCGTCACCATCCGCACGGCGTCGTCGAACGGGACCACCGGTGCACCCTACCGTTAGCGTCGACGGTCATGACCTCTCGTCCGCTGCGTCAGGCATGACCGCCGCGGGCCGCGGACTCGACCCGGGCGGCCTCGCTCGACTGCACGACCGGCTGCGAGCGCACGTCGACAGCGGCCGGGTGCCGGGGCTGACCGCGCTGGTTGCCCGGGGCGACGAGGTGCACGTCGAAGTGCTCGGGACAAAGGGATCGGACGACCCGAAGCTGCTGGAGCGCGATGCGATCTTTCGCATCGCATCGCTCAGCAAGCCGATCGGTGCCGCTGCCGCGATGGCACTGGTGGACGACGGTGTGCTGTCGGTGAGCGATCCCGTCGAGAAGTTCGTGCCCGAACTGGCGCACCGCCGTGTCCTTCGCAGCCTCGAGTCTCCGTTGGACGACACGGTGCCGGCCGAGCGGCCCATCACGGTCGAGGACCTGCTCACGTTCCGGTTGGGGTTCGGGTTGATCATGGCGGCCCCGGGCACGTACCCGATCCAGAGCGCCGAGGCGGAGCTCGGCCTCATGACCCTCGGCCCACCCTGGCCACCGCCGTCGTTCGGAGCGGATGAATGGGTCGCGCGCTTCGCCACCCTGCCACTGATGGAGCAGCCCGGCACCGAATGGCGTTACAACACGGGCGCGCACGTGCTCGGCGTCGTGATCGAACGGGCCACCGGGCAGTCGCTCGAGGTCTTCCTCCAGCGGCGGCTCTTCGAGCCGCTGGGTATGCGCGACACCTCCTTCAGCGTGCCGGCCGACAAGCAGGACCGCTTCACAACGGCCTACTTCCCGAATCCCGAGACCGACGCCCTCGAAGTACTGGACGAACCCCGCACCGGCTGGTGGAGTTCGCCGCCGGCCATGGGGAACCTGGCGGGGATGCTCGTCTCGACGCTCGACGACTTCTGGGCCTTCGTGTCGATGTTGTTGGCCGGCGGCAAGCACGACGGAGAGCAGCTGCTGTCGCCCGGCGCGGTGACGGACATGACGAGCGATCACCTGACCGCAGCCCAACGCGCCGGATCGACCCCGTTCCTCAGTGGCCTGGAGGGATGGGGCTACTGCATGGTGGCGCCGGGACCGATCGACACCGAGCCGCCGGTGCCATGGGGCTTCGGCTGGAACGGGGGCACCGGCACCGTGTGGTCCAGCGACCGGGTGCGTGGACTCACGGGGATCTTGCTGACGCAGCGGGCCATGAACTCTCCCGAGCCGCCGTCTCACTTCGTGGACTTCTGGGAGGGGGCCTACGGGGCCATCGACGTCTGAGGCCGACGCCTCGCCGACGACGTCCCGCAACGACGGCCCGATGCCGTCACCCGCGGCCGTGTGGGCGCCCCCGCTACGCTGAGCGCTCCGGCGCACAAGGGGGATCACCCATGTACAAGGTGCTCGTAGTGGGGACCGACGGGTCCGAGACCGCGGACCGGGCCGTCGGAGCGGCCGCGGAGATCGCCCGCTCCTGGGGGTCCGAATTGCACATCGTCACGGCGACGCGCGCGCCGCGGTCCAGCGCGGCCTTGGCCGCGACGACGGGTGCGCCGCTGATCGACTCGGGGGTAGGCGCCGCCGTGCTCGAAGAGGCGGCCAAGAACGTGGGCGAGGAAGCCCTGAAGAAGCACGGGGAAGGCCTGGCGGCCGAGGCCCACGCGGCGCAGGGCAACCCTGACGACGTCATCTTGTCGACGGCGACCGAGGTGGGCGCGGACCTGATCGTGGTGGGGAGCAAGGGCATGCGGGGGGCCCGGCGCTATCTCGGGAGCGTGCCCAACTCCATCGCCCACGGCGCGCGCTGTGCCGTGCTCGTCGTGAAGACGGACTGAGACGTCGTCGCCCGTCGGGAGGTCCGTGGCGCAGGAGCGCAAGAACATCTTCGTCGGTGACATCGCGTCCCACTACGACGCCGACTCCACGGGTGTGTTCGATCCCGGCGTCGTCGCTGGGACGGTCGATTTTCTGGCCGATCTGGCAGGTGAGGGGAGGGCGCTCGAGTTCGCCATCGGAACCGGACGGATCGGGCTGCCGCTGAGCGAGCGCGGCGTCCGGGTGTCGGGGATCGAGCTCTCGTCCGACATGGTGGCGCAGCTGAAGAAGAAGCCGGGGGCGGAGGAGATCGACGTCACGATCGGTGACATGACGTCGACGAAGGTCGACGGGGAATTCCGGCTCGTCTATCTGGTGTTCAACACCATCGGGAACCTTCTTTCCCAGGACGAGCAGGTCGAATGCTTCCGCAACGCAGCCGCGCATCTGGAGCCGGGTGGATGCTTCGTCGTCGAGAACATCGTCCCGCCGCTCCGCCGCCTGCCTCCGGGCGAGTCGTCGCTCGTCTTCACCCTGACGCCCGAGCGGGTGGGCTACGACGAGATCGACGTCGCCCGCCAGCGCGGCGTGTCGCACCACATCTGGTTCCGTGAGGACGGCCCCGAGAGGTTCGACACCCCCTGGCGGCTCGTGTGGCCGGCCGAGCTCGACCTGATGGCGCGCATCGCCGAAATGCGGTTGCGCGAGCGGTGGCAGTACTGGGACCGCTCGCCCTACACCGGCGACAGTTTCATGCACGTGTCGGTCTGGGAGAAGACCGGGGGCTGAGGCCGCACCCCTCGCCTGCGGGTGGGCCGAACCAGGTGGTCAGGGCCTCGAGGAGGCCTGGGTCGTCGAGCGCACCGACCCAGGCCACGTGCCCGTCGGGCCGGATCAACACGGCCGGGGGAGCGGGCACCTCTCCAACGACGGGCAGCTCCCACACTCCGTCGTAGGTGGCGCCGACCAGACGAACGCGGTCGGCCCAGGGCCCGAGGTCGAACCGACCAGTGTCATCGAAGTGCAACAGCACGGGCCGCGCGGCGTGCAGGAGTTCGAACACGCGCCGCGGGCCGCCGATCTCCAGGTCGAGATCGGGCATGCGACGACCGACCAAGGGGTGCGCTTCACCGAGGTCGTAGTGGACGTCCAGACCCGAGATCATCCCGGCGAACCGCATACGCAGCTCGTCCATCCCGAACACCTCGGTCGTGAAGAAGTCACGCAGGACCTCGATGCGCTCGTCGCACCGGCGGAGCGCCGTCGCCGCCATGGTGTTCTGGAGCACGCGTGCCCCGACCGGGTGTCGTTCGGCGTGGTACGTGTCGAGCAGGGTGTCCGGCGAAGTGCCCTTCACCACCTGCGCGAGCTTCCACCCCAGGTTCACCGCGTCCTGTACGCCGATGTTGAGGCCCTGGCCGCCCACCGGCGCATGGATGTGCGCGGCGTCGCCGGCCAACAGGACGCGCCCACTCCGGTACCGTGCCGCCTGTCTGCTTCTGTCCGTGAACCGGGAGATCCAAAGGGGCGTGTGCACTCCGTAGTCGGTGCCCTCGGCATCGAGCAGAGCCCTCCGGAGATCCCGCAGAGTCGGCTCGGTCTCCTCGATCTGATCTTCGGCGAGGACGACTCTGATCCTCCCGCCGTCCGCCGGCCCGATGCCGCCCCCGTGGCGTTGGCCGAACGGAGGCGGCTCCTCCATCTCCACTTCGGCGATCAGCCAGCTGACCGTCGGGTCCCACCCGGGGAAGTCGATGCCCGCGGCCTTTCGGATCACGCTCCGCGCCCCGTCACAACCGACCACGTACCTCGCGCGGATCGATCGTCCCTCACTGAATCTGACGTCCACGGCGAGGTCCTGCTGCGAGAGCCCCGTCACCTCATGGCGGCGATAGATCGGGACCCCGAGCTCGTCGATCCATCCAGCCAGGATGCGCTCGAAGTGTTTCTGCCACAGCGCGAGGCCGTAGTTGTGGCGGGTCGGGAAGTCGCTGATGTCCAACGTGATCATCGCGAAGAACTGGACCTGCATCGTCGTGCCCTCCGAGAGAAACCGATCGGCGATGCCGCGCTGGTCGAGGACTTCGATGGTGCGGGCGTGCAGACCTCCGGCGCGGGAGCTCTCGACTTCTCGGTCGGCCCGCTGCTCGACGATGGCGACATCGACCTCGGCCAGCCACAGCGCACCCGCCAACATCAGCCCGGTTGGTCCGCCGCCGACGATGACCACGTCATGGTCCGCGATCTCCGGCATATCGACCTCCCTCTGTCGGACTTGCGTCACCCGCCGAAACAACGGCCGGGCATTGTCAGCACATCAGAGGTCCTTGTGGGAAGCCCCCCCTCCCGGGGTACGATGTTGGTGGCGGGGACGACGGTCGTGACCTTTTGGTCGTTAGCCTGCGGCACATGCGACTCGCCGGCCGAGGGGGCACCGGGCGTGACCTCGGCGACAGGTCTGAGTGAACGAGACACCGCCGGGACCCCTCCTCGTGCTGGTCACCGGGCTGCCGGGCACCGGCAAGTCGACGATGGCGGACGTCGCGGCGGCCGAGCTCGGGGCTCCGGTCCTCGGCCACGACTGGGCGATGAGCGGGCTCCGCCCCTATCCGGAGCTCCAGGAGGCGCTCGACGCGATGGGCCTGCGCGGTCACCGCGGCGTCGGGTGGTCGATCCTGTGGGCGCTGGCGCGCTCGCAATTGCGCCGCCGGCATTCTGTCGTGCTCGACGGCGTGGCCCGTGCGCCCGAGGTCGCTGGGACCCGCGCCGTTGCCAACGGGGAGGGTGCATCCAGCTTCGTCGTCATGACCGAGTGCTCGGATCCCGGGCTGCACCGGAGTCGCATCGAGGGCAGGCAGCGCGGGATTCCGGGTTGGTACGAGCTGGACTGGGCGCACGTGGCGCGCGCCCGGGGTGAGTGGAAGGCGCTCGACGGCGTGGATCTCTCGCTCGAAGCCGCGGCTCCGGTGGCCCAGAACGCGGCGTCGCTACGGAGCGCGCTGGCCCCGTGGCGACGTCCGGGTGCTCAACAGGCGTAGTCCTCGTCGAACTGTTGGCTGTTGTATTGCACGATCTCCGGGGGTCCCGGGAGCTGCTCTCCCATCGAGACCTGGCGCGCGTAGTCGGCGCACGACCCCGGCCCGCTCGGCGACGGGAGGTAGTCGGCCATCCAATAGGGCACCGAGGGGGTGTAGTCGCCGACGATGCCGTTCCAGTTCTCGGGACTGGCGTAGATGCCGACGGTGGCGACCCCCTCCGTCTCGTGGAGGGCGTTCAGCGCACCCTGGACGAAGTTCGCGTTCTCCTGCGTGCTCGTTGACCACGGCGAGATCGGGTTGTTCTCGACGTCGAGCCACCACGGGACCGTTGCATCCACGCCTGCGCTCACCGCGTCGTTGTAGGCGTGGACGCCGGCCTGGTAGCCGGCGTTACAGGCCTGGTCGCCGTTGCAGCCGGGCTCGTTGGTCGCCGAGGCCTCGTAGTTCAAGAACGTGTAGAGGTTGAGCCCGCCGCCGGCCCACGCCGCCTCCGCGGCCAGGCAGGGGTTCGTCGCGGCGGACGACGCGCCGTCGACCTGCACGATGCCGATCGTGTGGGCGCCGCTGGGGAAGCTGTTGCACTGGAAACCGCTGATGTCGTAGCCGTAGGCGCCCGAGGGGAATGACCCGCCGAAGAAGCCGCCCGCCCCCGGTGCCTCCGCCATGCCTACGATCGGCCTGAACAGGGGCGACGGCGCGGAGCCGTAATAGTCCGCCGAGCCGAAGTTCGACACGAGCCCCGTCGCGTCCGTCATCCAGTAGCCGTCGTCCGACGGCGTCGTGGTGGCGGCGACGATCGGGTGCTTGATGGGAAGGCCGCCGAGCGAGCCGTAGAACTGGGTGTCGCCGTAGCTGAACATGCCGCCGTCGGAGGCCACGAGGAAATAGCCGGCGCCGCCAGGACCCGGGAGCATCCCGATGATCGGCTTGTTGAGCACCGTCCCGCCGGTGCTCCCGTAGAACTGTGCGTCGCCGTACGCGAAGATGCCACCGTCCGAGGCGACCAGCCAGTAGCCGCGGCCGTCCGGCGTCGCCGCCATCCCCACCACGGGCTGGTTGAGGTGCATCGCACCGGTGCTGCCGTAGAAGTGCGCGTCCCCGTAGGAGAAGATGCCACCGTCCGAGGCGACCAGCCAGTACCCGCCACCGTCGGGCGTCGCCGCCATGCCGACCACAGGCTTGTTCAACACCATGCCGCCGGTGCTGCCGTAGAAGTGCGCGTCCCCGTAGGAGAAGATGCCGCCGTCCGAGGCGACCAGCCAGTACCCGGCGCCGTCGTGAGTGGCCGCGATCCCGACAACCGGCTCGTTGAGGACCGTGCCGCCCGTCGAGCCGTAGAAGTGTGCGCCGCCGAACGAGAAGATCCCGCCGTCGCTGGCCACCAGCCAGTAGGCGTTGACACTCTGGCTGGCGCCGGCGGGTGGAGCTGCGGAAGGGAGCACGGTTGAGGCGACCACGGCCGACATTGGCAGCGCGGCCGCCAGGACGGCGAGGACGAGTCGACGGATCAAAACTTCGCTTTCCCTTTCAGCTTCTGAGGAACTCGGCCACTTGGAAGGCGAGATCGAGGGACTGGCGGCCGTTCAGCCGCGGGTCGCAGGTCGTCGTGTAGCGCACCCCGAGGTCGCCCTCGAGGATCTCCTCGGCACCGCCGAGACACTCGGTCACGTCGTCGCCGGTGAGCTCGATGTGGACGCCGCCCGGCCAGGTGCCCTCGTCGCGGTGGACGGCGAAGAACGAGCGCAACTCGGAAAGGATGACGTCGAATCGGCGCGTCTTGCGCCCGCCTGCGCTGGTGAACGTGTTCCCGTGCATCGGGTCGCAGGCCCAGACGACCGGGTGGCCCTCCGCCTCGACGGCGCGGATCAGGGGCGGGAGCAACTCCTCGACCCTGTCCGCACCCAGGCGCATGATCAGCGTGAGGCGCCCGGGGAGTCGATCGGGGTTCAGCCGCTCGCACAGTCCGGCCAGTTCCTCTGGCGTGCACGTCGGGCCGATCTTGCAGCCCACGGGGTTGCAGATGCCGCGGAAGAACTCGACGTGGGCACCGTCGAGCTGCCGGGTCCGGTCGCCGATCCACACCATGTGGGCCGAGCAGTCGTAGGGGTCGCCCGTCAGCGAGTCGACGCGGGTCAGGCACTCCTCGTAGGGGAGGATCAACGCCTCGTGGCTGGTGAAGAAGTCGACCTGGTGCAGGCCTTCCTCGGCGCCGAGGTCGATCCCGCACGCGGCCATGAAGCGGAGCGCGCGATCGATCTCCGAGGCGATCCGTTCGTAGCGCTGTCCCTCGGTCGACGACGCGACGAACTGCTGGTTCCACTGGTGCACCTGCGAGAGGTCGGCGAACCCACCCTTGGTGAATGCCCGCAGCAGGTTGAGCGTCGAAGCCGACTGCTGGTAGGCGGCGATGAGGCGCTCTGGATCGGGCCGGCGCGCGTCGGCGTCGAACGCGTCGTCGTTGACCATGTGGCCGCGGAACGACTGCAGTTTGAGGTCGCCCACCGTCTCGGTCTCGGCCGAGCGGGGCTTGGCGAACTGGCCGGCGATGCGGCCGACCTTGACCACCGGCACACCCGCCGCGTAGGTCAACGCCACCGCCATCTGGAGGATGATCTTGAGCTTGTCGCGGATGGAGTCGGCCGTGAAGTCGGCGAACGACTCCGCGCAGTCACCGGCCTGGAGGAGGAAGGCCTCCCCGTTGGCCACCTCGGCCAGGTCGCGGGTGAGATGACGCGCCTCGCCGGCGAACACGAGCGGCGGCAGCGTGGAGAGCCGCGCCTCGGCCTTCTTCAACGCGTCGGCGTCGGGCCAGTCGGGCTGTTGCGCGGCGGGGAACTTCCGCCAGGACGCGGCGCTCCAGGAGGCGGACTCGGGGCGGCTCGTCACCGGAACAGGTTAACGCCGTAGGATCCCCGCCCATGGCCGCCTTCCGCTTTGCCATGCAGGCCTCCGGCGCCGCATCCCCGGCTGCCTGGCGCGACTTGGCGCGCAAATGCGAGGACATGGGCTACTCGACGCTCTATGTGCCCGACCATCTCGACGAGCAGTGGGCGCCCATGGTCGCGTGCACCGTCGCCGCGCAGGCCACGACGACCCTGCGCGTCGGCTCGCTCGTGCTCGACAACGACTTTCGCCATCCGGTGCTCGCCGCCCGCGAGGCCGCCACGCTCGACGTCGTGACGGACGGCCGTTTCGAGTTCGGCATCGGGGCGGGGTGGCTGACCGCCGACTACGACCAGTCCGGCATCCCGATGGATCGTCCGTCGGTGCGGATCGCGCGATTGGCCGAGAGCCTCGAGATCATGCGCAGCCTTTGGCAGACCGGCACGGCCACGTTCAGCGGCGAGCACTACCAGGTCCCCGCCGCGAAGGGATTCCCGGTGCCGGTCACACCCGGCGGCCCCCCGCTCGTCATCGGAGGCGGGGGACGGCGCATTCTCACGTTGGCCGGGCAGTACGCCAGCATCGTCAGCGTGGTGCCGAGCCTCGCAGCCGGCTACATCGGCCCCGAGGTCGCGGCCGAGGCGATCCTCGACCGGTACCACGACCGCGTGCGCTGGGCCCGCGAGGCGGCGGGGGAGCGCGCCGACGACCTGGAGCTGCAGTGCTGGACCGCGGCGGTGCAAGTGGTTCCGAACGCGGACGAAGTCATCGACTCGCTGGCCTCGCTCTTCGGCCTGACGCCGGACCAACTGCGGGCGGCGCCACTGGCCCTGATCGGCACCGCATCGGAGATCGCGGAGACCTTGCGCAAGCGCCGCGAGGAGCTCGGTTTCAGCTACATCGTGGTGCACGAGGCCGAGATGGACGCGTTGGCGCCGGTGATCGCCGAGCTTGCCGGCACCTGACCGACCCGAGCGGGTCGGGATTCTCGGGGGGACGTTCGACCCACCGCACCTCGGTCACGTCGCCGCCGGCCGCGCCGCGATGGAGACGCTCGGTCTCGATCGCCTCCTTCTCGTCGTGGCCAACGATCCGTGGCAGAAGTCCGGCCAACGCGTCGTCTCCCCGGCGGAGGACCGCTTCGCGCTCGCCGAGGCGCTGGCCACGGAGATCCCAGGTGCGGAGGCGAGCCGGCTCGAGATCGACCGGGGCGGCCCCAGCTATTCGGTGGACACGGCGGAGGAGCTCTTGGCCCGTGCCGGCGCTCGTCCCGTGGAGCTGTTCCTGGTCGTCGGCGCCGACCTGGTCCCCGAGCTCGGGACCTGGCACAGGGCTGAGGACCTCAAGGACCTGGTCACCCTGGCGGTCGTGTCCCGGCCGACCGCCGACGCGATTGCGATTCCGCCGGGGTGGCGGGCGGTACGGGTAGACGGTCCCCAGGTGGCGGTCTCGAGTTCTGAGGTCCGTGACCGCCTCGCCGCCGGCGAGCCGGTCGACGACGTTGTGCCCTCTCCGGTTATCCGTTGCATTCTCAGCCGCGGTATGTACGCTGTCAGTAGATGAGCGCCATGCCGGCCGGGTGGACGGAGTTGTCGGACAGTCCCCACGCGGACGCGTCTCCCATCCGTGCACAGCGTCGGGCCGATCGCCGGGCCGAGCTCAAGGTGGCACGACGGGCTCAACAGCGTTGGACCATCGCCGCGTGTTCCATCCTGGTGGGTGCTTTCGGGGTCACGGTAGGGATCCTGGACGTGCTCCATTGAGGCAACCGTTGGACGTCGGAGTCCAGCTGCCTCCCGCCGCGGCCACCGCTGCGGAATCGGCGGACGCAAAACTCGGCCGTGACACCGTCGTACTCGGCATGGGTGAACTGTTCGGTGTCGTCGACGCCTTCGTCATCACCAGCGCGCAGAACACGCGCCACGTGCGCACGCTGGTCGAGGAGATCGAGCGCGGCGTCAAGGACGAGCATGGCGTCGCACCGGTGCGCGTCGAGGGACAGCAGGACGCGACGTGGGTGCTGATGGACTACGGCGACTTCATCGTGCACGTGTTCCTGCAGGAGACACGCGAGTACTACGACCTCGAGCACCTGTGGTCCGGTGCACCTCGGGTCCAGTGGCGGCGCGACGTCGAGAACGCCGGCTGACCAGCCGCCTCAAGGGGTGACGTTGAGGAGGTAGACGGGCCCGGCTACCTGCGAGCCGTTGGCGATCGGGACGCTGGTGTGCGTGCCGTTGATCTCGAACACGACCCCGGTCCCGAGGCCGATCTCGTTGACCACGGTGGTCACGACCTGCGCGACCGCCTGCTCGGTGGCGGTGCCGGCGATCTGGCCGAAGGCTGTGTTGAAGTTCACGGTGACGACGTTGGGAGAGGTTTCGGCGGCGGAGAGCACCGCGACGTCGCTCGGGATGGCGGTGGTGAGCCCGGACGCCGACTCGCCGCTGCTCGGCCCTGCTACCAGCGTGGTGATGATGGCGGGCAGCTGCGCCGGCGCGCTCACCAGCCGGTCGGTCGGCGTCAGCGCGTTGTTGGCCTTCGCATTGAGGAAGTACACCTTTGCGCCGACGTACGACGATGGCTTCGGCTGGGTCGTCGTCGTCGTGGGCGGGTGCGGGTCGAGCAAGTTGAAGGGCACCCGCGAGGCGGGAATGGCACTCGGCGATCCTTGCGTGGGAAGGGCGCAGCCCGCCGCGAGGGCCGCCAGCGGCAAAAGGCACAGCACCGCCAATCGCGTCAGCCGCACCCGACCTTGTTCGCGCCCCCTCACGCGTCGACCTCCTTCTCGTTGACGAGCTCGTCCCTCTCGCCATCGACGTCGCCGTCGCCGTCACCCTCACCGTCGCCGTTCGACAGCACCGGCAGCGACAGGACGAAACGGGCACCACCGTCGGGCGACGACTCGACGCGCACGTCGCCGTGCATGACATGCATGTGCTCGGCGACCAGCGCGAGCCCGAGGCCGGTGCCCGTCCCGGTGCCGCGCCGCCCCGAGGCCGAGCCGCG
>DATHPK010000123.1:0-5679 GCA_035483935.1 Acidimicrobiales bacterium
CTCACCCCCCGCCGGCGCCTGTGGACCTTCGGAGCCAGCGGCGCCTGCTTCGCGGTGCGGTGCTCAGCAAGGAGACGATGCTGCTGTTCCTGCCGGCGCTGGTGTACCAGGTGTGGCAACGGGCACATCGCACCACACGCGCCTTCTGCGTGACGGCCGCGCTGTCGGTTTTCGGGCTGCTCGTCGCCATCTACCCGCTGCTCGCGCTGTTGAAGAACGAACTGGTCCCGGGACGCGGCCACGTCAGTCTTGCGAGTGCAATCGCATTCCAGCTCGACGGCCGCCAAGGCACGGGCAATCCGTTCAACCCATCGAGCCAGGCGCATTCGCTCGTGGCAGGTTGGCTGCACATCGATCCGTGGTTGCCGATCGCTGGGCTCGTCTGTCTCCCGGTCGGGCTGTCCGTCCGCCGCCTGAGGCCACTGGCCCTGGCGGAACTGATCGCGCTCCTCGACGTCCTGCGGGGCGGCTACCTCCCTGTTCCCTTCGTCATCGGGATCCTGCCCTTCTCGGCCCTCCTCCTCGCCGGCACAGGCTCGACCCTGCAGGGCCTCGTGCGTTGGGAGGCCGGGCGACGAGCGTGGGCCACGGTCAAGGGCGGCGTGTTGCTCGGCTTGGCGGGCGCGCTCCTGGTCTATGTCACGCCCGTGTGGGCCTCCGGCCTGCATACGCAGATGACGACAGACGAGGTGAAACCGACCGCCGAGGCGGAGGCCTGGGTGGAGCAGCACGTGCCTCGCACAGACCGGCTGCTCGTCGACGACACCGTCTGGGTCGACCTCGTCGACCACGGGTTCGACAAGCCCTACGGGGTCGTCTGGTTCTACAAGCTGGGTGCGGTCAACAACCTCGATCCGTCCGTGCGGCGCATCCTCGGCGGTGGCTGGCGGGACTTCCAGTACGTGATCGTGACGCTGTCCATGCGAGCCGCCCTCGTCGGGTCGGGGAGCCAGGCGTTGCCACAAGTCGCACAGGCGGTGGCGCATTCACACCCCGTTGCTTCCTTCGGCAACGGACCGGCGGCCGTGGTCGTCCGCCGCGTCACTACATCGACCAACCACACCGGTTTGCACCCCGCCGCGCCGACCACGGCCAAGGCGAGAGGCACCATCTCGGCAAGCGACGCAACGAAAGCAGGGAACCACACATGACAGTTGAGGAGACACCCACCCCGACCCCGCGGTTCGCCACCGTCGTTCGTGGCTACGACCGCCTGCAGGTGGACGACTACGTCGAGCACCTGCACCGCTGGATCGAACAAGCGGACTATCGCGCCCAGCAGTGCGAGGTGGCGGCGACCCGCGCCAATTCGGAGGCCGATCAGCTGCGACGCCGCTTGGCATCGGTAGACGCCGGCACGCTCACCGCCACCCCGGAATCGATGAAGGCCTTGGGCGATCGCGTGGGGAGCATCATGCAGTCCTCCTTCCAGGCCGCGAAGGACCTCCACCGCCGCGCCGAGGACGAGGCCCGGGGACGGGCGGCCGCAGCCGAAGAGACGGCCACGCAGATCATCGCGGACGCGACCATGCGCGCGGAGGAGCTCTCGCGCGCCGCAGAAGATCTCTTCGTCCAGTCGCAGGAGGCCCTCGCTCGCGCCAGCAGCGCGGCGTCCCGCGAGGTGGACGAGGCGAAGGAACGTGCGGCGAGGGAGGGCGAGGACCTCCTTGAACGCGCCCGCAGCGAGGCCCGTGAAGTGGCCCGCCTTGCTGTCGAGGAGGAGCAGGTGCGGCGCGAGCAACTGGCCGTCCTGGAGGAACAGCGGACGCGCGTCATGGAGGAGCTCGGCGTGTTGCACAAGCGGCTCGGCAACATCGGAGATGGCCTGTCGGCGCGGTTGCCGGCCCCAGTGCCACGCCAGACGCAGTCTGCACAGCAGGCGAAACGGCAACCGCGGCAGGCGCAGGCCGAGCTCAAGCGCGGCACGCCCGAACGAGACTCCGCCGGCCGCGATGACGAAACGATGATCCTGGAGCTGCCTTCCGGCGGCAGCGGCTCCAAACCGACGCGCAGGCGAGTGGCGTCGTCAAACTCCTGAGCCCGACCCGGTGGGGCGCTCCTGCGCCGCCGGTCGACACCGCGCACCCGGCGCCACCGCCACGGTCACGCCTTCCCCTCGCTCCCGCTTACGCTCGGAGCGCGCTCGTGGCGATGGGCGCGGTCGTGGTCGTCGCGGGCGCGGTCGCGCTTGGCATTGGCACGTCCGGCGAATCGACCGGTTCGTCGGCTCGCGGGCGGGATGCTCCTCCGACGCCGCTGAACGCCCAGCCGGCCGCAGGGCCACGCTGGGCGGCAGACCAGGCTTTCGGTGCGACCGCGTACTTCCTCGCCCATTACGAACTTCCGAACGGCCGGGTCGTGCGCTGGGACCAGGGTGCAGACACCGTGAGCGAGGGGGAGGCCTATGCCATGCTCCTCAGTGTCGCTGCCGGAGACCGCCGCCGCTTCGACGCTGCGTGGTACTGGACGCGGGCCCACCTCCGCCAGCCGGACGGGCTCCTCGCATGGCATTGGGCGAACGGCGCGATCACGAGCAGCGAGCCTGCCGCCGATGCGGATGTCGATACGGCCTACGCGCTCGAGCTCGCATCGACGCGCCTCCACGAACCGGGCGACCTTGCAGCCGCCGAGGCGATGGCGTCCGCCATCGCCGGTAACGAGACGGCGAGCAGCCCGACGGGCAGGGTTTTGGCCGCGGGTCCCTGGGCCGTCGGGCCGCCGGCATACGTCGACCCCAGCTACGCGTCGCCTTCGGAGCTGGGGTCGCTGGCCCGACTCCCGGGCGAGGCGCAGTCCTATGCGGCCCTGGCGGCGGGGACCAGGGCCCTGGTGGAGCAGGACATGGGGCCGGACACGTTGCCGCCCGACTGGGTGCAGGTCACCGGTTCGGCACCGGTGGACGTGGCGCCCCAGGGGAACAGGGCCGACGATCGTTACGGCTTCGATGCCGTGCGCGTCCCCATCCGGTGGGGGGCCTCGTGCAACTCGTCGGACCGCCAGGCCGTGGCCGCACTCTGGCCTGTGCTGGGCCCCGCCGCCCTCCGTGGTCATGCCACCGTCGATCTCGGGCTACGTCGCGGGGAGGACCAAGGGCGCGGCGCGGTGCGGTCGCCCGTCGGCCTGGTGGCCGCCGCCGCGAGCGGATGGGCCGCTGGACACCGCGACCGCGCCCTCGCCCTCCTGTCCCGGGCCGAGGCGCTCGACCGCGCTCGCCCGACCTATTACTCCAGTGCCTGGGTGGCGCTCGGCCGCGTCTTCTTCGAAACGAGCCGGCTCGGGACGTGTCCCGCTTGGAGCACTTGAGGCGAGGATGCGCGAGCGGCGCTCCTCGTGGATGAGGGGCGCGGGATGATGGCCGGATGATGCGCCGCGACGAGCGGAACCCATGACGGACAGATTCGAAGAACTCGTGGCCGAGGGTGCCGCCGTCCCCGTCGAGGGGTGGGACTTCTCCTGGTTCGACGGTCGCGCCACCGAGGAACGCCCACCGTGGGGGTATGCGGTGCTGATGGGTGATCGCATCGGGACCGTCGCGTCCGCACTGGACATCGAGACGGGCGGGGGTGAGGTCCTCGCCACGGTGCCGCGGCCGCCGCCGTTGCTCGTTGCGACCGAGTCGTGGTCGCCCAACGTCGTCATCGCGCGTCGGAACCTCGCCGCACTCGATGCGCACGTCGTCGCCGTCGCCGATTCGCCGGCACTGCCCTTCGTGAACGGTGTCTTCGACCTGGTGGTGAGCCGCCACCCCGTCGTGATCCTGTGGGACGAGATCGCTCGGGTGCTCCGGCCCGGCGGCACCTACCTCTCCCAGCAGATCGGGGCTGGTACCAATCGCGAGCTCACCGACTTCATGATGGGCCGCCAACCCGTCAACCGGCGCCGCAGCGCGGAGCACCTGAGGAGTGCAGCACAAGCTGCAGGCTTCGAGGTCGTCGAGCTGCAATCCAGCGCGCTCCGTGTCGAGTTCTACGACGTCGCCGCGGTGGTCTACTTCCTCCGAAAGGTCCATTGGACCGTCCCGGATTTCTCAGTCCAGAAATACGGCGGGCGGCTTCGTGCCATGCACGAGCACATCGAACGCGAGGGGGCGTTCGTCTCCACCGCCCAACGGGTACTGCTTGAGGCGTGCACGACCTCTTGACCGTGCACCTCCGGGCCCCCGAATTAGGCAGGACGGCGGATGCGCAGCCGGTTCTCGGACAGGCCGACGCTGAACAGGCCGTCGGGCGACACCTCGAACAGGAGCGCGCGGAGGTCCTGTACGAAGTCATCGAGCCGATCGCCGAAGAGAGGGGGAGCGGTCGAGGACGTCGAGAGCACCCAGGCCACGACGTCGTCGACCGAGTGGGTGATGAGCCGGTCATCCGGGACTTGGACCGTTACCTCGGGTGCGAACCCGGCCTCTTGGAACACATCGTCCTCCCCGCTCGGGGACGTGTCGCGGAACCCACGCCCGGCGCGGCGGTGCGGCCCGAGCCAGCGACGCCGGAGCTCGTCGACCGCTGCCTCAGGCACCGCCGGGTGGGGTCCGATCGTCGGTGGTTCGTCCGGCGGGCTGCTGTGCCAAAGGTCGACCTGCACGACAGCGCCGTCGGGATCGAGCATCTCCCGGACGGCGCCGGCCACCCGGGGACGGTCCATCCAGTGGAACGACTGGCCGAAGCTGATGACCCGGAACGTACCGAGGGAAGCGGGAAGGTCCTCGGCCCGCATCTGCACCCAGGTGGCGTTGTCGATACCTTCCTGTTCCGCCGCGCTCCTGGCCTCGGCCACCATCCCGGGGTCGGGGTCCAGACCGAGGACGTGCTCGAAGAGGTGGGCGAAGAGCAGCGCGACGACTCCCGGACCGCAGCCCACGTCGAGCAGGCGCCCCCGGCCGTCCAGCTCGAGGTGCCCGGCGAGGACCGCGGCAAGATCGGGGGCGTAAGGCTTTCGGCCCTGGCGGTAATAGGCGGCCGTCCCTTCGAACACCGTCTCGTCCCACGTCCAGTCTTCCCAGCGGTACTGCGCGGGATCCTCCGCCATGTTCTCAGTGTGACAGAGCCGACGGCTCAGCTCGCCTGGCTCACCGTGCTCATGTTGTAGTCGGGGATGCGCAGCGTCGGCATGACCGCCCGGTTGAGGTACTCGCCCGTCTCACGGCCGAGCGAGCGGACGGGCGTGCCGACCTCGGTCGCACGGATCAACAGGTCGACGGGGCTCTCGTTGAAACGGAAGTTGTTGGCCGCTCCCACCACCTTTCCGTTCTCGATCACATAGACCCCGTCTCGGGTGAGCCCGGTCATCAGCAGCGTGGCCGGGTCCACCGTCCGTATGTACCAAAGGCACGTCAACAGCAATCCGTTCTCCGTGCGCGCGACCATGTCGTCCACCGAGCCACCGTCGTGGTCCCCGCAGCGGAGGATCAGGTTGTCGATGTTCGGCGCCATCGTGGTGCCCGACTTGGCGGCGCCCGCCCGGTGGTAGCGCAGGCGCGCCAGCACCCCGTCACGGAGCCAGTCGGTGCGCGGGCAGGGCAGCCCGTTGTCGAAGACCGAGACCTCGGAGCTGGACGCGCCGGCGGCGACGAAGGGCAGACACTCCACGCCGGCTTCGTCGGGGTCGCCATAGAGCGTGAAGGGCAACGACGTGATCGTCTCGCCCACCCTGGTCCCGCCGCCCTCCTTGGAGAACACGGTC
>DATHPK010000124.1:0-1766 GCA_035483935.1 Acidimicrobiales bacterium
GAGGGCAAGAAGCGGATGAAGAACATCGGGCGGGTCGAGGTGCCGCAGGAGGCGTTCATCTCGGCGTTGCGGCTCGGGGACGACTAGGGCACCCCTGTGACGGGGCGGGCGCGTGCCTGGGTTGCCGGGGGTGAGGGGCTCGGATCCGGCGGTCGTGGCAGTCAGTCGACTTTGGATTGGACGAAGGACGTTTTCGGCCGCCGCTGTATATGCGGGCTCCCTAATGATTCGGGAAGATGTTGATAAGGGTTCGGGCATATACGCCCGCACGCGGCGTTCCAATCCGCCGGGCTTGTAGGCGCAGGCCGGCGCTGATGCCATCGGACCAGGTCATGGTGGTCCGGGTGTTCTGGCACGCATGGGGCCAGGCGCCTGGCACTCGGTAAACTTGAGTGCCAGGCCTATTGATGACTCCCAACGCCGACTCCAACCTGCCTTTCGACGACCTCGGGGACTCCGAGCTCAACGTCCGGCGCGCCGCCATCCTCGAGGCCGTGGTCAGCCAGTACATCGGCACGGCCGAGCCGGTCGGCTCGTCGCACGTGGTCGATGCACCGGGGGTGCAGGTCTCCTCGGCCACGGTGCGCTCCGAGATGGTGGCGCTCGAGCGGGAGGGTTATCTCGTCCAGCCCCACACGAGCGCCGGCCGTATCCCGACCGACAAGGGCTACCGCTTCTTCGTCGACCACCTCACGACACCCGGCGTGCTCGGACCGGTGCAGCGCCGCCAGGTGTCGCAGTTCTTCGAGCAGGTGCACGGCGAGATCGAGACCGTGCTGGAGCGGGCGACCGGCCTGCTCTCTGAGCTGACGTCGTACGCCGCCGTGGTGGTCGGTCCCTCGCACGAGACCTCCACCATCCGCTCCGTCCAGCTGGTCGGGCTCTCGCCGCTCCACGCGCTGCTCGTCGTCGTGCTGTCCGATGGCGCCGTCGAGAAGCGCACCATCGACCTCGACGCCGAGGCCTCCGACGAGGTGCTGGCCGCCACCGGGTCCTTCCTCTCCGCCCACCTGATGGGGCGGACGATGGCGGGGCCCTGGACTGCGCCTGCAAACGGGACGAAGGCGGTCGACGGCCTCGTCGTGGCGGCATTGCAGGCCCTCGACTCCATGGGCGGCGACATCGAGTCCGACCAGGTGTTCGTCGGCGGTCCTGCCCGCCTGGCCGAGTCGTTCGAAGCAGTCGAGACCGTCCGCTCGGTGTTGAGCATCTTGGAACAGCAATTGGTCGTGGTGTCGCTCCTTCGCAACGTCCTCGACAGCGGTCTGTCGGTGGCGATCGGGACCGAGCACGGCTACGAGCCGCTGTCCTCGTGTGCCGTCGTTGTCGCGCCGGTCACGGTCGACGGCCAGGACCTCGGCGCCGTGGGCCTGCTCGGCCCGACGCGCATGGACTATCCGCGCACGATGGCGGTCGCCCACATCGTCGGCGAGCGCCTGGGCGAGCGGCTCGCGGGAGGGCACGATGGCCGTCACTGACGGGTTGGGCAACCTCTACGAACTGCTCGGCGTACGGCACGACGCGAGTGACGAGGAGATCAAGAGGGCCTACCGGGCCCGCGCCCGCGAGCTGCACCCGGACACAAATCACGGCGACCCCGAGGCCGAAGCGCGCTTCAAGCAGGTGACGGTCGCGTACGAGGTGCTGCGCGACCCGGAGCGTCGCGCCCGCTACGACCGTTACGGACCCGAGGGCGTGTTCGGCGCCCAGGCCGGCGGCATGGGCGGTTTCAACTTCGAGGGGGGCCTCGGCGATATCTTCGAGGC
>DATHPK010000125.1:0-9317 GCA_035483935.1 Acidimicrobiales bacterium
GTATCTCCGTCAGCACGCCGACAACCCGGTGCAGTGGTACCCCTGGGGCGACGAGGCCCTTGGCCGGGCCCGCGAGGAGGACAAGCCCATCTTCCTGTCGATCGGCTACGCCTCGTGCCATTGGTGCCACGTCATGGCCCACGAGAGTTTCGAGGACACCGCCACGGCGGCCGATCTCGCTCGCTGGTTCGTCTCCGTCAAGGTCGACCGGGAGGAGCGACCCGAGATCGACGCCGTCTACATGGCGGCCACACAGGCGCTGACCGGATCGGGTGGCTGGCCCATGTCCGTCTTCTGCACTCCCGATGGTCGTCCCTTCTACGCAGGCACCTACTTCCCACCGGAGGAACGCCACGGTCTCCCCTCCTTCCGCCG
Source organism: Acidimicrobiales bacterium (assembly GCA_035483935.1). Classification (GTDB taxonomy): domain Bacteria; phylum Actinomycetota; class Acidimicrobiia; order Acidimicrobiales; family RAAP-2; genus Bog-473. The sequence goes on from DATHPK010000125.1 coordinate 376, forward strand.
GGTCGTCCAGGCGCTGGGTGAGGCATGGCTCACCGAGCGCGACCAGGTCCTCACGCAGGCCGACGCCCTCGTCGCTGCGGTGCAGCGCGAGCTCAATCTCACGGAGGTCCTGGGAGGAGCCCACACGCACACTGACGCCGTCGCACCCGGCGTCGGAACGACTCGGGCCGGCGCCTACATCGACCCCGCTTCGTGCATCCTCGCCGTCGTCGACGGCCTGCGGCCGGGCTACGACCCCGAGTGGGGCGGCTTCGGCCCGGCACCGAAGTTCCCCCGTCCGACCCTGATCGAACTGTCCCTCCGTGCGGCGCGGCTGGCCGGCCTGGACGGGGATCCAGACAAAGACGGAGAGGGGGCACGCCGGATGGCGCACCGGACCCTCGACGCCATGGCGGCGGGCGGAATCTACGACCACATCGTCGGCGGCTTCTGCCGGTACTCGACCGACGCCCGCTGGCTGGTCCCGCATTTCGAGAAGATGCTCACGGATCAGGCTCTCCTCGCCCGCGCCTACCTGCACGCGTGGCAGGACGGCGGGCGCAGCGACTATCTCCTGGTCGCCACCGAAACCCTCGACTGGGTCCTGCGCGACCTTTCGACCCCCGAAGGGGCGTTGTACTCGTCCTTCGACGCGGATGCCGGTGGTGTCGAGGGCGCACACGCCACCTTCTCAGTGCACGACCTGGCGGCGGCGCTCCCGCCGGAACTCGCCGCCTCGGCCGCCGACTGGTACGGCATCAGCGCGGCAGGCAATTGGGAGGGCCGTTCCATACCGGTTCGCCCCGTCGGGTCGCCGCTGGCGCGCCCACCCGAGATCGAGGAGGCGCGCGCCCTGCTCGCCGCGGCGCGCGCGCAGCGCGTCCAGCCCGCGCGCGACGAGAAGGTCCTGACCGAGTGGAACGCCATGGCCGCGGCGACCCTGGCCGAGGTCGCCTCCGCGATCGGCCATGCCGAATATGGCCGCCGGGCCGAGGAGATCGCGACGTTCCTCTGGGAGTCCATGTATGTCGACGGGCGGCTGATGCGCAGCTGGCAGGGCGGCCGGGCCCGGCATCTCGCGGTGGCGGCCGACCACGCCTGGTTGGCCGAGGCCTGCCTCCGCCTGTCCGAATGGACGGGGCTCACCTTGTGGCGCGAGCGCGCACTGGTCACCGTGCGGCAACTCTGCGAGCTGTTCTGGGACGACGAATCCGGGGGCTTCTTCACGACCGGCGCCGACGCCGAGGCCCTCGTGGTGCGGCCCAAGGAGTTCCTCGACGGCGCGCTCCCGGCCACGAATTCGATCGCGCTGACGGCGCTGCTCCGCACGAACGCGCTGGTGGACGACCCCGTCCTCGACCGGGCGGCAGAACGCACCATCGCGCTGGCGCGACCCCTGCTCGAACGCCATCCCGGCGCGGTGGCCGACATGGTGGCGGCGCTGCCCATGTGGAACGGGCGTTACGAGATCGTCGTCACCGGCGACCGGCCCGACCTCGTGGCCGAGGTGCGGCGACGCTGGCTCCCCTCAGCCGTCACGGCCTGGGGCCAGGCCGACGAGGGTCCCCTGTTCGCCGGGCGGCCGTCGGAGCCCGGTCGCGCCTATGTCTGTCAGGCCCGCTCGTGCCGCATGCCCGCCGACAACGCCGCTACCCTGGCCGCGCAACTCGAGGCAGTCGTCGCATGAAGGATGATGCCCGGGGCCGAGCCACCGACCGCGACCTCGAGACGACGGTCCTCGAAGAGGGAGAAGAGAGCGAAGCCGTGAACGAAACGGCCACCTACGACCACATCACGGACGAGACCCCCGCCGTCACGCCGCAGACCGGGGCCGAGTTCCCGGCCGATCCGGAGCCGGAACAGGAGGCGGAGCACGGGGCCACGCGCACCGCCCGCACGACCGATGCGACGCGCCTGGTCCGTCGCTCGGCGCGGCGCCACGACAGGATCCCGACCGCCGGCGGGTCGACCCTGCACCTCCTCGTCCTCTCCTCGACACTCGAGGACACCACGGTCGTCGACCTGGCGACCCGCACGGTCATGCGCGTCCGGGTGCCGTGGCCCGAAGGTTACGAGCCCGACATCAGCACCTTCGACGTCGTCGAGGTCACGCTGGCCGACGACCCAGAACGGGACGACCTGGCCCAGCCGGAAGCCACGACCGTCGCCGACCTGCCGCGGCACGTCGGCACCCTCCGCGGCCGGCACGTGCGCAAGCTGCTGCGGCGGATGGTCGCCTCACCGGACGGGCCGCTCCTCGGCTTCCTTGGAGCGTCCGCGCCCTATTGGGAGTTCCGCGGTTTCCGCCCCTCGGTCGCACTCATCGAGCCGACCAGGAGCCCGCAGCTCATCCGCCGAAGCGCCGACAGCTCCACGTGGGTGCGCTTCGGTTGGGACCGGGAAGATGTCTGGCTGCCGGTGGAGGACCGTCATGCGGCCCGTGCCCTGGACGCCGCACGGCGCGAGCGCCTGAGCGGCAAGAGTCTCTCGAGCGCGCTGGGCTTCGAGCCGCAATACCTGCTGGTCACCGTCAGCCCGCCACGCGACGGTCACTGCTACAAGGTCTGCGCGGCCATCCTCCCCCGCGGCTGAGGCTCAGCGACCGAGCTTGCCCCCGGCGAGGTCCTCGGCCATCGCCCAGCCGAAGGTGACCAGACGGTCGCCCTTCTCGGGGTCGAAGCCGCTGAAGTGCTGGTCGACGCCTTCGGGGATCTTCACCTTGGCTGCGACGAAGTCGAGGCCTCCGGCCACCGAGCCGTCACCCTTCAGGACGAAGGTGCGGTCGTCGAGGCGGCTCTCGCAACCGAAGCGCTTGGAGAGGCGCCGTGCCCACGCCCGCTCCTCCCCCGACGACTTGTGCTCGGGGAAGGGCACCACGTCCTGGAGCCCAGAAAATGCGCGGAAGCCTTCGGGCGACATGAGCCGGGTGCCGAGGAGGACGTCCTCGTCGGGGAACGCGAGCAGCGCCCGGCGATACTGGTCCGCCATGATCGCCTTCAGGGCCGCCTCCGCCCTTGAGGTGCGGTCGACGAGCGCCAGTCCCACCAGCAGCGACGGCGTGCCGCCGATGCGCTCGAGGGTGCAGAACGAGTAGCCCCGGAGCTTGTTGCCCTCGCGTGCCTGGGTAATCAGGACCCACGCTTCACGCTCTTTGGAGAGGAAACCGATGTCGAACCCAGGTGGGCGGTCCGCACACAGGTCCGCCATCTCTACGAGCTCAGCGTCGCTGAGCGCAGTGCAATCCTTGGTGCTCACTACGATCGGCATGCACTAAGTCTACTGGCTGGGTTCGGTCTCTTCCCAACCGGGCGCCCGGCGCAGCGCAAGTGCGGCCCGGCGGCGAGATCGCATTATCCCAGGTGAACAGGTATTTCTGACGGGTCGGTCACAGCCGTTCAGGAGAGAAGGGCGCTCTGACCGAGCAACCGCTTGAGCTCACCGACGAGGCCGTTACGGCAGTCGACGTTGAACTCAGGGGGCAGCTTCAGCACCTTTTCGCCGACGTGGAGGAGCACCGCCGAGGGCCCCGGGTGGCCGCTCAGCACCTCCTTGAGGCCCTCGACGCGGCGGTCGGTCAGCACGCCCAGTGGGAGCTTGATGTGGAGGTCCTCCTCGCCACGGTGGAGCAGCGGCCGCGAGACCTCCATGCAGACGATCTTGGGCTCTTCCTCACGGGTGTCGAGGCGGCCCTTCACGACAAGGATGGCGTCGTTCTCGATGAGCGCCCCGTACTCGGCCATGGTCTTGGGGAACACGAAGACCTCCATGGCCGCCTGCAGGTCTTCCAATACGAACCGGGCCATCAGGTCGCCCTTCTTCGTGTAGGAGCGGCGCAGGTCTGTCACCACGCCCCCGACCGTGCGTACCGGTGAGCGGTCTCCCGCCACGGTGTCCTCTTCGCGCATGTCAGACAGGGAGCTGTCGGTATGCCGGCTCAGGGCACCCTCGAAGCCCATGAGCGGGTGGTCGCTCACATAGAGGCCGAGCATCTCCTTCTCGAAGGCGAGCCGCTGTGCCTTGTCGAACTCGACCTCGGGGATGGTGACCTTGGTTCCACCCCAGCCGGGTTCCCCCTGCTCCTCCTCGAAGACGGCGAAGAGGGACGTGATCCCGAGTTCCTGCTCCCGGCGGCGTTCCAGGGTGCGGTCGACCACCTCCTCGAGCACCAGGCAGAGGCCCTGGCGCGGGTGCGCGAGCGAGTCGAAGGCGCCACCCTTGGCCAGCGACTCCATCGTGCGCTTGTTGAGAACGACGGGATCGACGCGCGCGCAGAAGTCGAAGATGTCCTCGAACGGCCCGTTGGAGTCGCGCTCGGCCACGATGCGCTCGACGAGGCCCTCCCCCACGTTGCGCACGGCGGCCAACCCGAACACGATGGCGCGAGTGCCCTCCTCCGCGCGCCTGTCCGGCGCGAACTCGGCCACCGAGCGGTTCACGTCCGGCACCAGCACGTCGATGCCCATGGCGCGGCACTCGGCCAGGTACACCGCCGTCTTGTCCTTGTTGTCCTTCACCGACGTGAGGAGCGCGGACATGTACTCGACGGGATAATGCTGCTTGAGCCAGGCCGTCTGGTAGGCCACCAGCCCGTAGCCGTAGGAGTGGGACTTGTTGAACGCGTAGTCCGCGAACGGCTCGATGATGTCGAACAGCTGCGTGCCGAGCTGCTCGCCGTACCCCTCCGACGCGCAGCCGGCGACGAACTTCTCGCGCTCGGCCGCAATCATCTTGCGGATCTTCTTTCCGCACGCCTTGCGCAGGTTGTCGGCCTCTTCGAGCGAGTAGCCGGCGAACTTCTGTGCGACTCGCATCACCGACTCCTGGTAGAGCATCAACCCGTAGGTGTCCTTCAGGATCGGCTCGATGTCCGGGTGCAGGTACTCCAGGGGCTTGCGGCCGTTCTTGAGCTCCGGGTAGTCGCGGTGCATGTTGGCCGCCATGGGCCCGGGCCGGTACAGCGCCACGAGCGCGGCCACATCGTCGAAGCTCGTCGGCGCCAGCGCTCGCAGCGTCTGACGCATGGCGGCACCCTCGAGCTGGAACACGCCCACGGAGTCCGCCCGGCGCAGCATCTCGAGTGTGGGCTCGTCCGCCAGGTCGACACCGTCGATGTCGGGCCGCTCTCCCGTCGTCTCTTCGATCCGGTCGAGGGCCCGCTCGATCACCGAGAGGTTGCGCAGCCCGAGGAAGTCCATCTTCAGCAGACCCAGCTCCTCGACCCCGTGCATTTCGTACTGCGTGACGATGGGGGCGTCCTCCGGATTGCCACCCGCGTCCGGCTTGCGCTGGATCGGCAGGTAGTCGGTCAGGGGGTCCCGGGAGATGACCACGGCGGCGGCATGGATGCCGTCCTGGCGGCGCAGGCCCTCGAGGCCCAACGCCACGTCGATGACCTCCTTGGCCTCAGGGTCGGTCTCGTACATGGTGCGGAGCTCGCCCGCGCTCGCGAAGCCGTCCTCGTGGCCTTCGGTCTTGGTCAGACACGCCTTGAGTGGCGTGTCGCGGCCCATGATGAGCGGGGGCATCGCCTTGGCGATCTTGTCGCCCACGATGTACGGCTTGCCGAGCACCCGCGAGGCGTCGCGCACCGCCGCCCGTGCCTTGATCGTCGAGAACGTGATGATCTGCGCCACCCGGTCGCTGCCGTACTTCTCCGATGCGTAGCGCATGACGTCGGACCGGTAGCGCTCGTCGAAGTCCATGTCGATGTCGGGCATCTGCTTACGGCCCGGGTTGAGGAAGCGCTCGAAGAGGAGGTCGTAGCGGATCGGGTCGAGGTCGACGATCCGCAGGCAGTAGGCCACGCAGCACCCGGCCGCCGACCCCCGGCCCGGTCCCACCCGGATGCCGTTCTCGCGGGCGAAGCGGATGAGGTCCCACACGACGAGGAAATAGGCGGGAAAGCCCATGTCTCCGATGACCGACAGCTCGAAGTCCAAGCGTTCCATCACTTGGGCCGGCAGCGAGTCTCCGTAGCGCTGTCGTGCACCCTCCATCGTGAGGTCGCGCAGATACGCGAGTGCCCGGTCCTCGTAGGTTGCACCGGTGAAGCGATCCGGAACCGGGAACTCGGGCAGGCTCGGCTTCCCGAGCTCGATCTGCACGTCGGCGCGCTCGGCGATTAGCAGCGTGTTGTCGCACGCCTCGGGCACCTCCCGGAACAAGTGGCGCATCTCGTTCGCCGACTTCAGGTAGTGCTCGGTCCCGTCGAACCGGAATCGGTTGGTGTCCGCCAGCAGCGCCCCGGTCTGGACGCACAGCAATGCGTCATGCGCCACGGCGTCCTCGCGATGGGTGTAGTGGCTGTCGTTCGTGGCCAGCAGCGGCGCGTTCAAACGCTTCGCGATCTCCATCAACTGCGGATTCGTGCGGTGCTGGTCGTCCAGCCCGTGATCCTGCAGCTCGACGAAGAGGTTGTCGCGGCCGAAGATGTCCTGAAGGCGACCGGCCCTCCGCTCGGCCTCGGCCGGATCTCCGGCCAGCAACGCCTGGAGGACGACGCCACCGAGGCACCCGGTCGTGGCAATGAGTCCGTCGTGATGACGTTCGAGCAGCTCCCAGTCCAGCCGCGGCTTGTAGTAGTACCCCTCGAGATAGGCAGCCGAGGACAGCTTCATGAGGTTGCGGTAGCCCTCGACGGTCTCTGCCAGCAGGGTGAGGTGGTAGTACAGCTTCTGCCCGCCCTCGACGTCGCCGCCGGTGTCGTCGACCCGGCCTCGTCGCACCGGCCGTTCGTGCCGCGATTCACCGGCCATGTAGGCCTCGGTACCGATGATCGGGACGATCCCCTGGTCCCGGCAGGCCTTGTAGAAGTCCAGGACCCCGTACATGTTCCCGTGGTCCGTAATGCCGAGCGCGGGCTGGCCGTCCGCCGCCGCCGCCGCCACGAGCTCGCCGACGCGCGCGGCACCGTCGAGCATGGAGAACTCGGTGTGGGTGTGCAGATGCGTAAACGACCGCTCCGACACCGGCCCTCCTTTCGCTACGTCAAACTTACACCTGTGTGATTCGTCCCCGGACCTTGCAATCTATCCCCCTCCGCCGCCCACGCCGTCGATGCGCCGAGGGTCTTTCTCGAGATGTTGGGCCGCCTGCCACCCCTCCTTCGTCACCCTGCTGTGCCTCCGCCCGAGCCACCCCATCATCCGGCCGGCGGCTCAGAGATACGCCCCGGTACGCCCGCCGGAGTCACCAGCCGCGGGCAGACCCCGTTGGCGCATCTCCTCGAGTTGGGCGCGCGCAGCCATCTGCTGCGACATCAGCGTCGCCTGGATGCCATGGAAGAGCCCTTCGAGCCACCCCACCAATTGCGCTTGGGCGATGCGCAACTCGGCGTCACTCGGCGCCTCGCTGTCGAAGGGCAACGCCAGGGACTCGAGCTCTGAGACGAGATCGGGCGAGAGCCCGTCGGAGAGGTCGCGGATCGACTGCTCGTAGATCTCGCGCAGGCGAACCCGGCTCTTGTCGTCGAGCGGCGCCGCACGGACCTCTTCGAGAAGCGTCTTGACCATGGAACCGATGCGCAGCACCTTTGCCGGCTCATTGATCGACTCGGATTTCGTCTCGTCGCCGCCCTCTGGAACCGCGCCACCGAACACTTCGTCCGGCGCGATGGCCGGAGCCGAACCGTCCGACGAGTTGTCTCCCACGGCGTCGTTCGTCACGTCATCTACTCCGCTCTTCGAACACAGGATCTCCCGGGCCGTTGCACCTCGGTCGCGGCGGGCCTCGTCCCTATGTTGCCATCGTCCGGGACGGTCTCATCCGGCGCGCCATCCCAGCAGCGGAACGAGCATTTCTTCGGGTGTCAGCGAGCCGTGCCGGGCAGCCAGGCGGAGCTCGCCCGTGTCGGCGGGGTCGAGGAACGCGATCGGCTCGAAGGGGATCAGGGCCACGTCCCCCAGGCGCGCCGCAATTTCTGGGGACGGGACGCCCCCGAGCCACCCCTCGGCGATGATCTGCTCCTTCGTCCGGATCCAGGCCACGTCGCCGTGCAGGCCCGCGGCCGCGTCCTCCACTTCTTCGAGCGCGCCCGGCCGTGTGTGCAACCAACGGAATCGCCCCTCGCCGCTGATCAAAGTGATCCCGTCCATGATCTCCGGGCCGAGCACCACGACCGAGTTGCCTACGTTCACCTGTCCGTGATCCGCCGTCACCACCAGCACGGCACCCGTCGGCAACACCTCCAGCACGTCCGCAACGAGGCGGTCGGCCGCACGGAGCTCGTCGTCGTAGAACTCCCCGATCCCTTCGGCGTGTGCGACCTTGTCGATCCCCTCGTAGTACGCATAGATGAACGGGCTTCCCGCCGCCGCGAGGCGCCGGACCGTGGTCACCAGCCCGGCCGGCGTGTGCCAACGGTGCAGATCGACGTGGCCGAGGTGCGCCGCCGTGAATCCCGTGGGGCCGTAGTCATGGCGGGTGACGACGGGGACCGTCCCGATCGCCCCGGGAAAGGAAGGGAACGGCTGAAAGCGGTGTGCCGGCACCCGCACCCGTGCGTCCACCCCGTCGAGCGACCATTGCAGGACGTTCATGACCTCGCCGTCGAGCGCCACGCGGTACCCGAGGACGCCGTGCTCGGCCGGCACCCTGCCCGTGACCAACGTGGTCAACGCGCAGGCCGTCGTGCTCGGGGCGACCGAGGTGATGGACCCGCCCGAACCCGACGTCAGCATCGGTGCCAGGCCGCTCCGTGCCCGCAGCTGCTCGGCGCCCAATCCGTCGATGACCAACAGGACGATCTGCTCGGCCCCCACGACCTGCGGCGGGAACCAGGGCGACAGCTCGGACCGCCCCGGCGCAGCGAGTTCTTCGAGCAGCCCGGGTATCACCCGGTGGAGACTTGCCCCGTCCCAGTCGGGCAGCAGCGGGAGTACGCCAGCACCCGCCGAGGCCGTCCGGCCTGTGTCCGCTACTGCTACCTGGGCTTCCGCACCGTCGTGCACGTGGCCACCCTACGA
>DATHPK010000126.1:0-4220 GCA_035483935.1 Acidimicrobiales bacterium
GAACTTCGTCCGCTCGTCGAGCGCCGCCCGGAAGCCCTCGGGGCCGAGCTCCTGGGCGAGGTAGCGCATCCGGGCCAACCCGCGGTTCTCGCGGTTCCCCAGCTCGCCGAACACGACCGCCACGCCCCGGCACAACTCGACCGCCTGGTCTGGCCGGATGAACACATCGATGTCCGACGCCATTCGTTCGCCGTCGGACAGCCCACCGCCGATGAGCACATTGAACCCCAGCGCGCCGTCCGACTGTTCCGCCGGCCACAGCCCGACGTCGTTGATCTCGATCCGGGCGCAGTCCTCGGGACACCCCGTGACGGCGATCTTCCACTTACGGGGCAGGTTGGCGTATTCGCGGTTGCCCGTGAAGAAGGCCGATATCGCCTGCGCCACCGGATATGCCTCGACGATCTCTTTGGCGTCGATGCCCGAGACGGGGCACGAGCACACGTTCCGCGCCGAGTCCCCGCACGCCTGCACCGTGGTCAGGCCGACCTCCCAGAAACGCTGCCAGATACGGGGTACGTCGGCGATGCGGATCCAGTGAAGCTGGATGTCCTGGCGTGTCGTCAGGTCGGCATAGCGGTTACCGAACACCGGGCTGTCATCGGGTCCCTCGGCGAACGCGTCGGCCGCCACCCCGACCTCGCGCACCTGGGCAGACGTCATCACCCCGCCGGGGACCTTGATGCGCATCATGAACGCGTCACCACCCTGGCGTTGGGGGTACATGCCTACCCATTTCAACCTCTCCTGCTCGCCGGGCACCTTGTTGATCGAGTCGGGCCCCTGTTTGGAGTAGGTGTCGATCACCGCCTGGGCCACCTCGAAGGGATGGCGCGCCAGTTTCAATTGTTCGACGGTGTTCAGTTCGCCGATGTTGCGATACGGCCGCACGAACTTGAGGCCGCGGTCACGCCGGCCCCTGAATTCCATGCCATAGGGATTGTCGAGGTCGCGCGGCACTAGACGTGCAGGCCACACTCGGTCTTGTCGAGACCGGACCAGCGTCCGGCGCGCGGATCCTCACCCTCCGCGACCGGGCGGGTCGTCGGGGCACACCCGATGGACCGGTAGCCCTGCGACCAGAGCGGGTGCACCGGCAGGTCGTGATCGGCGAGATATGACGTCACGTCGTCGTCGGTCCAAGTCGCGAGCGGGTTCACCTTGACCAACCCGAAGGTGGCGTCCCAACTCACAATCGGGGTGTCGGCACGCGTCAGTCCATCGGTGCGCTTCAGTGATGTCAGCCAAGCCGACTTGCCCGCCACGGCCTTCTTGAGGGGTTCGACCTTGCGGAACTGGCAGCACTGGGCGCTGCCACAGGGGTGGGCAGCCGCCTCCGGTCCGGGCTTGGTGACGGTCAAGTTCAGCCCGTAGCGCCCACGCACCTCTTCGACGAAAGTGAGCGTCTCGGGGAAATGCGCCTCGGTGTCCAGGAACATGACTTCTATGTCGGGTACGACCTTCGTGACAAGGTCGATGAGCACGATGTCCTCGAACGAAGCGGCCAGGACGAGCGACTCTCCGAACTCTCCTGCGGCCCAGCGGATGACGGTGCTGGCCGGCGCGGTCTCGAACTCCTTGCTCACCAAGGCCAGGTCTTCGGTGCTCATCGGCTGCTCGCTTACGCTGATCTCGGTCACCGACCCTCACGTTCTCCGGAATGATCGAGCCGTCCCCCAGGGGCCAGGGGCCGCCGCCGGCGCTTGACGCAATCTCGAATCTGAGCGTTAGTATACATGACCAAAATGGTCATGATTCGAAGAGGCCCCATGGAAACCGCCGCCGCCGCCCTCCGTTCCCAACCCGACAGCCCCGACATTCCCCCGCCGGGCCGCGGTGGAGGCGCGTCGGTGACCACCCTGGTCAGGCCCGTGGAACATCCCCTCGGCCACCTGGACCTCCTCGAGTCGCTGGCCATCTTCATCATCCGCGAGGTGGCTGCGGAGTCGGAGCGGCCCGTCCTCCTCTTCAGCGGTGGCAAGGACTCGGCAGTCCTTCTCCACCTGGCTTCCAAGGCTTTCCGGCCGGGACGGATCCCCTTCCCGGTGCTCCACGTCGACACCGGGCACAACTTCTCCGAGGTGCTCGACTACCGCGACGCGCAGGTCGTAGCGGAGGGTGCTCGCCTGGTGGTGGCCAAGGTGCAGGACTCCATCGACCAGGGTCGGGTGGCCGATCCCGGTGAAGGAGCCTCACGGAACCGCCTCCAGACGACGACCCTGCTCGATGCCATCAACGCCAACGGGTTCGACGCCGCCTTCGGCGGCGCGCGCCGCGACGAGGACAAGGCCCGCGCCAAGGAACGCGTGCTCTCGTTCCGGGACTCGTTCGGGCAGTGGGACCCCAAGCGGCAGCGTCCGGAGCTGTGGCAGCTGTACCAGGGCACCGTGCGGCCCGGTGAGCACCTGCGTGCCTTTCCGTTGTCGGACTGGACCGAGCTCGACATCTGGCAGTACATCCGCCGCGAGCAGATCGAGCTCCCATCCATCTACTACGCGCACGAGCGTGAGGTCGTCGAGCGTGACGGCATGCTGCTTGCGTTGAGCGAGTGGGTCACGCCGCAAGACGGCGAGGAGGTCCGTAAGGAGACCGTTCGTTTCCGCACCGTCGGGGACGCGACGTGCACCGGTGCGGTCCGCTCCGAAGCCGACACGGTCGAGGAGATCATCCGTGAGGTTTCGTCCTCCCGCATCTCCGAACGCGGAGCGACCCGGGCCGACGACAGGTTCTCCGAGACGGCGATGGAAGATCGCAAGCGCGAGGGCTACTTCTAAGCCGATGACGACATTGCCCGGCTCGCCGCCGGTCGGCGGCGCCGGGATCGGCGTCGACACGATGGATCTCCTCCGGTTCGCCACGATCGGATCAGTGGACGACGGCAAGAGCACGCTCATCGGCCGCCTTCTCTACGACACACGTCAGCTCTTCGACGATCAGGTCGCAGCGATCGAGACGGCCTCGGAACGCCGGGGCCTCGGGGAGGTCGATCTCTCCTTCGTGACCGATGGGCTGCGTGCCGAGCGCGAACAGGGCATCACGATCGACGTCGCGTACCGGTACGCGGCGACGCCGCACCGCAAGTTCGTCATCGCCGACTGCCCGGGCCACGTGCAGTACACGCGCAACATGGCAACCGGAGCCTCCACGGCCGACCTCGCCCTCGTTCTTGTCGACGCGACGTCCGGGTTGCGCGAGCAGTCGCGTCGGCACATCTGCATCGCCGCCCTGCTCGGTGTCGATCAGCTCGTCGTCTGCGCCAACAAGATGGACCTGGTCGACTGGGACCGTTCGGCCTATCAACGGATCGCCGACGAGATGGAGGCGCTCGCCCACCGCCTCGGGGTCTCTTCCTGCATCGTGATCCCGATCTCTGCCCTCCTCGGCGACAACGTGGTCGAGCGATCGGATGCGGCCAATTGGTACGACGGGCCGACCGTGCTCGATGCCCTCGAATCGGCCCAGGCCGGCGGATGGGCCGCCCAGCACGGGGTGCACCACGGGAGCGGTGCGCGTCTGCCCGTCCAGTGGGTGCTGCGCCAGCCGGGCGGCGGGCGCGCCTACGCCGGAATGGTAAACGGCGGTCCCCTGCGCGTGGGCGACCAGGTCACCGTACTCCCCGGTGGCGCCCTGACCACGGTGCGAGGGATCGAAACGGCCGACGGGCCGCTCCAGCGAGCCGAGGTGGGACTCTCGGTTTCTGTTCGCCTGGGCGACCACCTCGATGTCTCCCGTGGCGATCTCATCGCGGCGGCCGAGGACCCGCCCGAAGTGACCGACACCTTCGAGGCCACCGTGTGCTGGTTCCAAGAGCAGCCGCTGCAGGCGGGTGACCGCCTGCGCCTCAAGCACACGACCCGGGTGACGCCGGTCGTCGTCGACGAGGTGACCGGACTGTTCGATGTCAACGAGCTCAGGGTCACCGACGCGAGCGAGCTGCGGGAGAACGACATCGGCGTGGTGCGTCTGCGCACAGCCGTGCCGCTGGCGGTGGACCCGTACGTCACGGACCGCATCACGGGGAGCTTCGTCCTGATCGACGAGAAGACCTTCGCCACGATCGCGGCGGGCATGGTCGGTCCGCCGCGGCTCCATGACTGACCCGGGAGCCCCCGCCGTCTTCTACCCCGTCTCCCTCGACGTCACCGGGCGTGCCTGCCTGGTCGTCGGCGGCGGAAGCGTGGCAGCCCGCAAGGCACGCACCCTCCTCGAGTGCGGCGCGC
>DATHPK010000127.1:0-6698 GCA_035483935.1 Acidimicrobiales bacterium
CGACCGTCACCGCACCCGGTTCGAGATTGCCGGCCAACCCGTCGGCGACGGTTGGCTCGACGTCGATCGGCACGATCGCACCCGCCGACAGCGCCGTGCTCATGGAGGGCGACGCCTCGGACTCGACGCCGACGACGCGCACGTCCCGTCCCTCGAGCCCGAGGATGACCCCAGACAACAGTCCCCCGCCCCCGCAGGGCACGACGACGGTGCCGAGGTCAGGCACCTGTTCCGCGAGCTCGCGCGCCAGCGTCGCCTGACCGGCGATGACGTCGGGGTCGTTGTAGGGCGACACGTAGCGGCTGCCCTCGGCCGCCGCGAGATCGAGTGCGTGCCTCTCGGCCTCGCGGTACCCCTCGCCGTAGAGGACGAGCCGGACGTCGAACTGCTGGAGGGCGGAGACCTTCGCCGCCGAGGCGCCGGTCGGCACCACGACCGTCACCTGGGCGCCGAGGTTCGACGCCGCGAAAGCGAGCCCCAGCCCGTGGTTGCCGGCGGACGAGGCGACGACGGCGCGACCCGGGTCATCCTCCTGCGTCGCGGCGACGGCGGCGAGCCCGCCGCGCACCTTGAACGAGCCGGTGGGCTGGACGGTCTCGAGCTTCACCGACACCGAAGGCCCGAGCTGCGGGGTGCTCACGACGGGCGTCACCGGCAGGTGGTGCCGCACCGCCTTCCAGGCCGCTTCCAGGTGAGCAGGTCCCGGCAGCTCGACGGCGCGCACGGAACCAGTCTGTCCCACCCGCGACTGGCATGCTGACCAGGTGGAGCCGGGAACGACGAAGGCGGGGGAGGCAACGGTGCGGGTGCACCGCGACACGCGCACCCTCGCGCGCGCCGCCGCCGACGAGGCCGCAGACGTGCTGAGCGCCGCGGTCGCCGCGCGAGGCGTGGCCCACGCCATGTTCGCGACGGGCAATTCGCAGCTGGCCTTCGTCGAGGCGCTGGTCCACGAAACGCCCGAGGTGCCGTGGGCAGAAACCGTCGTCTTCCACATGGACGAGTACGTCGGGGTGGGGCCCGAGCATCCCGCCGGCTTCCAGCACTGGATCCGCACGCGCATCACCGAGCCGGCGCACCCGAAGGCTGCGTACTACGTCGAGGGGCTGGGCGACGCAGAGGCCGAATGTGAACGCTACGCCGAGCTGCTGCGTCGCTACCCCCTCGACCTCTGTTGCCTGGGCATCGGCGAGAACGGGCACCTTGCCTTCAACGACCCGCCGGTGGCCGACTTCTCGGACCCCTTGGACGTGAAGGTGGTGGAGCTCGACCCGGCCTGTCGCGCCCAGCAGGTCAACGAGGGGCATTTCCCCGGCCTCGAGGCCGTGCCGGCGGAGGCGATCACCGTGACCATCCCGGCCCTGTTGCGGGCCGGGCGGGTGCTGGCGGTGGTCCCGGAGAGCCGTAAGGCCCAGCCCGTCCACGATGCGCTGACCGGCCCCATCGCCACCAGCTGCCCGGCTTCGGCCCTCCGGACCGTCCCACACGCCACGATCCACCTCGAGCCGGGTTCGGCCCGGTTGCTCCCGGGCTGACCTCCCCGCCGAACACGGCAACCACATCGAACCCGTCGGGCAACGGCAGGGCAATGCCGGCTTCGTAGCTTTCGTGGCGGGGATGTGGGGGACCGCCGGGCCGGTGGCCGGGCCGCTCGACGGGGGGGATGTTGACGATCGCTATCGCCGCAGGGCTGCGAGGCCCGGATGCGCCGGCCGACGCCGTCCTCGCGGCCGGAGGTGGCGACCGCAAGCGTAGGCGGCGACGCGTGCGCCGCGTCCTGATCGCCGTCGGCGCCACGCTGTTCACGCTCATCGCGTTGGCCGCCGCCTGGATCGGCATCAGCATCTACAAGATCGACCACGCTGTGCACCATGTCGCGGTGCCGGCCTCGCTGCTGGCCAAGGGCAAGAACGACCTGCTGGCGATCGTTCGGGGCCCGAACCACTTCGAGCAGATCTTCGTCTTCCACAACGCCGGGCCGCACACCAACGTGCTCAAGATCCCGAGCACGCTCACCCTTCCCCTCGCAGGAGGCCACTCGGCGGCCATCGAGACACTCAGCCTGCACAAGCCCGACGCCATCATCTCCGGCCTCGATCAGCTCGGCATCCCGGTGACGCACTACGTCGGCGTGGACCTGCACATGGTCGACCCGAACTCGAACCTCGGAATGCTGGCCACGGGCAGGCTTTCCGTCTCGTCCCTCATCTCGGATCCGACGGGCACAACCACGCTGCTCGAGCAGGTCGCCTCACACATCTATCTCGGACCCGGCACCCCGGTGACGGCCGTCCTGTCGCTGATGAACGTCCCGACCGCGCACCCGGTGTCGGTCCCGACCTCCAAGGACGTGCACGGCACGGTCGTACTCGCGGCGGCGTTTCCCACAGTTCTGCGCAGTTTCCTCTAGTGCCGGGGCCATCCCGGACCGGCCCCGGCGCCTTGGCGCACTGGTGGGCCCGGCTGCGCGGGGTGGCCGACGATCCTCCCGATGACGAGTTGGAGGAGGGCATGCCGACTGCTCAGGATGACACCGAGCGTGTCCCACCGGCGTCACTCGACGATGTACTCCGAGACGCCGCACAGCAGCGCGATCCCCGCGGCGTCGAAGCCGGCGATCGTGGTGGTCCGGCGAAGGACTGACGCACTCAGTCGCGCCCGGCTGGCGGGTCGTGCGCCAGCCACCGGTCCAGGAACGGCAGGGCCTGGGTGCCGTGCCACTGGTGACCGCCCTCGAACACGTCGTGCACCAGGCGGTCGTCTCCCCCTTCGGCGTCGTAGACGAGGCGGGTGCGCCGCACCGAATCGGTCGCCGCGGCGACCGGGAAGAGCAGGTCCTCGGTGCCGGTCTCGATCAGCAGCGGTCGCGGCGCGACGAGGGCACCCAGGTCCTCGTGTTCCAGCCGGCCGAGCATGCCGAACAGGATCTGCGAGCCGCACATGTTCCACGGCATCTTGTGGCTCTCCGCCCACGAAGAGAAGTAGCCGCTGACGACGGCAGCGGCGACGCGCTGGTCGACGGCGGCGGTGAACAGTGTGACGGTGCCGCCGTAGCTGATGCCGACCATGCCGAGGCGATGTGGGTCGACGAGCGGATGCTCCGCCAATACGTCGAGCGATCGCATCAGGTCCCAGACGTTCTGCGTCAACGGGTTGCACCCCGCCATGGCCGCGTGCACCAGGTTGGTGTCACAGGCGTAGTGGTCCTCGGGGTTCCAGTCGAGGCGCTCACCGAAGCAGCGCAGGTCCGGCGCCAGCACGACGTAGCCCCGACGAGCCAATTGGAGCGCGTAGTCGGCGTTCGGCATGTCCGTGTGCTCCAGCCCGACGACCTGCGACTTGCCGGGCCCGTGGCCGTGGCAGGCGAGGACCGCCGCACCGGGTGCGGCGTCGGCGCGGCCGTCGGGGACGAGGAGATACGCCGGCACCGACATGGTGTCCTCGGTGTCGAAGACCACCTTGTCCCGGCGATAGCCGTCGCAGGCGGTCGATTCGAGTGTCTCGAAATTGAGGGGCACCCGAGACGGCTCCGGGCCCATGAGCTCGCGCAGTCGTGCGCGGCAGCGCTCGACCCAGGCGGGGATGGCCGCAGGGTCGCTCTCGGGTAGGGGGTCCTCGTGCCGGGTGGCGGCCAGCCGGGTCATCCACTGGTACCAGGGCGAGTAGTTGCGAACGGGTGGAGCGAGGAGGGGTCCTGCCTCGTCGGTGCTCATGCTCGCCCCTTTCCTCGTCGGCGGCCGTGGATGCGGGCCAATGTAGGGGACCACGAACTGGGGCAGAATTGGGAGGTGACCCTCGCCACATCCATCGGCGTCCATCCGATCTCGCCGAAAATCGGCGCGGAGATCTCGGGCGTAGACCTGTCGGTACCTCTGGCTCCCGAGGTCGTGGGGGCGATCCGCGACGCGTGGACGACCCATCACGTCATCTTCTTTCGCGACCAGTCCCTGACGGCGGAACAGCAGGCCGATTTCGCCCGCCAGTTCGGCATCGTGACCGAAGCCCACCCGGTGCTGCCTTCCATCGAGGAGAGTCGTGAGGTCCTGGCCATCGACGGCAAGGTCGACCGTGCCAGCTGGTGGCACACCGACGTCACCTTCCTGCAGACCCCGGCCATGGGCTCGATCCTCTACATGCTCGAGGCCCCCGAGGTCGGAGGCGACACCATGTGGGCGAGCCTTCAGGACGCTTACGACGGGCTAGCCGACCCGGTGCGCGCCATGTGCAATCAGTTGATTGCCATTCACCACGATCCGTGGTTCGCGGCGGACGTGGCCGAGCGCGGCGGGTATGAGTGGGACGGCGTGTGGCAGGAGAAGCT
This sequence comes from Acidimicrobiales bacterium, assembly GCA_035483935.1. GTDB lineage: Bacteria > Actinomycetota > Acidimicrobiia > Acidimicrobiales > RAAP-2 > Bog-473. The sequence continues at coordinate 4,322 of DATHPK010000127.1, forward strand.
CATTCCGGCACTGCACCCGGTCGTCCGGACCCACCCCGAGAACGGCCGCAACGGCCTTTTCGTCAACCGGCAGTTCACCCGGCAGATCTTCGGCCTGTCGGACAACGAGAGCGGCGCCATCCTCGAGATGCTCTACAACCACTGCATCAAGCCGGAATACACCTGCCGCTTCCGCTGGCGGGCCGGTTCGGTCGCGTTCTGGGACAACCGGGCGACCCTGCACTACGCGCTCGACGACTACGGCGACGCCCCCCGCTTCGCGCACCGCGTCACCCTGCGCGGTGACAAGCCCTTCGGGCCGGCGATGCCGCTGCCTGCATCCTGACTGTCCTTTTGGCGGCAGCCGGCTTCTGGGCCGACGTCGGCATCGCGACGGTCGCGTTCGTCGGCACCAACGTCGACAACACCGTCGTGACGGCCGCGTTGGTGGCCGGTGCGCCGGAGGACCGGGCCCACCGCATTGCGGCCGGACAGGTGGCGGGGTTCGTTGCCATCGTCTGCATCGCCGCCGCCGCGGCAGCCCTGCTCTTCGAGTTCTCGCCGGCCGCGGTCGGGCTCCTGGGCTTCGTTCCGCTGGCCATCGGCGTGCGCGGCCTGCTCGGCCTGCTCGACCGCCGGGGCCCCGCCGAGAGACCCACCCGATCTCGATGGCGTCGCCGCGAGGCGACCGACCGCGCCGTCGGGCGCAGCCTGACCTCTGCGGCGCTGGTGACCCTCGCTGCGGGCGGCGACAATCTGGCTGTCTACATCCCCCTCTTTCGCCAGGGTGGCGCAAGCAAGCTCTCGGCGATCGCCCTGGTGTTCGTCGTGGGTGAGGTCGGGGTCACCACCGCGGTACTGGCCGCCGGCAGGCATCCCCGGGCCCGTTCGGTCATGACCGGTCTCGGAGCGGTGGCGGTGCCGCTGCTGCTGTGCGGTGTCGGCCTCCTTGTGCTGCTCACGGCCGGGACCTTGTCCTGGCTCTGAGTGACAGACTCCCACCCTGACGAAAGGGGGTCGGATGAAGGATCTCGAGGGCAAGGTGGCGGTGATCACGGGCGCCGCCAGCGGCATCGGGCGCGCCGTTGCCGACAAGGCCGCCGCCGCGGGCATGAAGGTCGTCCTGTCCGACATCGAGGAGGCCGCTCTCAAGGAGGCGGAGCGGGCGCTGACGGCCCAGGGCGCCGATGCGCTCGCCGTCGTGACCGACGTGAGCGACGCGTCGTCGGTGCGCGAGCTGAGGGAGCGGGCGCTTGCGCAGTACGGCGCGGTGCACCTCGTGCACAACAATGCCGGGGTCGGCGGCGGTGGTCCGATCTGGGAGGTACCCGAACAGGACTGGCGCTGGATCCTCGGGGTCAACCTCTGGGGCGTCATCCACGGAGTCGCCACGTTCGTCCCGCTCCTCATCGAGCAGGGCGAAGGGCACGTCGTCAACACGGCCTCGATCGCGGGCCTGACCACCGCACCGTTCCTCGGGCCGTACAACGCCACCAAGCAGGCGGTGGTGGCGATCTCGGAGACGTTGTTCAAGGACCTGCAGTCGACCGGCGTGACGGGCGTCGGCGTCTCCGTCCTCTGCCCGGGGTTCGTCCGCACGCGCATCGCCGAATCCGCCCGCAACCGTCCCGCCTGGGCGCCCGAGCCTGCGTCCGAGAACGCGGAGGGCGCCGAGACCCTGCGCACCGCCATCAGCGACATGATCGCCAGCGGTATCGCACCGGACGCCGTGGCCGACAAGGTGCTCGAAGCGGTGCGCACCGACACCTTCTACATCCGCACCCATCCCGAGCTCGACGCTGCCATCGCGACACGGTTCACCGAGATCATCGAGACGCGGCCGCCGACGATCACGATCATCGGCTGACGATCCATCGATGCTGCTCCCCGCCGGGGTTGGTCCACACCGAAGTCCTCGGCGTGAGAGTCGTGATCAGCCCGCCGGGAGCGGCTTGAACCCCTGCACCGTCACCCAGCACGTCCCCTGTGGCTTGTGATTCGTCTTGAGCTTGCACTGCGACGACGGCGGGACGTTGTTGTGCACCTTGACGACCTGGTACGTGCTCGGGCCGTAGAACTTGTCCGCCCCGAAGCTCCACACCGGTGAGAGCGTGCCGGGGAAATTCGTGATCTTGGACATTGCGGTCACGAAGGTGCGGCGGTTCAGGTCCGGGCCGGCGTTCTTCGCGGCCTGTGCGAACAGGCGGATGGCACCGCACCAGGCCTGGATGGGTCCCTGCTCCTCGATGTAGAAGCTCGTGGTCCCGGCGATCGGCTTGGGGTGGTAGGCGTGCCACGTCTCGTAGCAGGAGCGCACACCGGGGTCGTAACCCCCCTGGCTTTGTGGCCGTGCGTCGTCGAAGCCCCCGAGCGTCTCGGTCGTGACGCCCTCCTGCCC
>DATHPK010000128.1:0-6110 GCA_035483935.1 Acidimicrobiales bacterium
GAGCCCGCGCTCGCGGTGGGTGTGTGCCTCCTCGTACTTCGGCGACGTGACCATGTCGATGAAGGCCGCCCGGCTGGGATACGACACCAGCGCCACGAGATCCCAGTCGTCGGCTTCGGAGTCGCCGATGAGGACGTTCTCGGGCCGGCCGGTCCAGATCACCTTGCCCCCTCGGGACTCGACCATCTTCACCACCTGGTCGCTGTATTCGCGGTAGGCGCCCGAGCCGCTGGACTCCTTGGTTGTGCCGGCGCCAGCGTCGGTGCCGGCGTCGGCATCGGGGCGCGCGAAGTGGAGCAGGTTGATCATCACCACCTCGCCCTCCCGGGTGCCGTGGGCGAATTCGGTGAACTGCTCTCTCGTCGGCGTGATGGCCATGGCCGTCCTCCCTGCTGTGGTTGGCGCCCGGCCGGGGGTCCCGGGGCCTTGGGTCCGTCCGGCTCGGTCAGCCGCGCACCGCCCCCGCGATGAGAAGTTCCATGACCCGCGCCGCCGAGGTGACCGACAAACCCTTGCCCCGCCGGAGCAGCTCCCAGGTCTCCCAGCTGGCCGCCACGTCGATCGCATCGAGCACGGTCGCACGCCGGTGGCGCGGCTTCGTCTTGAGCTCCCGCTCGAACACCTCGGCCACCTGGGTGCGCAGCACGAGATGGTGCAGCTCGAGTCCCTCGGCGATGGCCGTCGAGGTGAGAGCCATGCGCTCGCCGACCCGGCGCACGGGCGCGATGGCCTCGAAGACATCGACGCGGTTCTTGACGAGCATGCGCAACCGGGACGTCAGCGGCCCGGTGTTGGGGAGGGTGATGTAGAGGTGCGCGGTGCGCTCCATCTGGCGCAGGATGCCGGCGGCGTGGAGCGACTCGATGTCCTCGGTCAGCCGGAACACCGTCCGCACCGAGATGCCCGACCTCTCGGCGATCTGCTGCGCCGTCGGCGCCTCGTTGCCGGACTCGATCAGATCGAGCAGCGCATCCACGGCCCGCTCGTAGGAGTTCAGCCGGCGGCGGGTGCGGCCGTCCCCGAGGGAGGGGGCGGATCGGGCCTCCCGCTCGGGTTGGGGTTGGGGTTCGGGATCGACCTCGAGGGCGGCGTCGATCCCGGCGTCGGCCGTGGGCTCGAGCTCGGCGTCGCGGGAGGTCAGCGAGGGCATAGGCAAATGGTCGCAATTGTCATGGCGGCTGTCAATAGGTTGTGCGGTCGTTGATGGTCTGATGGGGCGACGTTGGGATCATTCCCCGGTCCCCGGGAGATTCCCGGACTCTCCCGGCTCGGACTCTCCCGGCTCCCCCGTGAGCATCCGCCGCAGGTCCAGCTCCAGGTCGTCCATCAGCTCGACCAGGAGCGCGAGACGTTCCGCCGCGCCGTCGGCCGCCAGCAGGCGCTGGGCGTCGTAGGCGTTGACCGGGGCCACCCCGCACAGCTGCCACGCCGCGACGTCGTGGTCACCGCCGCCATCGAGGACCAGCCCCGGCTCGAGCGCCGACCCCCCACCGTGCTCCGCCAGCACGGCCCGGGCCCGGCGGACCCGCTGGGCCGCTTCGTCGACCAGCGGTGCCGGATCCATGCCGACGCCGGACACCGGCACCGGCTCGGGCTCGTGCACGAGCGCCTGGGGGTAGGGGTCGTCCGGCAGCCACTCCTCGATCACGACCACCGATTCGCCGCGCACCTCGAGCACCCAGCGGCCGTCGGGGAGCTCGGCGGCCCGGGTGATGACGCCACGGGTCCCGAGACCCGCCCGCTGGTCGCCGCCGCCGACCTCGGACCCACGCTCGATCAACACGACGCCGAACCGAGGGTCGCCCCCGAGGCAGTCGTGCATCAGCTGGCGGTAGCGCGGCTCGAAGATGTGGAGCGGCATGGTCGCCTGGGGGAAGAGGACGGCGGAAAGGGGGAACATCGGCAACCGGGTCCCGGTCATGCCCCACCTTGGCACCTCGGGGGGGGCGAAGCCGCGGACGAAGACCCGGCGACGACCCGGCGAACCCGTCGGACGACGGTCCGCGATCACCCGTCCGCGAGAAGGACCGGCCTTTCGGCCGGTCCTTCACTCGTAGTGATTGTGTCTGTCATACAGCCTGTCTGGTCCCAGCCTGCAGCGTTGTCTGGTGCGGGGGCCGCCTTGTCGGCCGGCCGGCACACGCACCGGCGCGAGCGCGGCCATAAGTACGAACGCCGGACTTCAAGCCAGACGACTGTTTGCTGCGCCACCGAAAACCGACATCGGTGACGCCGGTTCAACCCGGCGGATCGCCCTCCTCGATCGAGCGTGTCGATGACATCGGCAAGCTCCTTTCCACTCGGGGGCAACGGCGGGTGCTCCAGTTGCCACTCGCTTGTAGTGCCAAGTATCTGCCTGCCGCGCCGCTATGTGAACCCCACGCGAACTGGGGATTCGCGAACACCCTGGTGGTGCGGCGCGCCGTCACGCGAACTTCATCTGTTGTGACTTTGGCGCGCCCGACTCGGACCGAGCAGCCGTGCGTCGACCGGCTCGTCGCACCCGGAATCAGGCCCGGAGTCGCCGCCCCCGCCTTCACCTACGATCGAGCGCATGCCGCTTCCCACACCCAAAGAGAACACCACCGCCCTCGTGACCGGCGCCTCGTCGGGCATCGGCGCCGAGATAGCCCGCGAGCTCGCCCGCCGCGGCCACGGTGTCACCCTCGTCGCGCGCCGAGAGGACCGTCTCAAGACGCTCGCCGACGAGCTCGCCGTCGCCCACGAAGTCCGCGCCGAGGTCATCGCAGCCGACCTCACCGACGCCGACTCCCGCGGCGAACTCCCCGGGCAGATCGAGGCGCGCGGTCTCAGCGTCGACATCCTCGTGAACAACGCGGGGCTCACCACCATGGGCCCCGTGCAACGCGCCGACCGCGCCGCCGAGCTGGCGATGGTGCGGACCGACGTCGAGGCGGTCGTCGACCTCTGCACGCTCTTCGTCGCCGGCATGGTCACGCGCCAGCGCGGCGCCGTCCTGAACACCGCCTCGACCGCTGCGTTCCAGCCGCTCCCGGGGCAGGCCGGCTACGGCGCGTCGAAGGCGTTCGTCCTCTCCTACGGCCGGGCGCTCGGCGCCGAGCTGCGCGGGACCGGCGTGACCGTGACGACACTCTGCCCCGGGCCCGTCGAGACCGGCTTCGCGGAGTCGGCCGGCCTCACCGACGCCGAGGCGAGCGAGTCGCTGCCCAAGTTCATGTGGGTGCCGGCCGCCGGCGTCGCCAAGGCGGCGGTCGAAGGACTTGCGGCCGGCCGGCCCGTCGTGATCCCCGGTGCGGCGAACCGCGCCGGCGCGGCGTTCGCCTACCTCGCGCCCAAGGCCCTGATCTTGCCGCTGCTGACACAGCGGCATCCGGCCCTGAAGAGCGACAAGTAACCTCGACACGCGGGTCGGCGCAACCTACGCCCGGCCCGGCACGGGGGTCCCAATGGCACAGCTGGTCAGCGAGCTCGAGCTTCCCTATCTCGACACGATCGGGCTCGAGCGCCACGACGCCATCGAGGCGGTGAAGGCAGCCCGCACCCAGCACTGGCTCGCCCGCACGGACATGGGGTTCTCGGTGACCCGGCTCCAGGACGTGACGGCCATCCTGCGCGACAAGCGCTTCCACTCGGCCCTCTCGTTCGTGCAGCGCCAGCCCGAATTGGCCGACTCGGACTGGGCGCGGAACCGGCGGCAGTCCATCCTGACCATGGAGGGCGAGAGCCACGCCCGCCTCCGGCGGCTCGTGGCGCCGGCCTTCACGCCCGCCTCCGCCAACCGCCTGCGCCCGACGATGCGCACGGTCGTGGGCGAGCTGTTCGACCGCGTGGCCGGCACCGGCGAGTGCGAGCTGGTGGCCGACGTCTGCGAGCCCTACCCGATCCCCGTCATCTGCGAGCTCCTGGGGGCCCCGCCCGGAGACTGGAAGCTGTTCTCGGGCTGGGCCACGGACATCTTCCGCATCTTCAACAACAACCTCGCCGAGGACCTGCCGTTGATCGAGCGCGCGAGCGCCGAGCTCAACGAGTACGTGACCGAGATGATCGCCCAGCGCCGCACCGACCCCCGCGAGGATCTGCTGAGCGACCTCATCGCGATCGAGGAGGAGGGAGACCGGCTCTCGACCGAGGAGATGACGATGCTGGCCACGGCCGTGCTCATGGCCGGCACCGACACCACTCGCAACCAGCTGGCCTGCTCGGTGGCGCTCTTCTGCGAGCACCCCGACCAGTGGGCCCTGCTGGCCGAGCAGCCCGAGCTCGCGCCCCGCGCCGTCGAGGAGTCGATGCGCTACCTCGGCGCCGTCCGCGGCACGGCGCGCATCGCGTCCGAGGACATCGTGTACCGCGACGTGCTGTTCCCCGCCGGCACGCTCGTGTCCACCTCCCTCGCAGGAGCGAACCGCGACCCCGAGGCCTTCGAGGACCCCGACCTCTTCGACATCACCCGCGACCGGGCCACCGCGCAGATGACCTTCGGCGCCGGGATCCACCACTGCATGGGCGCGGCACTCGCCCGCGCCGAGCTCCAAGAGGCGCTGCCGCTCCTGGCGCGGCGGATGCCGGGGCTGACCCGCAGCGGCGACGTCGAGTGGAAGCCGTCGAACTTCGGGATCTGGGGCCCGGCGCGTCTCCCGCTGCGCTTCGAGCCCAGCGTCGAGACGGTCGGCGCCTAGATCGAAGCCGGCGATCCCAGTCGGGCTACGCCCGGCGCCCCATGAACGCAGCCACCTTGTCGGCCGCGGTTGCGCCGGCCGGCGCCTCGAGCCGCGGCCCGAACGGCGCCACGCCGTCCTGGCCCCGGAACTCGTCGGGCAGCATCGGGCTCACGATCTCGAGGAGTTGGGTCGCGGTCTCGGGGTCGAGGTCGGTGGATTGCCCGGTCGCCTTGGCCAGGTCCCAGCCGTGGGTGAACGTGTCGCCGCAGGCGATGTACACGAAGACCGCTCCGGGCAGGTCGCCGAAGGGCATGTGCATGATCCGCTCCATCGCACCGTCAGCGGCGAACGCCCGTACCGCCCGGGCCGACCCGGCGTCGAACACCTCGACGAAGTTCTCCGCGGTGTAGGCCGGGAACGCGTCCTCGGCGGGCGGCGTCCCGGTCTCGGCCGTGATGGCGAAGTGCGTCGTCCCGTTGACGACATGGTCCACCAGCTGCTTGACGCTCCACGAGGCGCACGGCGTTTCGGCCCCCTCGAGCTGCTCGGGCGTCATGTTCGCCATCACGCCCCGCGTCGAGGCGAAGCACTTGGCCAGCAGCTCGGCCGTCACGATCAGGCCACCGCCGCCGTCGCCTCGCCGACCACCTTGTTCTCGCCCTCCGCGTTCGACAGCGTGACGGCCAGGTCGAGGAGCTTCTTGCCGTCCTCCTCACGCTTCCCCGTCACCACGACCTTCGACGACAGCACCTCGTCGGGCCAGGTCTGACGGGCGAAGCGCACCTGGTAGCGCACGATGTTGCCCACCCCCACGTAGTCGGTCAGCGCCGAGCCCAGCAGTCCCATGGAGAACATGCCATGGCCGAAGACGCTCGGCTGGCCGGCCGCCTGCGCGGCCACCTCGTCGTGGTGCATGGGGTTGAAGTCCCCGGAAGCGCCGGCGTACTTCACGAGGTCCGTGCGCGTCAGCTTGTGCGTGATCACGGGCGCCTCATCGCCGACGTTCACGGCGTCGTAAGACAGCTTCTGCTCACCCATCGATTCGATCTCCTCCCATCAGCAACTCGGTGACGACTCGTCCACAGATCATCAGGACCAAATGTGCAGCCAGTGGTCGATCGACCACGTGTTCCAGGCGTGCGTACCGAGCAGCACGACAGAGGCGAGGATCATCATGAAGTTCTGACCCTGCTCCGCCCAGTCCGAGATCATCAAGATGAAATACATGACGTTCAACAGGATCCCGGCGAACAACGCGACCGGCGTCAGGAACCCGAAGATCAAGCCCAGGCCGATGGCCAGCTCACCGAACACCACCACATACGCCATCGCCTTGGGCCGCGGCACCACGATCGCGTCGAAGCCCTTCTTCACGAAGGGCCACTTGTGCTTCTCGGCCACGGACTGCCCCCACGAGATGCCCGCACCCCGCTTGAACCAGGCGGCCTTGTCCTTGTGCCGGAAGCTCTC
>DATHPK010000129.1:0-2589 GCA_035483935.1 Acidimicrobiales bacterium
CGATACCGGCGTCGACGACAGCATCGAGGAGCTGTTCACCAAGACGGCGAGCATCAAGCGGGGCGCCGGACCGTTCAATCGACCGACGAACGTGGCTGTCGCGAGCAACGGCGACACCTACGTCAGTGACGGGTACGGCAACAGTCGCGTCCATCGCTTCTCCGCAATGGGCGAGCTCGTCGGGTCGTGGGGCGACCCGGGTCCTGGGACGGGCGAGTTCTGGATCGTCCATCACGTCGCGATCGATTCGAGGGGCCGGATCCTGGTCGTGGACCGGGGCAACGACCGGATCCAGATCTTCGAGCCCGACGGCAACTACGTGGCGCAATGGCGAGACCTGCAGCACCCTTCCACGGTGGTGCCGAACGCCGACGGCACGGCGTACGTCGCCGAACTCGCGTATGCGTTCGGGGCCGGCTCCTTCGCGCGTGGGCGGATCCGCCAGGCCCTCCCCGCCCGGATCAGTCTGCTCTCCGCCGACGGGGAGGTCCTCGCCCGATCGGAGGGTGAGCCGGCCTCGAACCCCTTCACCTTCGTGTCACCGCACGGGATGGCCTCCGACGCGAAGGGCTCCTTGTATGTCGCCGACCTGCGGATCCCCCGCTCGGATCCGGCCGGCCGGCCGTGCGTGCAGAGACTCGACCCCCACTAGCGATCGCATCGGAAGGAGCAAAGGCGTGGACTACGCCCAAGAGGTGGCGGTGTTCGGTACGTCGACGAGCTGGACGTCTCTGCCGTCCGATGTCCAGGAGCGAGCCAGGGACCGGCTTCTCGACGCGCTGAGCACTGCCTCCGGGTCGGTGGTCGTCAGGGTGCCGCCCTGGGCGGCTGCTGCTGCCGCCTTCGTCGACGGCAACTCGACGGCGAGCGGCGGTTCCACGGTCGTGGGCTTCCCCGGTGGGTACTCGGCTGAGGCCGCTGCGTTCGTCAACGGGGTCGGCGTGCACTCCCTGCTCTATGAGGACGTCAGTCTCAAGAGTTCCGACCATCCGAGTGCCGTGATCTGTCCCGCTGCGCTGGCCGCAGCCGAAGCCGTGGACGCTCCGCGGTCGAGGCTGCTCACGGCGATCGCCGTCGGTTACGAGACACAGTTGGCCCTCGGGGATCTCGCCCATGCCGCGATGGGTCGCGGCTTCCGCACGACCTCGGTGTTCGGCGTGGTGGGAGCCGCCGCGGCGGGCGCCGTCATCGCCGAGCTGTCCGAGGAACGCTTCGCTACGGCTCTGGCGCTGGCTGCCAACGTCTCCTCCGGCCTGATGCAGGCATGGGCACACGGCACCAACGAGCCGTTCCTCCACGCCGGAGCTGCGGCGAGCCTGGGGCTCCTGTCGGTACGGGTCGCACAGGCGGGCGCCCAGGCGGCGCCCACGACCTTCAGTGGGCCCAACGGGTATTTCGCCGCCTACGCCGGCCAGCCTGGGGCGGTCGTTCCGCCCCCCGGACCGCCCTGGCAGATCCTCGACATCTCCTGCAAGCCCTACCCGATCAGCGGCGCCAAGACCAATGCTGTGGACTCGTGCCTGGACCTCGTGTCCCAGGGCGTCAAGGCAAGTGACATCGAACGCATCGAGGCCTGGCTATCCTCCGGAGCGATCACTCCGCCGGGCTGCAATCGCGAAGCGCCGTACTCGAATGTGACGCAGGCCCAGGACGCCGCGCAGTTCTGCATCGCGGCGGCGCTGGCTGGCAAGCCGATGGACGCGCTGTCGACGTTCTTCGACGAGTTCGACGACCCCACGGTCGCCGAGCTGTCGCACAAGATCTCGTTGGTGCCCGAGGACGGGCGTCAGCTCGGACGCATCCGCGTGCACCTTGTCGACGGAACCACGCGCGAGTCAGAGGTCGACCATCGCATCAACCAGGTCCCGACCGTCGACAGCATGCGCCGCAAGCTCGAGGTCCTCTCCGTGGGGCTCTGGTCGCCCCAGGTCGCCACCGGCATCGGGGACTGGGTCGCGGGCAAGGGGGCGGAGACCGTCTCGACACTGTCGGATCTGCTGCGGGACCTGGCTGCCTGATGGAGCGAGCGAACGGGCGGCAGGTGCCCCATGGCTGAAGTGGTGTCCCTCACAGAGGCCATCGCCGAGCTGATCCATGACGGCGACGCCGTGGCCCTCGAGGGCTTCACGCACCTCATTCCCATGGCCGCGGGCCACGAGATCATCCGTCAGGGGCGGCGCGACCTCACGCTCATCCGCATGACGCCCGATCTCATCTACGACCAGATGATCGGAGCTGGATGTGCGCGGCGCCTGGTCTTCTCCTGGGGTGGCAACCCGGGCGTCGGCTCGCTCCATCGATTCAGGGACGCCGTCGAGAACCAGTGGCCCCACGCGCTGGAGCTCGAGGAGCACACCCACGCCGGGATGGCGAACCGATACGTGGCAGGGCCTCACGACTCCCTTTCGCGGTGGTCCGTGGATACGCCGGCTCCGACCACATCCATCACGGAGCGCCGAACGTCTCCACGGTCACCTGTCCGTTCACGGGCGAGGTCCTCACGGCCGTGGCCGCGCTGCGTCCCGACGTCGCGATCGCCCACACGCAGCGCGCAGACCGACAGGGAAATGTGCAGCTGTGGGGGATCGC
>DATHPK010000130.1:0-19475 GCA_035483935.1 Acidimicrobiales bacterium
CTGCGCTTCGCCATCCGCGAGGGTGGCCGCACCGTCGCCTCGGGCCGGGTCACGAAGATCCTCAAGTAATCCGACCCGAGAAGAGCGAGCGCACACCATGGCCGACGGCCCGAAGCAGAAGATCCGCATCAGGCTGAAGGCCTACGACCACGAGATCCTCGACCAGTCGACGGAGAAGATCGTCCAGACGGTCCTGCGGACGCAGGCCAAGGTGCTCGGGCCCGTGCCGCTCCCGACGGACAAGCACCGCTACACCGTCATCCGCTCGCCGCACAAGTACAAGGACTCGCGAGAGCACTTCGAGATGCGGGTGCACAAGCGCCTGGTGGACATCGTCGAGCACACGCCCAAGACGGTCGACTCGCTCCAGCGCCTCGACCTGCCGGCCGGCGTGGACATCGAGATCAAGATCCAGACCGCCTGACGGCGGACCACCCCGCCTCCCCGCCGGACGCCTGGCAGGGGGGTGGCCGATGATGTAGCCTGACGGGCCGCCGAATTCGGCTGCTCCAGGGCGAAATTGCGGCGCTCCGGCGTTGCAGGACAACAGACGTGCGTGATCGCCGGCCTCCGGGCCGGGACCTCACGCCGAACCATTCGAGCGCTCCGCTCGGGATTCCCGGGCGGAGCGTCTGCGTGCAAGCACGAGAACGATTCAGGAAGAAGAGGACACGTGGCTACCAAGGCCATCGTCGGCGAGAAAGTCGGCATGACCCAGGTCTGGGACGACCAGAACCGCGCCATACCGGTGACGGTCCTGAAGGTCGCGCCCGTGCGCGTGGTCCAGGTGAAGACGCCAGAGTCCGACGGCTACGCCGCCCTGCAGGTCACGTGGGGCTTCCGGCGCAACTCCACGCTGTCCAAGCCACAGCTGGGCCACTACGCCAAGGCGGGCGTGAACCCGGGCCGCAAGCTGGTGGAGCTCCGCCTCGACGACGTCGCTGACTACGCCGTGGGCCAGGAGCTCGGGGCCGACCTGTGGGAGGCGGGTGAGCGCGTCGACGCCATCTCGGTCTCCAAGGGCAAGGGCTTCGCCGGCGGCATGAAGCGGCACAACTTCAAGGGCCAGGGTGGCGCGCACGGCAACCACGGCCACCACCGCGCACCCGGCTCCATCGGCGCCTGCGCCACGCCGTCCCGCGTCTTCAAGGGCACGCGCATGGCCGGGCAGCTCGGCGGCAGCCAGGTGACGGCGCTGAACCTCGAGGTCGTCTCGGCCGACGCCGAGCGCGAGCTGGTGCTGGTCAAGGGCGCCGTGCCCGGCGCCCGTGGCAGCGTCGTCGTGCTGCGGGACTCGGTCAAGACGCCCAAGACGGCGGGCAGGTCCCGATGACGGCAACGTCCACGGCTCCCGAGGTGAAGGAGCGCACGGGCTCCATCCTGAGCCACACCATGAAGAAGGAGCACCCGGCGCCGGTCAAGCGCACGGGCTCCAAGCGCAACGCCTCGGGCCACGACCTCGGCACCATCGACCTCGAGCCGTCGGTGTTCGGCCTCACGCCCAACCGCGCCGTGCTCCACCAGGTGGTGACGGCCCAGTTGGCCGGCATCCGCTCCGGCAGCCAGTCGACCAAGACGCGGGCCGAGGTGCGCGGCGGTGGCGCCAAGCCGTTCCGCCAAAAGGGGACGGGCCGTGCCCGCCAGGGCTCCAGCCGCTCGCCGTCCATGAGCGGCGGCGGTGTCGCGCTCGGACCGAAGCCGCGCAGCTACGAGCAGCGCACTCCGAAGAAGATGATCCGCCTTGCGCTGCTGTCCGCGCTGAGCGACATGGCCGAGACCGAGCGTGTGATCGTCCTCACCGACTGGGAGATCGAGGAGCCCGACACCCGGGCCGCCGCCGTCACCCTCAAGAAGCTGCGCATCACCGGCTCGGTGCTGTGCGTGCTGGCCAACGACGAGATCGACGTCGCCCTGTCGCTACGCAACCTTCCCGAGGCCTCCATCACCACGCACGCCGAGCTCTCGGCTCACGACGTGGTGCGAGCCGACTGGATCCTCTTCTCGGAGCGCACCCTGCCGTCGTCGCCCGCCGACTTCGCGGGCACCCACCTGAGGGAGGCGCCGCCCGCCCCGACCAAGCCGACCAAGCCTGAGGCCGACGCCGCGCCGGCGGCGAAGGCCGAGAAGGCCGCTCCCGCCAAGAAGGCGACCAAGGCGGCCAAGGCCGCGGCAGCGACCACCGACGTCGACAGCGAGCCCGGGGCCGAGGCGCCAGAGGTCGACACTCCGGCAGCCGAAGCACCCGAGGGCGAGGCCGCCGAGACCGGGACCCCGGAGAAGCCGGCCAAGAAGGCACCGGCCCGCAAGGCCCGGGCGGCGAAGAAGGCCAAGGAGGACGACGCCGATGCGTGACGCGATGTCCGTCCTGATCCGTCCCGTGGTCTCGGAGAAGAGCTACGCGCTGATGGAGCACAACGTCTACACCTTCATCATCGACCCCGGTGCCACCAAGATCGAGGTGGCTCACGCCGTCGAGCAGACCTTCGGCGTCCGCGTGACCAACGTCAACACCCTCAACCGCAAGGGGAAGTCGACGCGCAACCGGCGCACCAATGTCAGGGGCAAGCGTCCCGACACCAAGCGCGCCATCGTGACGCTTCACCCCGACGACTCCATCGACCTGTTCGAGCGCTGATCGGAACATCGCCATGCCACTTCGCTCACGCAAACCCACCAGCCCAGGACGGCGTTTCCAGACCGTCTCGGATTTCTCCGAGATCACGCGCGACCGCCCGGAGAAGTCGCTGCTCGCCCCGAAGCCGCAGACCGGCGGGCGCAACAGCTACGGCCGCAAGACGTCGCGTCACCGCGGCGGTGGCCACAAGCAGCAGTACCGCGTCATCGACTTCCGCCGCAACAAGGACGGCATTCCGGCCAAGGTGGCGACCATCGAATACGACCCCAACCGCAACGCCCGGATCGCCCTCCTCCATTACGTGGACGGCGAGAAGCGCTACATCCTCGCCCCGGCGGGGGTGAAGGTGGGCGACAAGCTGCAGAGCGGCCAGGGTGCGGACATCCGGCCTGGCAACGCACTGCCGTTGCGCTACATCCCCGTCGGTTCGACCATCCACAACGTCGAGCTGCGCCCCGGTGGTGGCGGCAAGATGGCCCGCGGCGCGGGCATGAGCATCCAGCTGGTGGCCAAGGAGGGTGCCTTCGCCACGCTGCGCCTGCCATCGACCGAAATGCGTCGCGTCTCGATCGATTGCCGCGGCACCCTCGGTGTCGTCGGCAACGCAGAGGCCGAGCTGATCAAGGTGGGCAAGGCGGGACGCAACCGCTGGAAGGGAAAGCGCCCGCAGACCCGAGGCGTGGCCATGAACCCCGTTGACCACCCGCTCGGTGGTGGCGAGGGCAAGTCGTCGGGTGGCCGTCACCCGGTGTCGCCTTGGGGCAAGCCCGAAGGCCGCACCCGTGCTCGCAACAAGAAGTCCAATTCGATGATCGTCCGCCGGCGCCGCACCCGCGGCGCGCGGCGCTAGGCGAGGGTTGAGGAAACATGCCGCGTAGCCTGAAGAAGGGACCGTTCGTCGACGGCCATCTGCTGAAGAAGGTCGACGTCCTGAACTCCAGCGGGGACAAGAAGGTCATCAAGACCTGGTCCCGCCGGTCAACGATCATTCCCGACATGGTCGGGCACACCATCGCCGTGCACGACGGGCGCCGTCACGTGCCGGTGTACGTAACCGAGTCCATGGTGGGCCACAAGCTGGGCGAATTCGCACCGACGCGCACGTTCCGCTATCACGCCGGCCAGGAGCGAGGGGCCCGGCGATGACCGGCGTCAAGACGAACGAGCGTCCCGGGACCCGCGCCGTGCACCGCCATTGCGGCATGTCGGCCTCGAAGGCGCGCCAGGTGCTCGATCTGATCCGCGGCGAGGACGTGCAGCGGGCGGCCGAGATCCTGACCGGCACCGAGCGCGAGGCGGCCGAGCTCATCGGCAAAGTCCTCACCTCGGCCGTGGCCAACGCCGCCCACAACGACTCGCAGAACCCCGAGGAGCTCTACGTCTCGGCCTGCTTCGCGGACGAGGGCGCCACCATGAAGCGTTGGCGTCCCCGAGCCCGCGGCCGGGCCACGCGGATCCGCAAGCGGACCTGCCACATCACCGTCATCGTCAGCCGGCTGCCGGCCGACCAGCTCGAGTTGCGCCGTCGCCGCATGGAAGCGGTGAGTTCCAACCGGTCCCGTCGGGTCGACGCCTCGCGTCGCCGGGCCGACCTGTCCGGGCGCCTCTCGCGACGCCGGGCGGCTCAAGCGAAGGCCGAGGCCGAGAAGGCGGCAACCGAAGAGTCTGAGGCCGACGAGGCCGAAGACGTGCTGACTGACGAGGCCGTCACTGACGAGGCGGTCAGCGACGAGACGGCGGTGGAAGAAACAGAAGAGACCGAGACCGAGACCGAGACCGACTCCGTCGAGGCGAACGCAGACGCGTCCACTGAGGACAGCGACGACGCGGACGAGAAGGGCAAGGACGAGTAGATGGGCCAGAAAGTAAACCCCTACGGATTCCGACTCGGGATCACCACCGACTGGAAGTCCCGCTGGTTCGAGGAGCGCCGCTACAAGGACTTCGTGGTCGAGGACTGGAAGATCCGCGATTACTTGATGAATCAGCTCGAAGCGGCCGCTGTCAGCCGTATCGAGGTCGAGCGCACGCGTGACCGTCTGCGCGTCGACATCCACACCGCTCGCCCGGGCATCGTCATCGGCCGCCGGGGTGCCGAGGCCGACCGTCTGAAGAAGCACCTCGAAGAGATCACGGGCCTGCAGAACCGGATCCAGCTCAACATCCAGGAAATCAAGCAGCCCGAGCTCGACGCCGCGCTCATCGCCCAGGGGATCTGTGACCAGCTCGTGCGCCGCGTGGCCTTCCGCCGCGCCATGAAGCGCGCCATCCAGACGGTCCAGAAGGCCGGCGCCCAGGGCATCAAAGTGCAGTGCTCGGGCCGTCTGGGCGGCTCGGAAATGTCCCGCAAGGAGCAGTACCGCGAGGGTCGTGTGCCTCTGCACACCCTGCGTGCCGACATCGACTACGGCTTCCGCGAGGCCCGCACGACCTCGGGACGTGTCGGTGTGAAGGTTTGGATCTACAAGGGCGACATCCTCCCTTACAAGGTCTCGATCGAGGACAAGATCACCCGCGAGGCCGCCATGGCCGTCGGCGAGACGTCGGGCCAGAGCGGACCTCGCCGGCTGATTACGGCGGGCGGCGGGCGCCGGCGCGCCGAGGGTTTCTCATCGGAGGAAGAGGCAGAGGACGCCGCCGCCGAAGACGCCGCCACCGCGGATGCCGCTGCGGCGAACGGGGCAATCGACGAGGCCGAAGGGGAAGCCGAAGGAGTAGAGGAGACCGAGCCGCCGGTCAGCGACCTGCTGCCCCAGCCGACCGAGCCCGACGACCTGGAGCGTCAGCTGGCCCGCGACGAGGAGATGGAGCGCCAGTCCCGTCACGAGCATCACGAGGCGCCGCACTTCCGCAAGGAATCGGATTGACATGTTGATGCCCAAGAAGGTCAAGCACCGCAAGACGCAGCGCGGCCGTCTCAGGGGCGCGGCGCGCGGCGGGAGCTCGGTCTCCTTTGGGGACTTCGGGATCCAGGCCATGGAGCCGGGCTGGTTGACGGCGCGCCAGATCGAGGCCGCTCGTATCGCGATGACCCGACACGTCAAGCGTGGTGGAAAGGTCTGGATCCGCGTCTTCCCCGACAAGCCGGTCACCCAGAAGCCGGCCGAGACACGCATGGGCTCGGGCAAGGGCAACCCCGAGTTGTGGGTGGCACCGGTGCACCCCGGCCGTGTCCTCTTCGAGCTGGCCGGCGTCGACGAGCCGCTTGCCCGCGCCGCCATGGAGCGTGCCATCCAGAAGCTGCCGTTCAAGGCGCGCTTCGTCGTCCGCCCGGGTTCGCACGGGCATCCCGAGGTTGCTGTCTGATGCCGACTGCCCACGATCTCGCCATGCTCGACGGCGACGAGCTGACCGCCCGGCTGGGCGACTCGCGCCGCGAGCTGTTCAACCTCCGCTTCCAGCTCGCCACGGGCCAGCTGGATAATCCCGCGCGCATCGGACAGGTGCGTCGCGAGGTGGCGCGGATGCTCACGGTGCTGCGGGGACGAGAAATTCTTGAAGCCGAAGGCGCTTACGTGGCCCCAACGGCCGAAGAGCATGAGACGGCCCGGGCCAAGCTCGCCGCCGAGGACGCCGAGCGCGAGGAGCGCGCCGCATCCAAGGCCGCCGCCGCGGAAGCCGAGGACGAGGCTGAAGGCGTGCTCCACGATCACGATCACGACGACGACGAAATCGACGACGAAGAGGAAGAGGCCTGATGGCCGACGAGACCCCAGAGAACCAAGAGACGGACGAGGCCACCGAGACGGCGAAGGCTGCCGCCGCGGACGCGGAGAAGGCGCTCGAGGCGATCGAGGCCGAGGCCGCCGCCGAACTGCCGGCCGACGACGTCGAAGCCGCAGTGCCCGTGCCCGCTACGGCCGTGAAGTCGACGAAGGCCGCCGAGCCGGAGGACACCGGGCGGGCCAACCGCCGCAAGGTCCGCGAGGGAATCGTCGTGTCCGACGCCATGACCTCGACCGTTGTGGTCGCGGTGGTCGACCGCGTGCGGCACCCCAAGTACGGCAAGACCGTGCAGCGCACCAAGAAGCTCTACGTCCACGACGCCGAGGACACCGCCAAGGTGGGGGACCGGGTCCGGGTGCAGGAGACCCGTCCCCTGTCCAAGCTCAAGCGTTGGCGCCTGACCGAAGTGGTGGAGCGGGCTCGATGATCCAGCAGGAATCCCGGCTTCGGGTGGCCGACAACTCCGGCGCGCGTGAGGTGCTGTGCATCCGCGTGCTCGGCGGCTCGCGCCGGCGCTACGCCAGCATCGGCGATGTGTTCGTCGCGACGGTGAAGGACGCCATTCCCGGCGCCGCCGTGAAGAAGGGTGACGTCGTCAAGTGCGTGGTCGTGCGGACCAAGAAAGAGAAGCGCCGTCCCGACGGCAGCTACATCCGCTTCGACGAGAACGCCGCGGTCCTCATCAACGACCAGCAACAGCCGCGCGGCACGCGCATCTTCGGCCCCGTTGGCCGTGAGCTGCGCGACAAGCGGTTCATGCGCATCGTCTCCCTGGCTCCGGAGGTGCTGTGATGAAGATCCAAAAAGGCGATCAAGTGATCGTCCTGCAAGGCAAGGACAAGGGCAAGAAGGCCGATGTCGTCCGCGCCCTTCCCGACCGCCAGAAGGTGATCCTCGAGGGCGTCAACGTGGCCAAGCGCCACGCCAAGCCGACACGCGCCACTCAGCAGGGTGGCGTCATCGACAAGTTCATGCCCGTGCACATCTCCACGGTGGCGCTCGTCTGCAAGAGCTGCGACCGGCCCACCCGCGTCGGCTACAAGTTCGAGAAGGACGGCGAGAAGGTGCGGGTCTGTAAGAAGTGTGGGTCGACGCTGTGAGCACGACGAGCACCCCCACCCGTCCCCGGCTCAAGGAGCGTTACCTGACCGACGTACGGGACCAGCTCAAATCCGAGCTCGGTCTGGCCAACGTCATGGAAGTGCCCCGCCTGGAGAAGATCGTCATCAACATGGGCGTCGGCCGCGCCACCCAGCAGGCCTCGCTCATCGAAGGTGCCCAGCGTGATCTGGAGACCATCACCGGCCAAAAGCCGGTCGTCACCCGGGCCAAAAAATCCATTGCCGGCTTCAAGCTCCGCGAAGGCCAGAACATCGGCGTCAAGGCCACCTTGCGCGGTGACCGCGCCTGGGAGTTCTTCGACCGCTTGCTCAGCCTTGCGATCCCGCGCATCCGAGACTTCCGTGGCCTCTCGCCACGGTCGTTCGACGGCCGGGGCAACTACACCTTCGGCGTGACCGAGCAGCTGATTTTCCCCGAGATCGACTACGACAAGATCGACACGACCCGCGGTATGGACATCACCATCGTCACGACCGCACGCACCAACGAGGAAGGACGGGCGTTTCTGTCGGCGTTCGGCTTTCCCTTCCGACAGGAGACCCGGTAACACCATGGCGAAGAAAGCACTGATCGAGAAGCAGCGACGCACACCCAAGTTCAAGGTGCGGGGTTACACCCGCTGCCAGCGGTGTGGCCGGCCCAAGGCCGTCTACCGCAAATTCGGGCTGTGCCGCATCTGCTTGCGCGTCATGGTGCATGCGGGCGAGGTGCCCGGCGTCACGAAGGCAAGCTGGTAGGCCGCCATGACCATGACCGACCCCATCGCGGACATGCTCACGCGGATCCGCAATGCCAACTCGGCCCAGCACGACACCGTCCGCATGCCCGGTTCCAAGCTCAAGACGTCGCTCGCGGACATCCTCGAGCGCGAGGGATTCATCGCGGGTTACAAGGTGGAGCCCAACCACGGCAAGCCCGGCACCACCCTCGAGATCACCATGAAGTACTCGGGTGACCGCACCCGTACCATCGCCGGAATCAAGCGCGTGTCGAAGCCCGGCCTGCGCATCTACGCCCGGGCCGAGGGCATGCCGCGCGTGCTCGGTGGCATGGGTGTGGCCGTCGTCTCGACCAGTCAGGGGCTGCTGACCGACGCCGAGGCTCGTCGCAAGCACCTGGGCGGGGAGGTGCTCTGCCATGTCTGGTAGCACGCTGACCGTCCTCATCTTCGGAGGGGAGGCCTGATGTCACGCGTCGGACGATCGCCAATCACCATTCCCACCAGCGTCACGGTCACCCTGAGCGGCTCGACCGTCAATGTGAAGGGCCCGCAGGGCACGCTCGAACGGGACCTCCCCGAGGGGATCACCATCGCGCAGGAAGGCGAGACCCTCGTGGTTGACCGACCCGACGACGAGCGCCGGCACCGAGCGCTGCATGGGCTCTCGCGCTCGCTGGTCGCCAACATGGTCTCGGGCGTGACCGACGGCTTCACCAAGGAACTCGAGATCGTCGGAGTGGGCTACCGCGCCACGGCACGCGGCTCAAACGCGATCGAACTCGCGCTCGGTTTCTCGCACCCTGTCGTCGTTGACGCGCCCGAAGGGATCAGCTTCGAAGTGCCCGTCCCGACGCGGATCATCGTCAAGGGCATCGACAAGGAGAAGGTGGGACAGGTCGCTGCCGACATCCGAAAGATGCGCAAGCCCGAGCCCTACAAGGGGAAGGGTGTGCGCTACGCCAACGAACGAGTGCTCCGCAAGGCCGGAAAGGCGGCGAAGTAATGGCACGCACGAGTGACCGCACGCGTCTGCGGCTCCGCCGCCATGCGCGGGTACGCACCAAGGTGAGCGGGACGGCCGAATGCCCTCGACTCGCCGTGCACCGCTCCAACCGGCACATCTCGGCCCAGCTCATCGATGACACCGCTGGTCGTACCCTGGCCGCGGCCTCCTCGGTCGAGCCCGACCTCCGCGCGTCCTTGGGCAAGAGTGGCGGCGGTAACGTGAGTGGCGCAGAGTCGGTCGGACGCTTGCTTGGCACCCGGGCCAAGGCGGCCGGGATCACCAGGGCGGTCTTTGACCGTGGTGGCTTCGTCTACCACGGTCGTGTCGCCGTCCTGGCAGATGCGGCACGAGCCGAGGGACTGGAGTTCTGAGCATGGCCGAGACACAGTACGAAGAGCGCACCATCAAAGTGAACCGCGTCGCGAAGGTCGTCAAGGGTGGCCGGCGCTTCTCGTTTGCCGCGCTCATGGTCGTCGGCGACGGCAACGGCAAGGTGGGCCTCGGGTACGGCAAGGCGAAGGAAGCCGGACTGGCCGTCCAGAAGGGGATCGAAGAGGCGCGCAAGAACCTCTTCGACGTGCCTCTTGCCGGGAGCACAATCGTCCACCCCATTATCGGCGAGAGCGGTGCCGGCCGAGTCCTGCTCAAGCCCGCGGCACCCGGTACGGGCGTCATCGCCGGCGGCGCGGCGCGCCACATCCTCGAGATGGCCGGCATCCGCGACATCCTCTGCAAGTCGCTGGGCTCCTCCAACGGCATCAACGTCGCGCACGCCACCATCGATGGCCTTAAGAAGCTGCGGCGCCCCGACGAGGTGGCGGCGCTCCGAGGCAAGGCTGCCGACGAGGTGACGCCGGGCGGCGTGTTGCGCGCCTACCGCGAGCGCAAGCGCGAGACCGATCTCTACGCGGCCGAGGCGGGGTGACCGTGGCGGCTCGTACGACCAAGAAGGGACCTGCCGGGGCACAGTTACGCGTCACCCAGACGCGCTCGTCCATCGGCACGAAGCCCAAACACCGCGGCACGCTGCGGGCGTTGGGCCTCCGCGGTATCGGGCAGTCGAACGAGCTGCCTGACCGCCCCGAGATCCGCGGCATGATCGCCCGGGTGCCGCACCTCGTGAGTGTGGAGGAGGTGTCGAAGTGAAGCTCCATGACCTCGCACCGCCCAGGGGCGCAACCAAGGCCAAGCGCCGCGTCGGCCGGGGCACCGGCGGCAAGGGCCACAAGACCGCCGGCCGTGGGAGCAAAGGACAGAAGGCACGGAGCACTGTTCCGGTCGGTTTCGAGGGTGGCCAGCTGCCCCTGATGCAGCGGATCCCGAAGCTGAAGGGGTTCAAGAACCCCTTCCGTGTGGCGTATACGCCGGTCAACCTGGCTGCGATCGAGTCGCTCGGCGCCGACGATGTCACGGTGGAGACGCTCGTGAAGGCGAGCGTCGTACGCCCGAAGGCGTTGGTCAAGATCCTGGGGCAGGGCACGCTCAGCCGGCCTGTCCGCGTCTCTGCTCATGCGTTTTCCAAGTCAGCCGAGGCGGCGATCACCGCGGCCGGAGGCACCGTCGAACGGGTGCCGCTGCCCTACGCACAGGGGCGTCCGCCGGCCGCGGGCAACGCCTTGATGAACCGCTAGTGGCCACACCGGGTCAGCGCTGAGGGAAGGGCATGCTCTCCCGGCTCGCCAACATCTTCAGGGTTCCCGACCTTCGCAACAAGGTCGTCTTCACGCTCGCGGTCATTGCGCTGTACCAGATCGGCGCGAACGTGCCTGTGCCCGGCGTCAACTGGTCCCGGCTCCAGAGTCTCGAGAGCCAGGCCTCGTCGTCGGGCGTGCTCGGCTTCCTCAACCTGTTCAGTGGGGGTGCACTGGTGCGCCTGGCCGTATTCGGCCTCGGCGTCATGCCCTACATCACGAGCTCCATCATCATCCAGCTGCTTTCTACGGTGATCCCCAAGCTCGAAGAGTGGCGGGACCAGGGCGCGGTGGGGCAGAAGAAGATCACCCAGACCACCCGGTACCTGACCGTCGCCCTCGCCGTGATGCAGTCGGCCGGCCTGGTCTACGCGTTCCACGGTCACGACTCTGCGCTGCTCGGCACGAACATAGACCTGATCCCGACCTTCAGCTGGCCGCTGGCGCTGTTCATGGTGCTGATCCTCACCGCGGGCACGGCGTTCGTCATGTGGCTGGCCGAGCTCATCACCCAGCGCGGCATCGGTCAGGGCATGTCCATCCTGATCTTCGCGAACGTCGTGGCCGCGATCCCCACGGGCTTCAAGGCCATCTACGAAGAGGGTGGCAAGACCAAATTCGGGATCATCATCATCGTCTCGCTCATCTTGCTCGTGGTCATCGTCTTCATGGACCAGGGGCAGCGGCGAATACCCGTCACCTTCGCGAGACGTGTGGTCGGCCGTCGGATGTACGGCGGCAGTTCGACGTACATCCCGCTCAAGGTCAACCAGTCCGGCGTGATTCCGATCATCTTCGCGAGTTCGGTGCTCTACATCCCCGTGCTTCTGTCGAACGTGATCCCGTGGACCTGGTTCCAGAATTTCGTGCGGAACAGCCTTACGCCGACCAGCTTCTTCTATATCGCGGCCTACTTCCTGCTGATCGTGATGTTCACGTTCTTCTACGTCTACGTCGCGTTCGATCCGCACCAGCAGGCCGACCTCATCCGCAAGCAGGGTGGCTTCGTCCCCGGCATCCGCCCGGGACCACCCACCGAGCGGTACTTCGCCCACATCCTGAGCCGGATCACGGTGGTCGGGGCGTTGTTCCTGGGCTCGGTGGCTGTCGTGCCGTCGCTCCTCATGGCGCTATGGCACCTCAACCGGTTCCCGTTCTACGGGACCACCCTGCTGATATCGGTCGGCGTCGCCCTCGAGACGATGCGTCAGATCGACAGCCAGCTCATGATGCGCAATTACGAAGGTTTCCTCAAGTAGGCCGTCCGTGATTCCCGGGGTCAGGCTCGTGGTCCTCGGCAAGCAGGGGGCCGGGAAGGGGACGCAGTGCGTCCGCCTTTCGCATCACTACGTCGTGCCGCATGTGTCCACCGGCGACATGCTGCGCAGCGAGGTGAAGTCGCGGTCGCCTCTGGGCCAGCGCGCCGCGAAGTTGATGGACGAGGGCGAGCTCATCCCCGACGACCTGGTGATGGAGATGGTGGGCGGCCGCCTCTCCGAGCGCGACACCACCGGACGCGGGTTCGTCCTCGACGGCTGTCCTCGCACGACGGGACAGGCCGAAGTCCTCGAGAAGATCTCGGAGCCCTTCGGGCTCGACATGGTGATCGACCTTCAGGTACCGACGAGTCTCGTGATGAAGCGGCTGGCTTCCCGGCGCGTCTGCGTGGACTGTGGCGCGAACTATTCGACGGCGGCACCGCCCCTGGTGAACTGGACCTGCGACGTCTGCGGCGGTGAGGTCGTGCAGCGTCAGGACGACACCGAAGAGGCGATCGAGCGCCGGCTCAATCTCTACGAGGAGGAAACGGCACCGCTGCTCGACTGGTACAAAAAGCGCGACCTCCTCGTCGAGATCAACGGCACCGGTTCACCTGACGCCGTGACACGGCGTGTCGTCGGGGCCATCGACGCCAGGCGGCACCGGCGACAGATCGAGGGCGACAAACAATGAGGCGCAACGAGTCGGAGCTGGCCAAGATGCGCAGAGCCGGCAAGGTCGTGGCCGAGATGCACGAAGCCACGCGGGCTGCGGCCAAACCCGGCGTCACGACTGCCGAGCTGGACAAGATCGCCCGCGAGGTGCTCGACAACCGGGGCGCCACGTCGAACTTCCTCGGTTACCACGGCTTCCCCGCCGTCATCTGTACCTCGCCTAATTCCATGATCGTGCACGGCATCCCGGGTCCGTACGTCCTGGAGGAAGGCGACATCCTCTCGATCGATTGCGGGGCGATCATTGAGGGCTACCACGGCGACGCGGCGTTCACGATGGGCATCGGAACCATCTCCAAGGAGGCGCAGAAGCTGCTCGACGTGACCGATCGCAGCCTGTGGGCAGGCATCGATCAGCTCGTCAAGGGCAACGCCCTCCATGAGGTGGGCCGCGCCGTGCAGGACGTCGCCGAGGGCGCCGGATTCACCGTCGTACGCGAGTACGTGGGCCATGCCATCGGCACCGCGATGCACGAACAGCCGCAGGTCCCGAACTACTGGCCGGGCAGCAAGGGTCCGACGCTCAAGACGGGCAACGTGTTCGCCATCGAGCCCATGGTCAATGCCGGCGGCCCCGAGACGGTGCTGCTCGATGACGGCTGGAGCGTGGTGACCGCGGACGGGAGCCTGTCGGCGCACTTCGAGCACACGATCGCCGTGACCGAAGACGGTCCCGAGGTGTTCACCGTCGCCTGAATCGGCGGGTCGTCACCCCCCACCGAGGCTGCGTCTACCGTGCCTCCGGTCGCCGAAGGCGGAGCGAAGCAGGCAGGTGGTCGCTGGCAGTTGCTCTCACACTTCGACACTGCGGCCTTTTCGATCCCCCGCGAGTCTCAGGTGCGTCCGCATAGGTAGTCTGGGCAATCCCAGTTGCAGCCAGCCAGGTAACACTGGGAGGAGTGGCCGGCGGCACCGCGAAAAGACTCCGGCGGGTCCCCCGGGGGGTGGAGTCCAGCCCAGGCGGCGAGGCACGTGGCCAACGGCTGGAAATCCCCAGCACGTGCGGTAGACTCTCAAGCCGGCCCGAAGACCGTCCCCCCTGCGGAACGCGCCCTCGGATCGATCCGAATTTCGCACCCTCCGGCCTCGCGTCGCCTGGTGCGCCGGAGCAGCACCAGAGACCAGTTCGAGGAGAGTCACCTGCCCAAGCCCAAGGAAGACGCCATCGTGCTCGAAGGCACCGTGGTCGAGCCGTTGCCCAACGCCATGTTCCGAGTCGAGCTCGAGAACGGCCACAAGGTGCTGGCGCACAGCTCAGGGAAGATGAGGATGCACCGCATCCGGATCCTCCCAGGGGACAAGGTCCAGGTGGAGATCACTCCGTACGACCTCAACCGAGGTCGGATCACCTATCGGTACAAGTAACAGAGAAGGACGGGGAGTCAAGTGAAGGTTCGGCCCAGCGTGAAGCCGATCTGTGAGAAGTGCAAGGTCATCCGCCGACGTGGTGTCGTGCGGGTGATCTGTGACAACCCGCGGCACAAGCAGCGGCAGGGCTAGGGAGAGGAAGCGACATGGCCCGAATTTCCGGCGTCGACATCCCGCGTGAAAAGCGGCTCGAGATCGCGCTGACCTACATCTACGGCATCGGCCCGACGCTCTCGAAGCAGATCACCGACGCCGTCGACATCAGCCCTTCCACGCGCGTGCGTGACCTGACGGACGAGGAGGTGGCCAAGCTCCGCACCTACATCGACCAGAGCTTCCGGGTCGAGGGTGACCTGCGCCGTGACGTCTCCCAGGACATCAAGCGCAAGATGGAGATCAACTGCTACCAAGGCGTGCGCCACCGCAAGGGCCTTCCGGTCCACGGCCAGCGCACCCACACCAACGCCCGTACCCGAAAGGGCCCCAAGAAGACGGTGGCGGGCAAGAAGAAGGCGGTCAAGAAGTAATGGCGAAGCCCGCCAAGCCCGGACAGCGGCGCCCCCGCCGCAAGGAGCGCAAGAACGTCGCGTACGGCGTCGCCCACATCAAGAGCTCGTTCAACAACACGATCGTGTCGATCGCTGACCCCGAAGGCAATGTGCTCGCTTGGGCTTCCGCGGGCAACGTCGGCTTCAAGGGCTCACGCAAGTCGACCCCCTTCGCCGCCCAGCTGGCCGCCGAGGCCTGCGCCAAGCGCGCCATGGAGCACGGCGTGCGCAAGGTGGACGTGCTGGTGCGTGGTCCGGGTTCCGGCCGCGAGACCGCCATCCGTTCGCTCGCTGCGGTCGGCATCGAGGTCGTGGGCATCAAGGACGTCACCCCGATCCCGCACAACGGCTGCCGCCCCAAGAAGCGGCGCCGGGTCTAGGACGAGAAGAAAAAGAAGAGGAACGAGGAACCACTCCCCATGGCTCGATACATCGGTCCCGTCTGCCGCCTCTGCCGGCGCGAGCGGACCAAGCTGTTCTTGAAGGGCGAGCGCTGCTACTCGCTCAAGTGCCCGGTCTCCGAGGCGGTGACCGACCGGCACAGCCGCGCCTACCCGCCGGGTGAGCACGGCCGCGACCGCATGCGCCAGGGTTCCGAGTACCTGGCCCAGCTGCGTGAGAAGCAGAAGGCCCGCCGGATCTACGGCATCCTCGAGAAGCAGTTCCGCAACATGTACGAGGAAGCGACGCGTCAGGGTGGCATCACCGGTGAGAACCTGCTGCGCAATCTCGAGCTGCGGCTCGACAACGTCGTCTTCCGCGCCGGGTGGGGTGCCAGCCGCAGCCAGGCGCGCCAGTTCGTCCGTCACGGCCACGTGCAGGTCAACGGCAAGCGCGTGACCATCCCGAGCTACCGGGTACGCAAGGGCGACAAGGTCACGTTGCGCGAATCCACCCGCGGCAACTTCCACGTGCGGCGCAACATGGACACCCTCGAGCGTCAGACCCCGGCCTGGCTCGAGACCGGCGACGCCGGCTTTTCCGTCGCCGTGCTGAACCCGCCGCAGCGCGAGCACATCGACGAGCCGATTCAAGAGCAGCTCATCGTCGAGCTCTATTCGAAGTAGCCGGTTCTTCGTCCGCCCAACACCCGATCCCCCGAACACCCCCGTCACAGGAGTACCCACCATGTTGATCATCCAGAGGCCAACCGTCGAAGTCGTCGACGAGGAGCAGAACAACCGCCAGCGCTTCGCCATCGGCCCGCTCGACCCGGGCTTCGGCACCACGCTCGGCAACTCGCTGCGCCGCACGTTGCTGTCCTCGATCCCGGGCGGCGCCGTGACGCAGCTCCGCTTCGACGAGGCGCTGCACGAGTTCACGACGCTCCCCGGTGTCAAGGAAGACGTCACCGACATCATCTTGAACCTCAAGGACCTGTTGGTTCGGGTGCACTCGGACGAGCCCGTGACGCTCCGCCTCGACGTGCGGGGCCCGGCCGACGCCACGGCGGGCGACCTGCAGCTCACGTCCGACGTCGAGATCCTCAACCCCGACCTGCACATCGCCTCCATCAACGCCAAGGGCCGCCTGGCCGTCGACGTGACCGTGGAGCGAGGGCGCGGCTATGCGTCGGCGGACAAGAACAAGCGGTCCTCGACTATCGGCGTCATCCCGATCGACTCGATCTTCTCGCCCGTGCACCGGGTGACCTTCGACATCGAGCCGGTGCGGGTCGAGCAGTCGACCAACTACGACCGCCTCGTGCTCGACATCGAGACGGATGGGACGATCACGCCCCGCGAGGCGTTGGCGTCGGCCGGCGACACGCTGCGCAACCTGGTCTCTCTGGTGGCGGACCTCGAGGAGGCACCGCAGGGCCTGGAGCTCGGCGACACCGGGACCACCACGAGCGGCTCGCCCGACCTCGATCTGCGGATCGAGGAACTCGACCTCTCGGAGCGCCCGCGCAACTGCCTCAAGCGCGCACAGATCAACACGATCGGCGAGCTGGTCGAGCGCACCATGGAGGACCTGCTCGCGATCACGAACTTCGGCCAGAAGTCGGCGGACGAGGTCGTCCAGCGCCTGGACGAGCGCGGGCTGTCGCTCCGGACGCGGGACTAGGCGGTCGTCATGCAGGCCACACCCAAGCGCGGCCGCCGCCTCGGCGGTTCGTCGTCGCACCAGAAGGCGATGCTCGGCAACCTCGTGGCGTCGCTGATCGCGGCCGAGTCGATCGTCACCACCGAGGCCAAGGCCAAGGCCATGCGCCCGGTTGCTGAGAAGTGCGTCACCACGGCCCGCAAGGGTGGCGTTGCCGCTCAGCGCCACGTGGTCGCACTCATCCGGGACAAGGACATGACCCACAAGCTCTTCGAGGAGATCGCTCCCCGCTACGAGCAGGAGGGACGTCCGGGCGGCTACACGCGGATCTTGAAGCTGGGCCCGCGCCCGGGTGACAACGCGCCGATGGCGCGTATCGAGTTCGTCTAGGCCGATCGCCGGGTCCGCCGGGTCCCCAGTGGAGCAACCTGCCGGCGCTGCGACCCAGCGCTGGAGGCTCCTCATCGCGTACGACGGCGCCGCCTTCCGCGGCTTCGCTGTCCAGCCCGAGGTCCCGACCGTGGCCGGCGCCTTACGGAAGGCGCTGGAGCGCACGGCCCGCCTGAACGAGGCGCCGTTGATCACCGGCGCCGGGCGCACCGACGCCGGCGTGCACGCCCGGGGCCAGGTCGTCCACGTCGACCTCCCGCCGATCCCCTACGACGGCCCCGGGCTGGCCCGGGCGATCAACCGCCAGCTGGCGCCCCAGGTGGTCGTGCGGCACGCCGAGGAAGTCGGTCCCGAGTTCGACGCCCGGCGGTCGGCGACGAGCCGCGCGTACCGCTATCTCGTGTGGAACGCGTCCAACCCCGACCCGCTGCTGGCGCCGATGAGCTGGCACGTCAGCGACCCGCTGGACCTCGTGGCGATGCGCACGGCATCGGACGTGCTGCTCGGCAGCCACGACTTCCGTTCCTTCTGCCGCCGGCCTCCAGGGACCGACGCATCGGAACCGATCGTGCGCCGGGTGACTCAGGCGCGCTGGTCGATCGACGCCGGGCCCGAGGCGATCGACGCCGACGGCATTGTCCCGACCGACGCCTCCGAGGGGGCGCGCCTGCTGCGTTTCGACATCGCCGCAAGCTCGTTCTGCCACCAGATGGTGCGCTCACTCGTGGCGTCGCTGGTCGACGTGGGACGCGGGCGACAGAGCGCGGCGGGACTGTTGGAGCGCTTGCGCGCGGCCTCACGCCAGTCGATGCCCGAGCCGGCGCCCGCCGGGGGGCTGTGCCTTGTCTCGGTCGACTACAGCGGGGAGAAACGACCGAACTCGTAGGCGGACGGCGTGTCCCTCAGGCGGCGCGGCGGGCAGGACGGGTGCCGTGGTTGCTGCCGCCACCGTTCCGGCCCTCGAACCCCGGATTGCCGTCGAGGTCGAACCAGGGCTCGGTCACGACCCGCTGCAAGCCGGACAGGATCTCGGAGATGAACCGCCGCTCGAGGCTGACGGTCTGCTGCGCCAACTCGAAGGCGAGGTCGACGAAGCGAACCGGTTGGCTCACTGCCACCGGGAGTGCGGCACGTACGACGTCGGTGAACGCACGCAGCGTCGACGCGATGGCTTCTTCGCCCGTGGCTTCGCCGCTGCGCAAGGAGTCGTAGATCGCCTCGAGGGCGTCGGAAGTGTCTTCGCCGGACGCAGTTGTGCGGCCGGTTGTTTCCGTGCTGGTCGGCATGGAGGTTGTCCTTTCGTGAGGCGCCTCCGTCGTTATACCCAACGCATCTGTCCGTTCTCCCAAGGCGGGAAGAACTCGGCGCGAACTCGAATGGCGAAACCGTGACAAGTGGCCCGGTCGAACACCGAACGGGGGTCGCAACTTCTGTTGAATGCCAAGGCGGCGTGCAGCAGGGGGCTAGAGGCCGAAGGTGCTCCGCAGCTCCTCGACGATCGCGTTGATCCCCTGGACTTCCTCGCGCAGGGCGTCGACATCGGCGCGAAGCGAATCCACCATGTCCCCGAGGGAGACGGAACGGACTGCAACGGCCACCTCGCCCGTGCCGGCGTCAGCTTCGGGTGTTTCTTCCCAGAGTTGCTGGGCCCAGCGTTCCTCTTTCTGACCCGGGCGCCGGGGCAGCCGATACACAAGAGGGTCGGGCCCGCCGGCCAAGCGGCCGAGCTCTGCCTCGACCTCGTCGAGGCTGCCGAAGTCGGCCATACGCTCCGTCCTCGCGCGCAGTTCGCCGACCGTCTGCGGGCCACGGAGCAAGAGGACGGCCACGATCGACAGGCCCCTTGCGTCCAGGCCGAAGTGCTCGTCGAGCACCTGGCGGTACCGGGTGGCGGAACGGCCATGGCCGGGGTGGACGAAGCGAAGGAGGCCGGCATCCTTCATCGACGTCAGCGCGGCTTCCACGAGCGCGTCGTCGTACACCACGACCGGGTCACGGTTCGACGTCTGGTTGCAGGCGGTGACCAAGGCGTTCAGCGTCAGCGGGTACTGGTTGGGCGTCGTCAGTTGCTTCTCGGCCAGGCTCCCGATCACGCGCGCTTCGACTGGGCTGAGATCCATGACGATGGCGAGCATATTGCTTCGGCGCTGGCCCATCAGGCGGAGCGCAGTACATCGACCGGGCGCTGGCTCGTGCCCACCAGGCGGGAAAGGCGTCGCCGGTTGCAC
>DATHPK010000131.1:0-9577 GCA_035483935.1 Acidimicrobiales bacterium
GACCGCCTGGCCGTCAGCACGCCGGACGGCGACCGGAGCTACGCCGACTTCAACGCCAACATCAACCGGCTGGGGCGGGCGCTGCGCGCCCGCGGCCTGGTGGCCGGGGACGCCTTGGCCGTGATGTGCGTCAACCGGCCCGAGTACCTCGAGGTGCTCTACGCCGCCCAGCGCATCGGCCTGCGCCTGACCCCGATCAACTGGCACCTCACCGGCGAGGAGGCCGCGTACATCATCGAGAACTGTGAGGCGAAGGCGTTCGTCTGCTCAGGTGAGCTCGGTGATCGGGTGGTGACGGCCGCCGACGGTGGTTCCTCCGGGATGGTGAAGATCAATACCGGCGGCTACCTGCCTGGGTTCGAGATGTACAACTCGGTCGTCGCCGAGGAGGACGGATCCGACATCGAGGACCCCGTGATGGGGACGCAGATGCTCTACACGTCGGGCACGACGGGCCGGCCCAAGGGTGTGCACCGGGTCACGGCCGCGACGAGCGCGCTGGCGATGTTCAACTTCAGCGGGTACGACGAGGACTGGGCGACGAGCACCGACGCCCACCTGCTGACCGGCCCGCTGTATCACGCCGCGCCCCTCGCCTTCTCGGTGGCGGTCCCTTATCTCTACGGGGTGCCCATCGTGGTGATGGACCACTGGGACGCCACCGAGTCGCTGCGGCTGATCGAGACGCACGGCGTCACCCACACCCACATGGTGCCGACGATGTTCCACCGCCTCGTGGCCCTGCCCGAAGAGACGCGACGGCGCTACGACACGTCATCGCTGCGCTTCGTCATCCACGGCGCCGCGCCGTGCCCGGTGCCGATCAAGCGGCGCCTCATCGAGTGGCTCGGCCCGATCGTGGTCGAGTACTACGCGGCGACCGAGGGACTCGGGACGTGGGTGGACTCCAAGACATGGCTCGAGCACCCGGGAACGGTCGGGCGGCCGATGGTGCCGGGTCTCGTCAAAGTCGCCGACGAGGAGGGCAAGGACCTGCCCGCCGGGGAGATCGGCCTCGTCTTCCTCCAGGCACCGGAGGCGACCAGGTTCGACTACTACGGCGACGAGAAAAAGACGGCCGACGCCTTCCGGGGCGACTACTTCACCCTCGGCGACATGGGATACATGGACGAGGACGGCTTCTTGTTCCTGACCGACCGCACCGCCAACCTCATCATCTCGGGCGGCGTGAACATCTACCCGGCGGAGGTCGACGCAGTCCTGCTCGAACACCCCGCGGTCGGTGACGTCGCGACGATCGGTGTGCCCGACGAGGAGTGGGGCGAAGCGGTCAAGGCGGTCGTACAGCCGGCGGACGGCGTCGAAGGCAGCGACGAGTTGGCGACCGAGCTGATGGAGTACTGCCGCGCCCACCTCGCCCACTTCAAGTGCCCGCGCAGCGTCGATTTCGTCGACGAGCTGCCGCGGGAGGATACTGGGAAGATCTTCAAGAGAAAGCTGCGCGAGCAGTACCGGACCGCTGCGGCCGGTAACTGACCAAACATCAAAGGAGCTGAACAACGTGGGTATCTGTGACGGTCGGGTCGTCGTCATCACGGGAGCGGGCCGTGGCATCGGCCGTGAGCACGCGCTGCTGTTCGCCCGGGAGGGCGCCAAGGTCGTGATCAACGACCTCGGCGGAGAGATGGACGGTACCGGGTCCTCGACGGGGCCCGCGGGCGAGGTGGTCGACGAGATCCGGGCCATGGGCGGCGAGGCCGTCGCGAACGGGGACGACGTCTCTGACTACGAGGGGGCGGGTCGCCTCATCCAGGCGGCGGTCGACAGCTTCGGGACGATCGACGTGCTCGTGAACAACGCCGGCATCCTGCGCGACCGCATGCTGGTGAACATGACGATCGAGGAATGGGACGCCGTCATCAAGGTGCACCTGCGCGGCACGTTCGCCCCGACCCGCCACGCCGTCGAGTACTGGCGCAACAGGACGAAGGCGGGCGAGACGAACGACGCCCGCATCATCAACACGACGTCACCCTCGGGCATCTACGGCAACGTCGGTCAGACGAACTACGGCGCCGCCAAGGCGGGCATCGCGTCCTTCACCGTCATCGCCGCCATGGAGCTGGGCCGCTACGGCGTCACGGTCAACGCGATCGCGCCGGCCGCGCTCACCCGCATGACCGAGAACCTGGGCATGGGAGAGCAGTCGGCGCAGCGCAAGCCCGAGGAGTTCGACGCGCTCGACCCGGCCAACATCTCGCCCATCGTCGTCTGGCTGGGCAGCGCCGAGTCCAAGGACATCACGGGCCGCGTCTTCAACGTGATGGGCGGCAACATCAGCGTGGCGGAGGGCTGGGTCGCCGGCCCGGGCCAGGACAAGAAGGACCGTTGGGAGCCCGAGGAACTCGGCAAGGTTGTGCCGGATTTGGTGGCCAAGGCCGCGCCCAACGCCAACATGGGTGGACGGCGCGGGTAGGTTCGGATCCATGGTCGCCGAGGTGACCCCTCCGCTCCCGGCCCGGCAGGACGTCGAGGCCGCCGTCCAAGTCATTCACGACGACGCCGAGCGCCTGTTCCTCTGGGACTACGAGCGTGACCGGGGGCAGCTGGTCACGCTCTACAACAAGGCCATGGGGTCCCAGTGGAACAGCGTGAAGGACCTCGACTGGTCCATCGAGGTCGACCCCGAGCGGCTGGTGGCCGAGGGCGGGAGCCCGGTGGTCGACGTGGCGCGAGTGGCGGGCACGCTGCCCGGTTCGCCGATGGCGAAATGGACCGAGAAGGAGTACTCGCAACTCGGCATCGAGTTCTTCAAGGCGAACCTGTCGCAGTTCATGCACGGCGAACAGGGCGCCATGATGACAGCGGCCAAGATCGTCGAGACGGTGCCGTGGATCGACGCCAAGTACTACGCGTCGACCCAGACGATGGACGAGGCGCGTCACACCGAGGTGTTCGCGAAGTATCTGCGGACCAAGCTCGGCGACGCCTACCCGATGAGCCCGTTCCTCAAGGCGCAGATCTGGGGCCTCCTGGAGGACTCGCGGTGGGACATCGCGTACCTGGGGATGCAGATCGTCATCGAGTCCCTGGCGCTGGCGGCGTTCGGTGACATGCTGCGGCGTATCAAGGAGCCGTTGCTCCAGAAGCTCTTGCGGTACGTGATGTCCGACGAGGCACGTCACGTGGCCTTCGGCGTTCTGACCCTGTCGGAGTACTACGGCGACCTGAGCGAGGCCGAACTGCTGGAGCGACAGGAGTTCCTCGTCGACGCGACGCTGAACCAGCGCGCCCGGGCGACGACGCCCGAGGTGTGGGAGCGGCTGGGCACGACGGGTGAGGCGGTGTTTCCCTTCTTGATGCAGGCGGCCCAGGAGATGAAGACCAACCTCATGGGCGGGTTCGCGCGGGGTTTCTTCGCCAAGCTCGTCCCCAACGTCCGCAAGCTCGGCCTGCTCGACGCCAACGACGGCTGGCTGCGCCAGCGCTGGGGGGAGGCCGGCCTGCTCGAGTTCGAGTTCGCCGACGACACGGGATCGGACTACGAGGCCTACGACGAGGTGGCGAAGGACCGGGCCGCGGTTGCGGCCGCCGAAGCGGAAGCGGAAGCAGAAGCCGAGACCCGTTAGCCGCTCTCCGTCTCGACGTCAGTTGCACGCACGCGTCCCGATGTCCGGATGACCACATACGCTCCACCGCATGGGTGCACTGCTGCGTGAGATCGTCATCGACTGTGTGGATCCCCGTCGGGTGGCGGAGTTCTGGGGCCAGGTCCTCGGATGGGGGGTCCAAGACGACGACGACATCTGTTGGATGTCGTCGTCCGGCCAGCCCTTCCCCGACATGCTGCTGGTGTTCGTGCCGGTGCCCGAGGCCAAGACGGTCAAGGACCGCATCCATCTCGACGTGAGCCCGGTGGGCTGCGACCAGGCCGAGGAGGTGGATCGCCTCATCGGCCTCGGTGCGGTCCGGGTCGACATCGGCCAGGGCGATGCAGGTTGGGTGGTCCTCGCCGATCCGGAGGGAAACGAGTTCTGCGTCTTGGCTCGTCGCGTCGACGCGTAATTCAGAATCGAGGCTCGGCGGGGAGGCAGCGATTCGCCCGGCCGAGCGGATGCGGCAATTTCCGTTGACAGTCCTCGGCCGCTGAGGCTAGACGTGCCGCATGGCAAACAAGATCGCAATCGTGACCGGGTGTTCGAGCGGCATCGGGAGGGCAACCGCGCTGGAACTGACCGCACGCGGCTACGAGGTCGTTGCCACGGCGCGACGGCCCGAGTCGATCGCCGATCTGGCCGTCGCGCGCACCTTGGCCCTCGACGTCGACTCGGACGAGTCTGTGACCGCGGCGCAGGCCGCAGTCGGGACTGTCGACGTCCTGGTGAACAATGCGGGTTTCGGGATCGACGGACCGGTCGAGGAAGTCCCCCTGGCGGAGGCGCGCCGGGCCTTCGAGACGAACTTCTTCGGCGCGGCGCGCATGATCCAGGCCTTCGTCCCCGCCATGCGAGAGCGCGGGTCCGGCGCGATCGTCAACGTCACCTCGATCTCCGGGGTCGTCGGCAGCCCCTTGGCCGGGTTCTACGCGGCGACCAAGTTCGCCCTCGAGGCACTGTCCGAATCACTGCACATCGAGGTGGGCCACTTCGGCGTCCGGGTGCTCGTGGTCGAGCCGGGCTCCATTGCGACGAACTTCGGGGACAATATGGTCGACCTACGGGGCCGACCCGGGCCTTACGCGGAGCTGGCCACGA
Source organism: Acidimicrobiales bacterium (assembly GCA_035483935.1). Lineage (GTDB taxonomy): Bacteria > Actinomycetota > Acidimicrobiia > Acidimicrobiales > RAAP-2 > Bog-473. Next base: position 4,716 of record DATHPK010000131.1, read on the forward strand.
AGTGGGAGATCGCCATGGGTGTTCTCGGCGGCGAGGCGCCGGCGCCGGGTCCCGAGCTCGTCGCCACGAAGATCTGTGACGCGTTGGAGGAAGAGCGGGGTCCCCTCCGCCTTCCCGTCGGCGCCGACGCCGAGATGATCGTCGCGGCCCGCCAGGGTGCGAGTTACGACGATTTCGAAGCGGCGATGCGCGGATTCCTCAAGGTCGACTGGTAGGGCGCCAACGTGAGGCAACGCCGCGGGTGAGGTTCGTGATCTCCTAGCGCAGGGGTGACAGGCTGCTCAGCCTCGACAGCATGTTCTCGCCGTAGTGGACGCCACCGGAAGTGACGTCGACGTCCTCCCGCTCCTGCACGACGAGGCCGCTGGTCGGGACGATCCAGAAGTCGGTGGGATTCGTGCCCGCCTCGCTGCCGTCGAAGGTGAGGGTGAAGCGGGTGTGTTCGACGGTGACGGAGTGACCGGCGACCGACATGGTCGACTGTCCGAGCACCTGGCCGGCCAGCGTGACGGTTTCGGCCGGGCTCTTCAACGCACAGGTCGCGGCCCATTTGTGGCCCGGGACCGCGTCGGGCGGCAGGAGGTACGCGGTGGCCGGACAGGTGACGACCGACGTCGTGTCGGTGCCGGCGATCGACTCGTGGGTCACGAGGCGTGGCACGGCGAACGCACCACCCGGTCCGGCACACTCCGTCAGCGTCTCGGAGTGTTGCGTCAACGGCACCCAGCTGATCGCGGCGCAACTGCCACCCGTCACGATCATGGCGGTCCTGGGCGGGAACGAGCGGCCCATGCCCGGGAGGCTCAGGTTCTCGCCGCCCGTCGTGCGGTACGTGTAGACGCCCGGCGGCAGATGGTCGCGCAACGTCTGGAGCACCTTCTCGGTCTGCTCGCGTCTATAGATGCGCAGCGCTTCGCGCAGGCCGACCGGCGACGACGCCGTGCGGAAGACGAGGGCCCACGCGGTGCCGCCGGCGGAACCGATGATCACGAAGGCCAGGATCAGGACCGAAAGGAGCCGGTGCTGCTGGACCCATTGCCAGACGATCACGCCTGAAATCTACCCCGGGGGCGCGAAAGACATTCGGCCTCCGGCGCCGGAACTGGTCAGGACCGGTCCGGTACCCAGTTGCCGTGGAACCCGACCGGGACGCGCTGCGGGAGCTCGACCACCGCCTGCGGCTCTCCGGCCGGGTCGGCCGCGTTGAGGACGTACAGGGCCGACGTGTCCTTGTCCGGCGAGTAGGCGAGCGTGAGCAGCCACCCGTCGTCCTCCGCGGCGTCATCGGCCCGCGGCACGAAGACGGCCTCCCCCACGACCCCACCGCGGCCGAAGGAACGCTCGGTGGAGGTGCCGCGCTCGAAGTCGTGGCACACCAGCAGCGACTCCGTGCCCGAGATGTCGTCGGTCTCGGCCACCGCCACGGCGTAGCCGTAACGGTGCGGCCGTCCCACGACCCGCTCGTCGACGCGCGGGAACTCCTGCCCGTGGTCGTCGAGACGCTCTTCCTTGACGGCGCCACCCAGGCCGTCGAGATGCCAGCGCTCGAGCGTCGATGCGCCCTCGCTTGGGCCGAGCAGATGGGTGCGGAACATGGAGGGGTGGCGGACCACATCGAGCACGATCCCGTTGCCGTCGGGCTCGTCGTAGGCGTTCATGGGGTGGAACACGTAACACGGTTCGACGTCGTGCCAGACGACCTCGGTCGACGCACCCTCGCGCGGGAGCAGGCCGACCCGGGAGTGGTACCCGTCCTGCCAGCGGTAGGGGAAGGTCGCGCCCTCGGTGACGGCCTCCAGGCTGAAGAGGACGGGCAGGTCCAGCAACACGACGAAACGCTCGGTGATCGCGCAGTCGTGCACACTCACCGAACCTCCCATGGTCACCCGCCGCGACGACCGGACCCGGGCCGCGGTGTCGATGACGCTCACCTCGACGTCGTTACCCCAGCCCCAGAAGTAGGACACCGCGTAGAGCTCGCCGCTCTGCGGATCGCGCTTGGGGTGGGCCGTGTAGCCACCTTCCAACGCACCGTCGAAGTCGCAGGGCCCTATGGTCTCGAGCTCATCGGTGAGCTCGTAGGGCAACGACCCGGCCTCGACGATGGCAAAGGTCCGTCCCGCATGCCCGATCACGTTGGTGTTCGCGCCGAAATCCATGTTCCCGTGCACCGGTCCCGGCTTCGGGTCCTCGCCGAGCGCTGCTGCGACTCCGGATGCCCGCACCCAGCGGTTGCGATACCACTCGGCCCGGCCGTCGCGCAAACGGATCCCGTGCACCATGCCGTCACCCGTGAACCAGTGGTACATCGCCGGATCGGGCGCCGTGACCGGGTTGGGGCCGTTGCGCAGATAGCGGCCACACAGCTGTTCGGGGATCGAGCCGGAAACGGCCAATTCCGTGACCGTCAGCTCCTCGTGCACCGGGGCGTAGTTCCCCTGGAGATACGGGTTGGTCACTGTGGTCATGGGTGCCCCTTTCGTCCGGCGAGAACGAGAAGTCCAACGATAGGCACGAATGGGCGCGTGAACAATGTGTGACCGCTTCGGGTCTGCCAGCGAAAACTCAGCGCGTGCTCTGAAGCCCGCGCTATGGTTCTCTCCGAGGGCACCACCAGCAATGCTTTGGAAATCCCTCTGGCTCGCAAGAGCTACCGGCCATGGCCCCCGCAGAACGGGGCCAAATCTGGCCAGGAGAGGAGTGGATTTTCAATGGCAACTGGTTCCGTGAAGTGGTTTAACGGTGAGAAGGGCTTCGGCTTCATCACCCAAGACGGTGGGGGTCCCGATGTATTCGTGCACTACAGCGCGATTTCAGGTACGGGCTACCGCAATCTCGAAGAAGGACAGAAGGTCGAATTCGAGACGAACCAAGGCCCCAAGGGGCTGCAGGCCGCCAACGTGCGCGCCATCTGAGGCGTCTCGCCTACAGGCTTGACGACAGAACCCCGCCTCTTCGGAGGCGGGGTTCTGTTCGTTCTTTCCCGCTGTGATGCGCGCGGTCCCTCTACCAGTACGGCCGTCGCTGGCGCGTCGTGACGTCGAGCACCGCGGACGCGTACTCGGGACGGCACACGACGAGATCCGGCAGCCAGGCGTCGGGGTCCCCGTAACGCAACGGCTCCCCGTCGAGCCTGCTGGCGTGGAGGCCACTGGCCAGCGCCACCGCGGTCGGCGCACAAGAGTCCCACTCGTACTGGCCGCCGGCGTGCACGTACGCCTCGGCGTCGCCGAGGATGACGGCGGCGATCTTCGCACCGGCCGAGCCGAGCGGGACCATGACCGCGCCGAGGGCCTCGGCGACGTCGTAGGCAACCTCCGGGGGTCGGCTGCGCGAGACGACCAGCCGCGGTTGCTCCCCCGTCGGGGGTTTGAGCTCCGGAGGCGCACCAGTCGAGAGGACCATGTCGAGCGCCGGCAGCGCCACCGCGCCGACGACCGGGGCACCGCCGACGGACAGCGCAACGTGCACGGCCCAGTCGATGCGCCCCCGCTCACGGAACTCGCGCGTGCCGTCGAGCGGATCGACGATCCAGAGCCGGCCCTCACTGGCGACGTGTTCGAGCCCCTCCTCCGAACGGACGTAGTCATCGGGATACAGCCGGTTGAGTTCCGAGACGAGGAGGTGGTGTGCCATGTGGTCGCCGGCCGCTCCGAGGTCCCGCGTGCCGGACGGTGGCGCCTCCCTGAGCTCCATCAACGCCCGGCCGGCCAGTGCCGCGAGCGCGGCCGCGTCGCGGTGCTCCCCTGCGAGGTCGTCGGACATGGCCCCTTGTTCTAGACCAAACGCCTGTCGGTGGCCCACCTCGTGAGCTCGTGACGGGTGGACAGCTGCAGCTTCCGCAGCACGGACGAGACGTGAGACTCGACCGTTTTCGCCGAGATGCTCAGGTCCCGCGCCACCTCCTTGTAGGTGTAACCGCGGGCGATGAGACGCAGGACCTCGCGCTCGCGTGGGGAGAGTTGGTCGAACTCCGGGTCGAGCCCCGCGGCGGGCGCGGCATTGCCGTGCGCAAAGGCATCCAGCACGAACCCGGCGAGGCGGGGCGAGAAGACCGCGTCACCGGCCCGCACCCGATACACCGCCTGGAGGAGTTCGGGCCCCGAGATCGTCTTGGTGATGTAGCCGCGTGCCCCAGCCCTGATCACGTCGATGACGTCCTCGGGTGCGTCCGACACCGAGAGGGCGAGGAACTGCACTTCGGGGTGGAGCGGCACGACGCCCCGCAACACGGCCAGCCCGCCGCCGCCGGGCAGGTGAACGTCGAGCAGCACGACCTCAGGCAGGCGCTCGCCGATGAGCTCGATGGCGGCGTCGGCCTCGTCTGCCTCGCCCACGACCTCCACCGCGTTACCGAGCTCGGCCTTCACGCCGGCCCGGAAGACGGCATGGTCCTCGACCAGGAAGATGCGCGGGCGTCCCCGCGACGCGGGGGCCTCGCCGCTCGTGCTCACTTGACCCGTTCGCGTCGGGGCATACGGAGCTGGACCTCGGCCCCTTCCCCCGGGGAAGAACGGATGACCGCGTCCCCGCCGTAGCGGGCCACCCGGGCCTCGATCGACTGCGCGATGCCCCGGCGGTCTTCGGGCACAGCGGCGCGATCGAATCCCTGCCCTCGGTCGCGCACGTAGATCTGCACGGTGTCCGGCTCGACCTCGGCGAACACCGAGACCTGGTCGGCGCCCGACCACTTGGCGGCGTTCACCGTGGCCTCGCGTGCCGCATCGAGCAGAGCCCGCAACGCGTCGTCGAGCTCGCAGTCGCCGACCACGACGACCTGCACCGTGATCCCGTGGTCCGCCTCCACCTGACGCTGCAACAGATTGACCGCCTCGCCCAGCATCGTCGCCTCTTCGCTGATG
>DATHPK010000132.1:0-8432 GCA_035483935.1 Acidimicrobiales bacterium
GGACCTGGTGCGCCGGGCCGGCGTGACCCAGGCCCAGCTCGAGACGCTGGCGGCGGCGGGGGCGCTGGACCCGGTGGGCGAGGACGTGCCGGGGTCGGTGACCGCGCTGCGGCGCCGGCTGTTGTGGGGGGCGGGGGCGGCGGCGATGGGGACGCCGGAGCGGTTGCCGGGCGTGGTGGTGGGGGCAGAGGCGCCGCCGCTGCCCGAGCCGAGCCTCTACGACTCGGTGGCCGACGACCTGTGGGCGCTGGGCCTGGCGCCCGAGCGCACGGCGATGCACCTGGCCCGCGAGCGGCTCGAGGCGATGGGCGTGGCGACGGCGGCGGAGTTGGCGTCGTCGTTCGGTGACGGTGACCGGGCGGTGGTGGCCGGTGTGGTGACGCACCGCCAGCATCCCGAGACGGCGCGCGGCGCAGTGTTCGTCAACCTGGAGGACGAGACCGGGCACGTGAACGTGGTGTTCTCGCGGGGTGCATGGGCGCGCTGGAAGCACGTGGCCAGGCACACGCCCGTCCTGTTGATCCGCGGGCGCGTGCGCAAAGGGCAGGGCGCGGTGAGCTTCGACGCCGAACGGGTCGAGGCGTTGGGGGTGGGGACGGCCGTGCCGGCGAGCCGGGACTTCCGCTGAACGGACGGGCTCGGCGGGCAACGGCGTAGGGTGATCACGCGGGCCTGAACCGGCCGGCCGGATCGCCCGAGGGAGGGAGCATCGTGCTGCTGAAGGGACTCAACCACGTCGGCATGATCACCAACGACGCGTCCCGGCTGAACCAGTTCTACCAAGAGGTCTTCGACGCCGAGGTCGTACGGGACGGGTCCGAGATGCCCGACGGCAAAGGTCCCCGGCTGTCCATCATCAAGATCGGAGACTGGTCCGAGCTCAACGTCTTCCAGATCGAGGGGAACACGGAGGCCGACCGCCAGACGCCCATGTTCGGTCGCGGGCGACTGGACCACCTGGCCCTGCAGGCAGAGTCGCTCGACTCGTTCGAGACCATCCGCGAGAGGTTGATGGAGCGAGGCGCGGCGGACGACTTCGTCACCGACTTCGGGCCGATGCTGAGCCTCTTCTTCCGGGATCCCGACGGCTTGGAGTGCGAGTGCTGCGTCGAGAACCCCGACTTCACGGGTGAGTTCCACCCGCCGGGCACCAGGGCGGCGCGTTACTCCTGAGGCCGGCCCGCCGGGAGACGCCCCACGCACGAGGCCAGAAGACGGTGGTGGCGTAGCCTCGTCAGCGCTTCGCCGCATCGTCGAGATCCCGATGTTGCGATCCGACGCGAAGGGAGGGTCGGGACGAACGTGGACCTGCGCACACGTCCGATCAACGCGGCGGGACCGGCCGACCCCGAGTCCTTCTTCGCCGTGGACTGGCGTGAAGCCGTCGCTCGCAACGGCCGGCGTGCGGCGGCTGATGCGGCACGGCTCGGCCTCGGCCCCCTCGCCATCGAGATGGACGACGCCGTCTGGACGATCCGCCCCCGGGCCGAGACGATCGACGTCGTGCGTGCGGACGCCGGGAACTCCTCGCCGTGCGTCACTCTCGACGCCGCCGCCTTTGCCGATCTCTTCTGCGAGCGGCGCACCGCGCTCGGCCTGGTCGTCGCGGGCCGCGTCACCGGCGACCCCGACGCGTGCGAAGCCTTCTGCTCGTGGGATCCGGTGCTGCGGTCCCTGCTCGACGGGCGGCCGGTCTATCGGCCCGGCGAGGTGACGCTCCGGTCGTCCGACGGGAGCTCGCTCGAGCTCGACGAGCGGTTCCGGCTCGGCGACCACACGGCGGAGGCCGCCCATTTCCTGTCCGAGGCCGGGTTCCTGCTCTTGGCAGACGTGTTCACCGAGTCGGAAATGGACGCGGTCGACACCGACCTCGCCCGCGCCGTGAGCGCCGCCCGGGCCGACGACGGCTCGTCCTGGTGGGCGACGACGCGCGGCGGTGAGCGCTACCCGTGCCGGATCCTCGACTTCGCTCCGAAGTCGCCCGCACTCCGCTCGCTCGTTGCCGATGACCGGTACGTCGCCATCGGCGATCTGCTCGGCGCCGGACACCGGCCGGGCGATCCGTTCGGCGAACACTTTGCCGACGTGACCGGTGAAGGGCTCCTCAAGCGGGTCGATTCCGTCGACGGACTGGTGTGTCTGCCGTGGCACAAGGACTGCGACCGCGGCGGCCACTCGATGTTCTGCGCGGGACTCACCATCGGAATCTGTCTCACGCCGGTGGACGATGCCCACGGCGGCCTCGACGTCATGGCGGGCTCGCACCGCGCGAACATCGCCCGGGCGCAGCTCGACGATGCGCTCGACCTGCCCGCGGTGACGCTGCGTGCCGGGCGCGGTGACGTGACGGTGCACATGTCCTGCACCCTGCACCGCTCGACGCATCCCAAGAGCAAGGAGCGCCGCGTGGCGTACACCGGATTCGCCCTGCCGCCGCGGCCAGGGGACTCGCACGGCGAGGACACCCACGGCCGGTTACGCCGGGAGCGGGCGGCCATCGGGGGGCCGAGCGGCCAATCAGCCGCCTCGCGCCTCGGGCATTGAACGATGGCGCCCAGGCGTGCCTGGGCGCGGTGGCCTCAGCCGATGGGGTCGCGTAGCTCCCAGCGGTTGCCGGCCGGGTCCTGACAGAAGACCACCCGCACGTCCCGACCATCGAAGCGGTGGACTTCGTAGCCGGCGTCGTCGAGCCGCTCGGCCACCGCCTGGAGCTCGGAGCCGAGCTCGATGGCGATGTGGGCGCGAGCAGACGGCTGGTGGTCCGGGTCCTCGCTCAAATGGATCTGCGTCCCGTCGGAGAACTCGAACCATTTGGCCATCGGCAGGTCCTCGGGCACCGGGATCCGCGTGTAGCCCATGATGTCCACGAGGAACGCGGCCTCGTCGTCCTCACCTCCGACGGGGATGGTGATGTTGACATGGTGAAGTTTGGGCACGGTGGCAACCGTAGCGCCGGACGGCCAGAGGCCCGGGGCCGAGCTCAGACTCGTTCGGGCGCGTCCGCTGCTTCCTGGGTGATGCGAAAGGCCGAGAGCATGTCGGTGATCAATGCGAGGACCTCGGTGCGGGCCTCGACGGGATCGTTGGACTCCGCGATGTAGAGGCACCCCTCACCGAGGGCGCCCATCAGCAGGAGGGCGAGCGGTCGGAGGGGTCGTTGTTCGAGGACGCCGGCGTGCATCGCCTTGCGCAACGCGCCGCGGAGGGCGACCGCGCCGAAACGGTTCTCGATGCCACGCACCTCGTCCCAGCCGAGAACGGCGCGGGCGTCTTGCAGTGCGATGGTGCGTATGGCGGGATCGAGATGCGCGTCGATCCACAGCGCGCACCCGTCCAGGAGAGCGGCCCAGGAGTCGGGCCCGAGGAATTCCGCGGCGGCCTGGTCGGTCACCTCGGTGTGGACCTGCTCGAAGACGGCCCGGAACAGGCCCTCCTTGCCCTCGAAGTGGTGGTACACGGCGCCCTTGGTGACGCCGGCACGGGCGACGATCTCGTCGATGGAGGTGTCGACGTACCCCTTTTCGCCGAAGAGCTCGCGGGCGGCCTTGACCAGCGAAGCCCTGGTCGCGTCGCCCTGCGCGACGCGGCGGTCCAGCCGCCCCTTGACATCCGTACCTTTGGTATGCATAATTACGTACCAATCGTATGTGAGAGAGATACTCTCAGTATGGTATCAGGTTGGAGGTTGTAGCCATGCCGAAATACGTGATCGAGCGAGAGCTCCCCGGGGCGGGCAAGTTGACGGCCCAGGAACTCCACGACATCAGCGAGAAGTCCAACAAGGTCATCGCGAGCCTCGGGCCCGAGATCAAGTGGCTCCAGAGCTACGTGACCGACGACAAGATCTACTGCGTCTACGTCGCGCCTGACCCCGACATCATCTTCGAACACGCACGCTGCGGGGGCTTCCCGGCGGACAGCGTCTCGCTGGTCTCGACGGTCATCGACCCTTCGACGGGGGACTGACTTCGCCTCGACGTGGTCTCGATCTCAACCGCCGAGCGCGGCTGCCTGCATGATGAGGTAGTCGCGCTCGCGCGCGTTGGCCGAGCCGCCCGCAGCGGCGATGTATTCGGCCTTGGCCGCCTCCCGGTCGCCCTTCATCTCCAGGAGATGGGCGCGCACGGCGGTCAGACGGTGGGAATGTCGCAGCGCGCCGTCGGAGGCGAGCTCGTCGACGATGAGGAGCGCGGCGTCCGGCCCCTCCACCATGGCGACGGCGACCGCGCGGTTGAGACGGACGACCGGGCTCTCGGTGCGACGTTCGAGGATGGTGTAGAGCGCCAGGATCCGGGGCCAGTCGGTTTCCCGGTGGCTGGGCGCGGCGTCGTGCAGCGCGGCGATTGCGGCCTGAGCGGTGTAGTCGCCGACCGGCCCGCGGTCGAGCGCCTCGGCCGCCAACGACGTGCCCTCTGCGATCAGTCCACGGTCCCAGACGGTGCGGTCCTGCTCTCGCAACGGCACGAGAGCGCCCGCGGCGGAGGTGCGGCCGGGCCGTCGCGCCTCGGTGAGCAGCATCAGGGCCAGCAGCCCGGTGACCTCGGGCTCCTCGGGTGCGAGGTCGTGCAACAGGCGGCCGAGCCGGATCGCCTCGGCGGCCAGATCGGCGCGTTCGAGCTCGGCTCCGTGACTCGATGCGTACCCCTCGTTGAAGACGAGGTAGACCACGCGCAGGACGAGCGCGAGCCGCCCATCCCTCGTCCCGGCGTCGGGAAGGGCGAACGCCACCTGGGACTCGGTGATCGACCGCTTGGCGCGGCTGATGCGCTGGGCCATGGTCGGCTCCGGGACGAGGAAGGCGGCGGCGATCTCTTTGGTGGTCAGGCCGCCCAGGGCGCGGAGCGTGAGTGCGACCGCGGCGGGCGGCGACAACGACGGGTGGCAGCACAGGAAGAAGAGGACAAGGGTGTCGTCACGCCCCGACCCCGGCTCCGGTGGCTCCCTCGACCAGGAGGTGGCGAGGTCTTCGCGCCGCCTCCTGGCTTCGTCGCTGCGGTAGAGATCGGTCATGCGCCGGGCTGCGGCCCTGATCAGCCATCCCAGCGGATTGTCCGGGATGCCATCGGCGGACCAGGCGGCCGAGGCCGCGACCAGTGCTTCCTGGACGGCATCCTCGGCATCGTCGAAGTGCCCGTGACGGCGGACGACGACGCCGAGCGCCTGCGGCGCGAGCTCTCGCAGCAGGCCCTCGACGCGGTCGGGGACGCCGGCGAGGCTCACACCTCGGGGTCGGGGGCGGCCATCACCTGACGCACCTCGATCCGTTGCCGGATCGGGGCACCGCCCTGGCCGGGCGCAGCCGAGATCTCCGCCGCGATCTCGACGGCGCGTTCCGGCGTGTCGACCTCGACGATGCGGTAGCCGGCCAGCAGCTCCTTTGCCTCGGGGAACGGCCCGTCGGTGACGAGAGGGGAGACGCCGTCGGACACGACGAAACGGACCTCGTCGGGACCGGCCAGTCCCTGAGCGTCGATCAGCTCGCCGAGCTCCTCGAGCCGACGATTGAGGGACACCTGGAACTGCACGTGTGCGGCGACCTCCTCGGGGGTCCACTCGTACATCGGCGCGCAGTCGCCCTCGATGCCTCCGTAGTTCTGCAGCAGCATGAATCGCATTGCTCCATCCTTCCCGTTCGGGCGCCCCGGTGGCGCCGTTCGTGAAGGTGTCGGAGCCGGATCCGGATTCTCGACACGCGAGCCGAAAAATTCTCCTCAAGCCCAGGTGCGGGCAGAGTGCCCCGACCTCACCGACGTGCGTGCGTCCTCGGGCGTCAGGTGACGACGAGGCCGCGCCCCGTGACCAGCGGCAGATCGAGTGCGGTCACCAGGCCCGGCGGTGCGTCGATGACGGCCGGGACGGCGTTGACCAAGCGCATGGCGGTCGCCTTCAGGCCGGCGGTGTTGTGGTCGCCGTCGGTACCCATCAGCTGCAGGTCGAGCGTGTAGTTGGGCTCGCCCTTGATCTGTACCCGGTAACAACCCTGCCCGGCCGGCTCGGGCCAGTCGGCGCCGAGGTCGTCACGAAGGCGCGTGACGTGCTCGAGGACGACGACGGCGCGGTCGCCCACCATGCCCTTGACCTCGAAATGCAGTGCGGCGGCCGTGCCGGCCTTGATGGTGCCGGCATCCACTTCGAAGTCCTCTGGCGCCGCCTCCCGCTCGTACCACTCGGTGATGTCGGTGAGCGTCACGCCGAGGCCGGCGGCGATCTGGCGTACCACGCTGCCCCAGGCCATGGTGAGTACACCTGGTGAGAGCAGCATGGGCACGTCATGCAGGTCCCGGCCGAATCCCATGATGTCGAAGAGGACCATCGGCTGGTTGTAGGTGTTGTAGTTGAGGACCTCCGAGCACCGGACCTCCTCGATGCGCTCGCAGACTCCGGTGAGAACGAGAGGCAGCGCGTCGTTTGCGAACCCCGGGTCCACGCCGTTCACGAAGAGCGAGACGCCGGCACGCTCTGCCGCTGCGATGACCGGGGCGGCGAGTGTGTCGTCGGGGGCGGGGTACTGAAGCATCACCGGGCTGGACGAGACCACGTTGACACCGGCATCGAGGAAACGTTCCAGGTCCGCCAGCGCCTCGAAGATGCGGTCGTCGGCCATGGCCGTGTGGACGATGCAGTCGGGACGGAGCGCGAGCAGCGCGTCGATGTCGCTCGTCGCCTGCACGCCGACGGTGTGGCCGAGCCCGGCGAGCTCGCCGGCGTCCTTACCGACCTTGTCGGGATTGGAGACGAAGAGCCCCACCAACTCGAGCTCGGGGTGGGCGTCGATGCCGGCGAGCGTGTGGCGCCCGACGTTCCCGCTGCTCCATTGGACGACGCGGTAGGGCATCTGGGTTCTCCTGTCTTTTGGTGGTGCGCCGGGAGCGGCGGGCTAGAGATCGGGGATGGGGAATTCGAGGTTCGGCGACTGCAGGCCGCCGTCCACCTCGATCACCTTGCCCGTCACATAGGCGCCGGCCGGCGAGACCAGGTAGAGGATGGCGGCGGCGATGTCCTCGACGTGACCGATCCGCTTGAGTGGCGTGACGTCCTCCATGGCGGTGCGCAGCTCGTCGGTCTGCATGACGATGTCGAGGGCGGAGGTCGCAGTCGACCCCACGCCGATGGCGTTCACCCGGATCCGCGGCGCCAGGTCACGGGAGGCGAGGCGGGTGTACTGCTCGACCGCGCCCTTGACCGTCCCGTATCCGACGTAGCCCCGGCCGGCGACGTGTCCCATGACCGACGAGATGCCGACGATGGCCCCGCCCGGGTGATCACCCTCGAGCATCCGCGGCACCGCGGCTCGCAACAAGGCATGGCCGGCGCTGACGTTGAAGCGAAAGGCCTCTTCGAGGAAACGCGGGGAGGTATCGAGGAACGGCCGGGGCATGGTGCCGCCCATGTTGTTGACGACGATGTCGAGCCGGCCGAACTCGTTGTACGCGGTGTCCGCCAGCGAGGCCATCAGGTCGAAATCGGTCAGGTCGCCCGGGACCACGACGGCGCGACGGCCGGCCGCCTCTACGTTCTTGGCCACCTCGCGCAGCTGGTCCTCTGTGCGCGCGGCGAGGACGACGTCCGCCCCGGCCTCGGCCAACGCGACCGCGGCGGCGGCGCCGATGCCGCGCCCACTCGCGGTCACGATGGCGACCTGGTCCGTGACGAGGAACTTGTCGAGGATCATGCGGCGAATGTAGTTGGCCGAGGCGACGCCGGACGAGGTGAGTCGCGAGCGGCCCGGGGAGGTCAGCGCCAGAAACGGGGCCGAAGACGCCGGCGGAAGTCAGCCGGAGAGGGCGCATCCCACAAGACCGAGCCGCCATGGGCAGCGGCTCCCGCCACCCAGAGACGAACCCATACTCAGCCGTAAGGGAACGAGCCCGCCGGAACCTCGCTGCCAGCGTCTCCGGCCACCGCCGCCCGATGCTACGGATACGACTATTCAGCCAACAGGGCCGAAAGTCACCGCCGACGGGGCGCCCTGGTCCCATGGCCGCCCGGACCGACGGTTGATGCCGCTCCGTCAACCATCAGGCCTCCTTGGACTGCGGCGGTGCACCCGGCTGCGCCGTCGACTCCGCTTCTTCGACGCGCTTCGCCCAGTCCCCGAGGTCGTCGGCGACGGGGAACGGCCTCGGCATGACCTTCGCCTTCACGTCGTCGGGCAGGCTCAGATCGCCGCCCGTGTGGCCGACGCTGAAGACGCGTTCGGGTCGGGAGCGCCCGAGCATGGCCTGGAACCAACGGAGCATCGTGCTGAGGCGGTGCCCGAAGCCGTTCAAGAACCCGATGTGGACGAAGAACCAGACCACCCAGCCGGGGAAGCCGCTGAGACGGATCCCGTGCACGCTCACGATGGCCTTGAAGCGGCCGATCGTCGCCGCGCTCCCGACGTCCCGGTAGGTGAACGGGACAGGGTCCTTGCCGGCCCGTCTGCGCTTGAT
>DATHPK010000133.1:0-10354 GCA_035483935.1 Acidimicrobiales bacterium
CACCTACGGCGACGCACCGTTCCTCGGCTCGATGGCCGGCATCCGTCTCAACGGCCCGGTCGTCGGGATCCAGCATCTCGGGGCGGTCAGCACTCCGGCCTGACGATCGACACGGGGCCGGGTCCGGCGCGTCCGGGTCCGCCCCCCGGCGTCGACGTGGCGCGTCCCGGTGGGGTCGACACTCCGGATTCGGCGAGGAATGGTGCCAGGGTGATGGAGCGCGCGCTGTAACGTCCACGTCGTGGCCCGCACCCCGACCGATACACACGAGTGGCTCAGCTTCGAGGACGAGGACGAGGAGAGGACGTGGGTCTTCGACTTCACGTTCTTGACGAGCAACTGGACCTGTATCTTCGGCAACGGTTGTCAGGGAGTGCTCACGGGACCCGCGCCTGAACTGGTGCAGGGCTGCTGCAGTTACGGTGCCCATCTGGTCAACAAGAAGGACGCCCGGCGCGTGGAGAAGGCCGCCGCGACACTGACGCCGGAGGAATGGCAGAACCACGGGGTCAAGAAGACCGTCATCCACACGAACAAGCACGGCGAGACCGTGACCCGGCTGGTCGACGACGCCTGCATCTTCCTCAACCGGCCTGGGTTCGCCGCCGGCGCCGGCTGTGCCTTCCACATCGCGGCGGCCCGGCGGGGCGTCAATTTCATGGAACTCAAGCCCGAGGTGTGCTGGCAGCTCCCGCTGCGCCGGGAGGACCACGTCGACGATGACGAGGGCCATGTCACCTCGGTGATCCGGCAGTGGGACCGGCGGCACTGGGGCAAAGGAGGCCGGGAGTTCCATTGGTGGTGCACCGAGTCGCCCGACGCGTTCGTCGGAGAGAAGCCGGTCTACCGCGAGATGCAGGCAGAGCTCAGCGAGATGGTCGGCGCCAAGATCTACGACCGGTTCGTGGCGTTGGTGCGCGAACGGGAGCGGTTGCGGACCAAGGGCGTGCCGCTCCCCCATCCGGCCGTCCGCGGGCGGACGCGTCGGAATGGTGCAGGTGCAGCGTCTGTCACTGCAAACGCGGAGGGCGCCGACGCCTGAGGTGCCGACTGGTCCCGGCCGGCTGCGTGCGCGCGGTGTCGGACCTGGGTGGTGGGTGGTTCAGTCGTTCAGCGGGTCGTCGTCGGCTGCGTGCGACGTGGTGGGCATGGAGCCCAGGATGCGGTCGTACTTGTCCTCTTCCGCCAAGCACCAGGAAGCGTGCACGTCATCGGGCTCGGCCCCGCACTCGGGGCACCGTCCGGTCGACTCTGTCGAAGACCGTTTCAAGCTGCGCGCTTCCTCGAAGCGCCGATGGCGTCCCTTTTTCACCAGAACTCCTTCACACCCGGCCCGCACCTTGGCGTTCCGCCCCCTGCGGCCGGACTGCACGGGCCATCTCGACCGCCCATCGATTGTAGTGGCTGACACCGCCGGCACGGCTCGGGTCCAGGTCAGTACGTGATTTCGTGAGCCCTTCGACACGGCGGTGTGGTGCGCCAGATGCCGGCGCGGCTCGGCGCCCGACGCTCCTTCAGCATCTACGCTGACCGCCGTGCCCGGCTTCGACCCGCAGGAGATGGTGGCCCGGTTCCGACAGCGCGCCGAGGCCGTCCGCACCCGGGGCATGCCGCCGATCGAGGGGCCCGAACGCCAGCGGTTCCGCCAGCAGGCCCAACAGGATTTCTCCGACTTCGCCATGATCGGCGACGCCGAGGCCGAGCTCGTCGACGGGATCTTGACGCTGCGCATCGATCTGCGGCCGAAGTCTTCGGGTGAAGTGGGGGGCACCGGTCAGGATTGAGCCGGGCGGGGCCTTTCTCAGCCCCCGTAGTGCATACGCGTGTCCTCCATGCGCAAGACCTCGGAGGGCTCGCCGCCGACTTCGACGACCTCGCCGATGCACAGCACGTGGCTGCCCAGCTCTTCGGCGCGGGTGAGCGGGCAGTAGAGGTAGCCGACGGCCGAAGCGAGCACCGGGACCCGGAGCGGTCCGATCTCGTGCACGGCGTGACCCGCCATGGCGAGGACGGTGCCATCAGCGGAGCGCTCGACGTCGACGACGGGCTTGACGAAATGGCGGACCACGGCGCGCTCGGAGCGCGACAGGAGCGAGATACTGAACGACCCGCCGTCGCGCACGAGCTGCATCGTGCGCGCCTGCCGTTCGACCGCGACCGCCACGAGCTTGGGCTCCATGGCGACCTGCACGACGAGATTTGCGGTCATGAGGTTCACCTCGTCCCCGGCCCGGCTGCCGATCAGGTACAGGCCTGTCGGCATGGCCCAGAGCACCCGGCGACGGTGGCGGTCGAGTTCCCCGGGGCCGTCGGTGTCGCCACCCTGAGCGTCCCTGTCCGGCATCAGAAGATGCCTCCCGAGCTCCCGGAGTTGCCGGCGGTCGTGGTGGTCACGGGGACCTTGCCGTCGATGGCCCGGATGCGCTGGAGCACCTCGTCGTAGAGCGCGTCGGCCCTGATCGCGTTGTGCTCGGACTGTGCCAGCAGCTTCTTGTCAGTGGAGCCGGCGTCGTAGCACTGGTTCCCCAGTGTTCCCTCGAGGCCGTAGGCCTGCGTGAGGAGGTCGGTGACCTCGGGATCGGGCGAAGGGAGCTCGGTGTTCGCACTCTCGGCATCGGTGACGAGCGTTCCACAGGCGGCGTGCACCGCCCCCGAGCCGTTGGGCACCACCTTGGCGATGCGGGCGTTGTCGGCGACGAGGGTGGCGATAGCAGCCCCGAAGCTCGTGCCGTCGACCCAGACGGACATGCGGTGCGCGGGCGAGCCCATTTGATCCTCTCCGGCGCACGACGTGA
Organism: Acidimicrobiales bacterium; assembly: GCA_035483935.1. GTDB lineage: Bacteria > Actinomycetota > Acidimicrobiia > Acidimicrobiales > RAAP-2 > Bog-473. The sequence continues at coordinate 2,796 of DATHPK010000133.1, forward strand.
CGGTCACCGCCGCAGCTGTCGTGAGGGCAAGGGAAGCGAGCATGAGCCGCGCGTTCACGCAGGGCTCACGCGGTCTGGAGAATGTGGACGTCGCGGCGTCCCTTGCGCAGGACGACATAGCGGTCGTGCAGGAGGTCGTCCCGTCCGAGCGTGCGTGACGCGTCGCTCTGACGCACGTTGTTGACGTAGGCGCCGCCCTGGTCGATGGTGCGGCGCCCGTCGGCTCTGGAGCTGACCAGGCCGGTCCGTTCGAGCGCGTCGACCAACGTGAGGCCGCCGCTCACGAGGTCGGCCCGGGCCACGTGGGTCGTGGGTGCGTCGGCGGTCACGGCAAGCAGCATCTCCTCGCTCAACGTGGCGATCTCCTCGTTGAACAGTGCGGCAGAGGCCTCCTCGCACTTGGCGACCTCGTCGGGACCGTGCACGAGGTCGACGACGGCACGGGCCAGCGCCTTCTGGGCGGCGCGTTGTCGAGGGCTCGTCCGGGTGGACTCGTCGAGGAGCGCGATCTCCTCGTGGTCGAGGAAGGTGAGGAACCTCAGCAGCTCCCCCACTTGTTCGTCGGCGCTGTTGACGAAGAACTGGTACATCGCGAACGGACTCGTCCGCTTCGGGTCGAGCCACACCGTGCCCGTCTCCGTCTTTCCGTACTTGGTGCCGTCCGGCTTGACGATGAGCGGCGTCGTAAAACCCCACACCTCGTCGCCGCACACCTTGCGGATGAGCTCGATGCCCATGGTGATGTTGCCCCACTGGTCGCTCCCGCCGAACTGCAGGTTGCAGCCGTGGTCGATGTGCAGCCTGAGGTAGTCGTACGCCTGCAAGAGCATGTAACTGAACTCCGTGTAGGAGATGCCCTGATCGGGGCGCTCGAAGCGTGTGCGCACGGACTCCTTGCCGACCATCTGGTTGACGGTGAAGTGTTTGCCGACGTCGCGCAGGAACTCGAGGGTGGAGATCGATCCGAGCCAGTCGGCGTTGTTGAGAAGAAGCGCAGAGTCGAGATCCAGGAACTGGCCGAGTTGCGGGCGGATCCCCTCCAGGTAGCCGTCGATGGTCTCGCGGGTGAGGAGCTGGCGCTCGTCCTCCTTGCCGCCCGGGTCGCCGATCATGCCGGTTCCGCCCCCGGCCAACGAGATGGGCCGGTGCCCCGCCTCCTGGAAGCGGCGCAGGGTGCACAGCTGCAGCAGGCTGCCCACGTGCAGGCTGTCCGCGCTCGGATCGAAGCCCGCGTAGACCGTGAGACCCGGCTCGTCGAGCCGCTTGGGCAGGTCCGGGTCGGTCATCTGGTGAATCAGGCCGCGGAAGGCGAGGTCCTCCGAGAGGGTGGGCATGCCTTCGACTTTGCCATACCCCGGTAGGTTGACCGGCTGCATGCCCGGGCCAGATCGTCGATCGTCGCAGGCAGGAGCAATCGTGAGGGGTTGGCCGAGGGTGGCTCGGGGAATGATCCCGACATCGTCGTTGTGATCGCAGGGTCGTGGTAATCGGCATCGAGCAGGCGTCGCTCCCCATGGAGGGGGCGCTGCCGCCCGACCTCGAGGGGACGTTCTTCCGTGTCGGGCCGCGGTCGCCGTGGGCGCAGCGCTCGGCCGAGTACGTGGAAGGGGACGGCTCCGACGAGAGAGCGTCTCGTGGGACCGGAACGGGTGCCGGTGCGGCCACCGATGTCGAGCCGGACGACGGCCACCCCGACGAGGGCGGCTTGCCGGTCGGCGCCCTGCACGCCGTCGAGTTCCGCGACGGCAAAGCGGTGACGTACCGATGGAGCGAATCGGACGCCGACGCGTCGGTGTTCTGGCACGCCGGCTCCGTCCTGGCCCTGTCCGAGACCGGCCTGCCTTCCCAGTACTCCCGCTTCCTCGAACCAGAGGACTTCTCCGGATCACTCTCCGTGCCGATCGCGTCGCACGTCCACCGGGTCGCGTCGGACGGGACCCGCGTCCTGTTCGCCGTCGACGAGCGGGGGCGGACGGACTCGACGCCGTCGCCCACGCCGGTCGACGGCGCCAGAGAGGGCATCTGGCTCCGCATCGGGGAGTGGGCGGCGGGAGGTGCGCTCCAGAGGGCGCAGGCCGTCGAGCTCGAGCGGGCCACGTGGCAGCACGACATCGCGGTCACGCCGGATCACGTGGTGTTCATCGAGTCGCCGACGACGCCGTTGGGGGACAAGCGGGGACATGCCGTTCCCTTCGGCTGGGTACCTGGGGCCGAAGGGTGGCTCGGTGTCGTGCCCCGCGACGGCGACGGCACGGCGGTGCGGTGGTTCCGCCTGGATCCGTGCCTCGTGACCCACGTGCTCGGTGCATGGGAGGAGGACACGGGCGACATCGTGCTCTTCGTGTGCCGCTACGACGCCATCGAGGCGGGGCGGCCGTACGATCCGACGGAATCGGTCGTAGGGCCCCGAGGGGTCGGGCTGACTTCGATCGGCGGCAGCCTCGCACTGCTCGAACGATGGCGGGTGACCCCCGACCGCGTCGAGCGGGCACAGGTCGACGACCGGTACGTCGAGTATCCGCGGATGGACGCGGTGTTGGATGGCCTGCCGTTCCGCTACGGCTACACGGTCGAGCAGCACTGGGCGGACGCCGGTGACGGAGCGGTCGGTGCGCGTCGGAGTGCGGGTATGGATCCGCACGCCGTCTTCGAGCGCGACGCCGCCCCCATCGGGCTCCTGAAATTCGATGTCTCCCGCGACGAAGCCGTGGCGTGGCACCCGGGACCCGGGCGGCGACCGAGCGAGCCCCTCTTTGTCCGGGCGGTCGACGGGCGCGGTGACGACGAGGGCTGGCTGTTGAGCGTCGTCGAGGACGTGAACAGGGGCACGAGCGACATCTACGTCCTGGACGCCTCCTCCATGGGCCGCCGCGGCCCCGAGGCGGTCATCCACCTCCCACTTCGGTTGCCGCTGCGCAGCCACGGGGAGTGGGTGCCGGCTGACCGGTACCGCTGAGCCGCCCGCCGAGGCCCATCCGCGATCCCCACGCGCCTCCGCGCCCGAGGGCGACCGTTCTCCGGGTGCATGACACCATCGACGATGCGAGAGGGGCCCCGCCCCGATTCGGTCTCCCGGCGCACGGACCGTCTCGTGGCCAGCGTGGTCCAGCACCACCGGGCCATCTCCGCGCACCACAGCCAGTTGTTGGCGGCCGTGGTCGAGTTGGACCGGCGCAAGGCCTGGCGCGTCGACGGCGCGACGTCGATGGTCGCGTGGTTGGTGCAGCAATGTGGCGTGGCGGCCGCGACGGCCCGGGAATGGGTGACAGCGGCGAACAAACTGAAGGAGCTCCCCAAGATCTCCGACGCCCTGTCCCAGGGAAAGCTCTCCTTCGACCAGGTCAAGCCGCTGGTCGAGGTGGCGAAGCCCGAGACGGACGCCAAGCTCGCCGAGGAAGCCACGCACTGGTCGGCCAAGCAGGTCCGTGAACTGGCGATCGCGGCGCGTCGGCAGTCCGACGAGCAGGCGACGGGCTCCTATGGCCGGCGTTTCCTCCGCTTCGACGACCGCAGGCGGATGCTTACCGGCGTCCTGCCCGACGACCAGTACGCCGTGGTGAAGGGTTCGCTCGTCGCGCGGGCCAGCCGCAGGCTGAAGCAGCGGGCGCCCTTCGACCAGCGCATGGCCGACGCGCTCGTTGCGCTGTGCAAGCGGGACGTGGCCGGCCAGGGTCCGCTCGCCGACGGCGAAGACCCCCCACGGGCCGGCGGCATGCGCCGCAACCGCCCGACGGTCGTGGTGCACGCCGATCTGGCGTTCCTGGCCGGCGGCGAGGGTGGCGCAGAGCTCGACGTACTCGGCCCGTTGTCGCGGGAGGTGGGCCGCCGAATTGCCTGCGATGCGAAGGTCCTCGTCTCAGCCGACGCACCTTCCGGGCGCAGCCTCAACCTCGGCCGCACGCGGCGCGATCCTTCCGACACCCAGCGGATCGAGATCCGACGGCGGGACAAGGGGTGCCGCTTTCCCGGCTGCACCCACACCGAGTTCACGGACGTCCACCACGTGCTGCACTGGACCAACGGCGGTGCGACGGACCTGGCGAACCTCGTCGAGCTGTGCGATCAGCACCATCGCTTCGTCCACGAGATGGGGTGGAGGATCACCGGCGACGCGAACGTCGAACTCACTTTCCGGAGCCCCACCGGGCGACTCACGACGTCGACCCCCTCCCCCGCGTTCAGGGGCTCAGCGCGCGACGGACCGCCTGGTTGATCCTGTCGTGCACCGCGACGTTTTCGTTGCGGGGTGGCACTCGGACGTGCACCAACGTGAGCGACCGCGGCGCTGCGGCCAGAGCGGGCTCCAACTCCCGAAGCGTCGTCACTTCCTCGACCGGGAGCCCGAACCCGCGCGCGACCGCGGGCAGGTCGCTCGTGGGCGGGGTGGCGAACAGCGTCTCGAACGAATCACGGGGCAGGGCCGTCGCCTGGGGCAGGAACGAGAAGATCCCTCCGCCCCCGTTGTCGAGGACGACAAACGTGCACGGCACCTCGGGCAGGTTGACGAGCGCCGACACGTCGTGCAGGAAGGTGAGGTCGCCGAGCAGTGCGATCGTGCGCCCGGCCGGATCGGCCGCCGCGACGCCGAGCGCAGTGGAAACCACGCCGTCGATGCCGTTGGCGCCCCGGTTGGCCAGCACGCGCGGCGGCACCGGCAGTGCGGGGGCGTACCACTCGAGGTCCCGGATCGGCATGGACGGCGAGACGACGACCGTGGCGCCGGAGGTTGCCGCGTAGCGAAGGAGCATCCGGGCCACCGCCGGCTCGGTGAGCTCGGCCGAGAGCGACTCCTCCAACGCCCGCTGTGCCCGCTCCTCCATCGTCCGCCACGAGGCGAGCCACTCCCGATCGGCCGGCACACCGACGTCTGCCGCCGCAGCCAGCCACACGTCCGGTCGGGCGTGGACGAACTCTGTCGCCACCCGCAGCGGATCCGGCCGCTGCCGCCACGGGTCGACGACGACGACCCGTGCTCCGGCGGACGCTGCCTTTGCCACGTACTCGCCGAGCGCCTTCGAGAGCCACGGGGCACCGAGCTGCACGACGACCTCGGGCAGCGCGGGCTCCGTCCGCACGATGGCGTCGGCGGCGGCGATGGTCCCCTCGACGCGGCATCCGGACAGCGGATCGGCGAGGACCGGCCAACCGAGGCGCGCCGCGAAGCCGAGCACACTGGCCGGGTCGGCGTGGCCGAACGACGGTCCGCCGGCGATGACGATCCCGCGCCCCTCGAGCGGCCGCCCCGGCACAACGTCGGCGGAACGCCCGTCGACGACCGCCTCGACAGGCAGGTGGGCCGGCAACTCGTCCGCGTCCTCCGTCAACGGCTCGCGGAAGGCCAGGTTGAGATGGACGGGACCCGGACCGTCCGGTCCGAACAGCGATTCGGCGACGGCCCGTGCCGCCAACGGGCGCCAGGTTGCTTCCTCACCGCCGGCCGGGACGCCGGGGTCGGCGCACCAACGCGCTTCGACCGTGAAGAGGCGGTCCTGCTCGATCGTCTGTGACGCGCCGGTGTGGTGCAGTTCCGGTGGCCGGTCGGCCGTGCAGACGATGAGTGGCACTCGGGCGTGATGAGCCTCGACCACAGCCGCATGGAGCTCGGCGGCAGCCGTCCCGCTCGTCACGCAGACGACGACGGGCCGTCGCGTCGCCTTGGCGAGGCCGAGCGCATAGAACCCCGCACTCCGCTCGTCGAGGCGGACATGGGTGCGGAACCGCTGCGCGAGGGGCACCACGAGTGGCGTCGAGCGCGAGCCGGGACAGATGACGGCGTCGCTCAAGCCGAGCCGTGCCCACTCGTCGACCAGGGTCGCGCTGAAGGTGGCCTGTACGCTCACCCGCCGTGGCCCTTCACGTCGAACTGCGGGGCTCGGGGCAACCGCTGATCCTGCTGCACGGTTTCACGCAGACGGGACGGCTCTGGGGTCGCTTCGGTGACCAACTCGCCGATTCCTACACGCTTGTCGCCATCGACCTGCCCGGGCACGCGGGTTCCGACGCCGTCCGGGCCGATCTTCCGGAGACCGCGGGCCTCGTGGCTGACGCTGTCCGCGCCGCAGTCGGCGACAGGCCGTGCGGGCTGGCGGGGTACTCGCTGGGCGCCCGCGTCGCGCTGCACGTGCTGACGCAGTCGGACCTGCCGGTCAATCGCGCCGTCCTGATCGGCGCCACCGGCGGCATCGAGGATCCCGAAGAGCGGACCGAACGGCGCCGTTCGGACGGGTTGCGGGCCGACGAGCTCGAGGCTTCCGGTGACGTCGGTGCCTTTCTCGAGTCGTGGTTGCGCGGTCCGCTCTTCGAGCGCCTCGGGGAGGGGGCGGATCGAGACGAACGCCGACGCAACAGCGCCCCCGGGCTGGCGTCGAGCCTGCGCCTGTGCGGCACGGGAACCCAGGAACCGCTCTGGGATGCGGTCGCCGCCATTCGCTGCCCCATCCTTGCCCTGGCGGGCACGGACGACACCCGGTTCGCCGCGCACGCACTGCGCCTGGCGCGCCTCGCGGGGCACGGCGTGGCGTCGTTGGTCCCGGGGGGCGGTCATGCTGTGCACCTGGCGCAACCGGGTCACACGGGACGGATCGTGACGCAGTGGCTCCGAGCCACCGATCCCGACCCGCCTGCGGCAGCCTGAACCGTCACACCAACAACCCGATCGTGAGGAGTGCCCCCACGGCGATCTGGAGACGCGCCGTCGAGCCCAGCATCGGCAAGAGGTCGCGACCGTTTCGATCGCTCAGGGCCAGGCGGAGCGGGAGGATGGCAAGAGGCGTCGCGAGGAGGGCCAGCAGCGCCCAGTGACGGTAGTTGTAGAGCACACCGATGGACAGTGCCGCGCCCATCAGGGTGAAGCAGTAGAGAAGCCCGGCGTTCGTCCGTCCGAGGCGCACGGCAAGGGTCCGCTTGCCCGCCTCGGCGTCGGTTTCGATGTCGCGAAGGTTGTTCGCCTCGAGCAGCGCCGCCGCCAAGAACCCAACGGGGACCCCAGCCGCGAGGGCGAAGCCCCAGCCGTAGCTGTAGGAGAAAAGATGGCCCGCGAAGGTCCAGTCAAACGGGGCGTGCTGCACATACGCAGAACCCGCCGTCGCCACCAGCCCGAAGAAAACGAACACGAAGAGCTCGCCGAATCCGTAGTAGCCGTACGGCTTGGGACCGCCCGTGTAGGCCCATCCGGCGACGAAGCACACCAGACCCAGTGGGATGAACCACCACGTGACACGCGCCGAGAGCACCAACCCTGCGACGCCGGCCACCGCGAAGGCGACCGCCGCCGCGGCTTTCACCTCACGGACGGTGGCCAGGCCTCCGGCAACCAACCGAACGGGTCCCACCCGTTGCTCGTCGGTCCCGCGCATCCCGTCCGCATAGTCGTTGACGTAGTTCGTGCCGATCTGAATTCCGAGGGCCACGACGAGCGCCAGAACCGCGTTCACCCACGACAGCTGATGGTCGAACTGGTAACACAGTGACGCATGGCATGACGGATTCAGCTGTGGGGTGGTCAGCACCGCTGTGCCGCTGGACCAGTACCCGGCTGCGGTCCCGACGAAGACGGGCAC
>DATHPK010000134.1:0-14630 GCA_035483935.1 Acidimicrobiales bacterium
GGTGACGGCACGACGACCGCGACGGTGCTGGCCCAGTCGCTCATCAGCGAGGGCCTGCGCAACGTGGCCGCCGGGGCGGCCCCGGGCGACCTCAAGCGCGGCATCGACAAGGGCGTCAAGGCCGCCGTCGAGAACATCGCCAAGCAGTCGACCGAGGTCGGCGGCAAGACCGAGATCGCGCAGGTCGCCTCGATCTCGGCGGCCGACACGGCCATCGGCGACGTGCTGGCCGACGCCATCGACAAGGTCGGCAAGGACGGCACGGTGACCGTCGAGGAGTCCAACACCTTCGGCATCGAGCTCGAGCTCACCGAGGGCATGCAGTTCGACAAGGGCTTCCTCTCGCCCTACTTCGTGACCGACCCCGAGCGCCAGGAAGCCGTGCTCGACGAGCCCTACATCCTGTTCTTCAACTCGAAGGTCTCGGCGGTGCACGACCTGGTCCCGGTTTTGGAGAAGGTCATGCAGTCGGGCAAGGCGCTACTGATCGTGGCCGAGGACGTCGAGGGCGAGGCGCTCGCGACGCTCGTGGTCAACAAGATCCGCGGCACGTTCACCTCGGTCGCCGTCAAGGCGCCGGGATTCGGCGAGCGCCGCAAGGAGATGCTCCAGGACATGGCCATCCTCACCGGTGCCCAGGTCATCAGCGAGGAGATCGGGCTCAAGCTCGAGAACGCGACGATCGACCTCTTGGGCTCGGCCCGGCGCGTCATCGTGACCAAGGACGACACCACGATCGTCGAGGGTGCCGGCAAGAGCGAGGACGTGAAGGGCCGCGTGGCCCAGATCAAGCGCCAGATCGAGGACACTGACTCGGACTGGGACCGCGAGAAGCTCCAGGAGCGGCTGGCCAAGCTGGCCGGCGGCGTCGCCGTCGTCAAGGTCGGGGCCGCCACCGAGGTGGAGCTCAAGGAGAAGAAGCACCGGATCGAGGATGCGCTGTCGGCGACCCGTGCAGCCGTGGAAGAGGGCATCGTCGCCGGCGGCGGCACCGCGCTCATCCGGGCCCGCAAGTCGGTCAACGATCTCGCCGACACGCTCGAGGGTGACGAGGCGACCGGGGCGCGCATCGTGGCCCGCTCGCTCGAGGAGCCGCTGCGCTGGATCGCCTTCAACGCCGGCCTCGAGGGTGCGGTGCTCGTGGCCAAGGTCGAGTCGGCCAAGGGCAACACCGGGCTGAACGCGGCCAACGGCGAGATGGAGGACCTGGTGAAGGCCGGCATCATCGACCCGGCCAAGGTCACCCGCTCGGCCCTGCAGAACGCGGCGTCCATCGCCGGTCTCCTGCTGACCACCGAGGCACTCGTCGCCGACAAGCCCGAGAAGGGCCCGGACCCGGCCGCCGCGGCCGCCGCCATGGGCGGCATGGGCGGCATGGGCGGGATGATGTAAGAACCGCCGGCAGGCGGCCCGTTCCGGCGGGTCGCCGCTGGGGGTGACGTTTTTTCTCTGCATCCCAGCGGTACCGTTGGGAGCAGCAGAGATCGTGTCGGGTGTCGATGCCGGGCCTTCGGGCCCGGCATCGGCGCGTCAGGGGTGGTCGTGCCCCGTGGCACAACGCCCTCACAACTCGGGGCCACCCGGGCCGGACGGGTGGTGCTGGCCACACCCGCACCTACGTAAAAACACCGTTGACACCCCTGCGGCCTGGTGCAACCATCGCTCCGAGGCCGGAGTCGGCGGGGTCGTCGACGAGGGGGCCGGGCTCGTCTGTACAGCACTTCTACGGCCGGACAGGGCGAGTCATGGCAACAGCGATCGGGCGGTATCTCGGGGCAGGGCGGCACCACGGGGGTGGTGCCAGGCGACGTCGCGCCGCTCCACGTCGTGGCTGGAGCGCCCGGCTGACCGCGCTCGTCAGCGCTTCGTGCCTGGCCCTCGCCGGCATCCAGGCGACCATCCAATTGGTCGGCGCCGGGTCCGCGTCGGCGGCCGGACCGGCGAACGGCCAGATCGCGGTGACGGCGGGGGACACCGGGAACGGGCTGGGAACAAACATCGCGCAGCAGCCGTACGGCCTCGCCGTCGCGTCCGACGGGGGCGTGTACGTCTCGGACTTCTCGGATCCCGGGGCGTTCTCGCCGGGTGCGGGGAACACGGACGGCGACTCGGTCATCCGCCGTCTCGACCCGTCGACCGGCAACGAGCAGACCGTGGCCGGCGACGGTGCCTCCAATCTCGGCGTGCACATCAATCCGTCGGTGGACTCGCTCCATGGCGCGCTCTACGACCCCACCGGCATGTCGATCGACCCGACCAACGGTTCACTGGTCTTCGACGAGCCTTGGCTGGGTGTCGTCGCCCGCTATACGCCTCCGAGCGGTCCGGGTGCGGGGTCGCTGGCGCAAGTGACGAGCAACCAGTCGGGTGGCGTGGGCGACGGAGGCGATGCCGCCGTGGACTCGTACGGTGACGTCGTCTATCCGGAGTTCTCCGGGAGCGACGTGAAGGTCTACGCCAACCACACGGGCACCCTGTGGGGCGTCAGTCTTACCGCGGGGTCCGTGTCCAAGATCAACATCCCACACGACGACCCGTGGGCCGTCGCCATCGACCAGAGCAACAACCTCATCGTCTCGGACGCGGCCGACAGCATCGACGTGCTGCCGGCGGTGACCGGCAGCTTCTACGGACAGTCCATGACGGCCGGCATCTTCACCCGGATCGCGGGGAACGGGGCTTGCTGCATGTCAGCCTACGGAGGCGACAACGGGCCGGCCATCTCGGCCTTGGTGGGATCGCCGCACGGCCTGTCGGTCGACAGTCACGGCAACCTCCTCATCGCCGACACGTTCAACAACCGGGTGCGGGTCATCGCCGGCTCCAGCGGGATGTTCTACGGGATCAATATGACGTACGGAGACATCTACAGCGTCGCCGGCTCCGGAGGCCTGGGTTTGTTCGGTGGCGATGGCGGTGTGGCGACGTCCGCCTTGCTGAATGGCCCAACCGCGGTCGTAGCCGACAAGTCTGGGAACCTCGTGATCTCCGACATCGGAAACCGGCGTGTCCGGGTCGTCGCAGGATCGACCGGCACCTTCTACGGACAATCGATGACGCAGGGTGACATCTACACGGTCGCGGGCAACGGATGGATGTCGTACTCCGGAGACGGCGGGTCAGAGACGGCGGCCCAGCTCGGCATCCCCGAGGACGTGTCGTTCGACGCCAACGGGAACGAGCTGATCGCCGACTCCGGCAACGGCAGGATCAGGGTGGTCGCTTCGTCTTCCGGCCCGGCCTACGGCCAGGCGATGACGGCCGGTGACATCTACACGGTCGCCGGAGGTGGCGGCGGTGGCGACGGGGGCCCGGCGACCTCGGCGAGCTTGAACAGCCCGGGCAGTGTCCGGAGCGATGCCAACGGCAACCTCCTGATCGCAGACACGCAGGAGAACCGCATCCGGGTGGTGGCGGAGACAACGGCGAGCTTTTACGGACAACCGATGTCTGTCGGCGACATCTACACGATCGCGGGCACCGGGACGTCTGGCTCTTCAGGCGATTCGGGTGCAGGGACTGCGGCCGAGCTCAACGCACCACAGACTGCGATCCTGGACGGTTCGGGCAACGTCGTCATCGCCGACTCGGGCAACAACCGAGTCCGGGTGCTGGCCGAGCACACGGGCACGTTCTACGGGCAGTCGATGTCGGCCGGCGACATCTACACGATCGCGGGCACCGGTGCCGGTGGGTTCAACGGGGACGCGTCACCGGCCACGACGGCGGAACTGAACGACCCCATCGGGCTGGCCCTCGACCCCCGCGGGAACGTCCTGGTCGCCGACAGCAAGAACGGCAGGGTCCGCGTCCTCTTCGCCCAGGGTGGCACGGACTTCGGTTCGACCCAGTCTGCGGGCGCAATTGTCACGATCATGGGGGGCGGGGGGGCCTTCACCCAGGGTGTTGCACCGCTGAGCCTGGGCCTCACTCCGGACCGGCTGACCGTCGACGCGCGGGGCGACGTCATCGTGTCGGACGACGAGCTCGACAGCGTCTACGTACTGCCCGCCATTTCCGGAACGTTCTGGGGACAGAGCATGACCGCCGGAACGGCCTACTACGTGGGCGGCCACACGTCCGGCTGCTCGTCCTATACGCCATCGGGAGCTGCGACGTCCGCTGATCTGTGTCAGCCCGCGGGTGTCTCCGTCGACCCTTCGGGCGACATCGCCGTGGCCTCGCCCGAGATCAACCGGGTGTTCGCCATCGGCAACGTCCTGGGCGTCACCACGACGAGCCTGCCGGGCGGCTTCGTGAGCCAGAGCTACGGCCCTACGTCGTTGAACGCCGCTGGCGGGCCCACGCCGTTCACCTGGTCGGTCGGAGCAGGCGCTTTGCCACCGGGCCTGAATCTCGCAAGCGACGGCACGATCTCGGGCACGCCCACCGGTGGCGGCACGTTCGATTTCACGGTGCAAGCCACCGACTCCGACAGCCCGCCCCAGTCGGTGAGCGCGCCGCTGTCGATCACCGTGCAAGGCCTCACGATCAACTCGACGACGCCCAACGAGGGGTTCGTCAACGCTGCCTACAGCTCTCCTGCACTGACCGCGAGCAACGGATATTCACCGCTCAGCTGGTCCGTCATCTCGGGAGCCACGCCCCCGGGCATCAACCTGAACGCAGACGGCTCCTGGTCCGGGACGCCGACGGCGCAGGGCACCTACTCGTTCACTGTCCAAGTGACCGACTCGGACCCCGCGGGCGCGCAGACCGCCACAGCGCCGTTCTCGATCCAAGTCGAGCCGTACGCAACGAGCATCATCAACACGGCGGCCGGCGTCCAGAGCGCGAGCGGCATCACGGCCACGACGACGACGGGATCGTCGCCCACGTCGACCGCCGTCGGCCAGCCGGACGCGGTGACCGTCGACAGCTACGGCAACACGATCTTCACCGACACCTTCAACTCCCAGGTCGATGTCGTCGCGGGCTCGACCGGCACCTTCTACGGGATCTCGATGACGGCCGGCCAGGTCTACCTGCTGGTCGGCGGCGGACCGTCCACCACGCTCGGTGGGCCGGCCGCGACCTTCGGGCTGAGCACGCCCGTCGGCGTGACGATCGACAAGGCGGGCAACCTCGTGATCGCCGATGCCGGCCTGGAGCGAGTCTTCGTCGTCGCCAACTCGGGGGGTCCGGACTTCGGCCAGTCCATGGCCGCCGGTGACATCTACGCCGTCGCGGGCAGCGGTGCCTTCGGCTTCAGCGGAACCAGCGGACCGGCGACCTCGGCCGAGTTCGAATACCCGAGCGGGGTGGCCGTCGATGCGGCGGGCAACCTGCTCATCACCGACGCCCTGAACAACACGGTCTGGATCGTCGCGAACAGGACCGGCACCTTCTACGGCACCGACCTGGCGACGGCGGACGACATCTACACGATCGTCGACTCGGGCGGCGCCCCCGGCGACACCGGCGACGGCGGCTCGGCGTCGGCGGCCACCGTCAACCTCCCGCTGGACGTGGCGGTGGATGCGGCGGGCAACGCCGTGATCGCCGACTACTCCAACAACGCGATCCGCGTGGTCGCGAACACGCCGAACAGCCGATACGGCACGAGCATGTCCGCCGGCGACATCTACACGATCGCCGGGACGGGACCGTCCAATGCCGGCTTCGGCGGCGACGGTGGTCCGGCAACGTCCGCCGAGCTGAACGGGCCTCAGGGAGTCGGCTTCGACAGCCTGGGCGACCTCTACGTCGCGGACACGTCGAACAACCGGATCAGGATGATCCCTTCTTCGAGCGCGACCTACTACGGGATCCCGATGACTGCGGGGGACATGTACACGGTGGCGGGGGACGGCATCGCCGGGTATTCCGGCGACACCGGGCCGTCCGGTCTCGCCGAGCTCGACGCTCCGAGCGCGGTCGCACTCGCCCCGAACGGCACGCTGATGATCGCGGACTTCTCCAACTTCGTGCTGCGGGCCGTGGCGAGCGGGACACCGCCGACGGTCACCGCGGTCAATCCCAACCATGGCCCGCCGGCCGGAGGCAACACGGTCACGCTCACCGGCACCGGCTTCGTCTCGGGTTCGACCACGGCCGACTTCGGCTCGACCGCGGGCACGGGCGTCAGCGTGAGCAGCGCCACCAGCCTCACCGTGGTCGTCCCGGCCGGGACCGGCACGGTCCCAGTGACCGTGACGACCACGTCCGGCGGGTCCTCCACCCCCCTGGCCAACGCCTACACCTACAACACTTCGACGGCCGGAGGTGCGATCACTCTCGGCAAGACGACCGACCTGATCGGGAACTACCCCGAAAAGGTGTCGGGCACGGGTTGGACCCATGACACGACGGTCACACTCAACGAATGCGCGACGCCTGCGTACGGGTCGAACACCTGCGACGCGGCGAACAAGGTGAGCGTGACCCTCGGAACCGGCCGGACGGCAGGTACCTTCAAGAACGACCTGATTCACCTGGCCGTGGGTGCGATCGACACCAACGGTGACACCTGCGGTGTTGCGGGCTCGACGACGTGCTACGTCGTCGTCGTCGGAAACCAAAGCGGGGACTCCACCGCCAGTGCGGCGCTCGGCTTCTCGGCCCCCAGGTTCGTGGTGAAGCGCACGGCCGAGGTGCTCGGCAACTACGCCGATCCGCTCAAGGCTGGTGGCTTCCCCATCGGCGACACCGTCCTCGTCCAGGAATGTGATGCCAGCGTCTCGGTCCCGAGCACGGACTCGACCAACTGCGATGCCGCAACCCAGGTGACCGGGACGGCGTCGGCGACCGGAGGAGTGATCTTCAGCCCCGGTGTGACACTGCGGGCCGGAAGTGGCTACGCCGACAGTGCCGCTGGGACGTGCACAGCCGGTGGGACCTGCGACATCGTCGTCACCGACGAGCAGAACCCGGCCATCGGCCTCCAGACGTCGGTCACCTTTGCGACCCCGCTCGCCATCTTGAAGAAGACGGTGGGTGTCGCGGCCAACTACGTGGACAACGTCAAGGCCGGGAACTTCCCCATCGGTGACACGGTCACCGCCCAGGAATGCGATGCGGGTGTGACTTCCGCCAACGTGGCCACCAACTGCGACAGCTCCACCTCGATCAGCGGGACCGTGGCCGCCAACGGCAAGGTCACCTTCAATGCAGCCGGGGTCAAGATTCTCGTCGGGAGTGCCTACTCGGACACCGCCGGCGGAATGTGCAACCCGGGCGGGACGTGTGACGTCGTCGTCAACGACTCCACCCAGAGCGGCTTCTACGTCGCAGCCTCCGTCGGCCTGGCCGGCTGACCGCATCATTTGCATCACTGAGGCGTCCCAGGCTGCGATCGTCGCAGGTCTGAGCAGCAGAGATGGTGTCGACACGTTCGAGCTTTGATGCACACCCTGGATCGTCCTCAAAATTGTCCGTCGTAGCCGCCTCTCCTGTCCGATCCAACCGCGGCAGGCCTCCCATCGTTACGCTTTCGCCAACTGCCGCCTGGCTTCGGGGGGTAGACGCGAAAGGACGTGGCAATGATTGCTGCGCTCAGCTCGACCACCTACATCACCGAACTGGTCTTCGGGGTCATCTTCGGGTTTGCCCTCTATAAACTTTCGAGTTCGTTCCGACAGGAGTGGGGCCGTCCCCCCTGGAGCATCCCCCCGTGGGGCTGGTTCGTCATCGGGTTCGTGATCGGCCTGATCGGGATGCTCGTCTACCTGATCGCACACTTCACGACCAAGGGAAGCATCCGTCGCCGCGGCGGCGCGTATGGCGCTACGGGGGGGTACCCGCAGGGCTACCAGCCACCGCCCCCCGCGGGCTACCCGCCCCCGCCGGTACCGGCTCCGTCCCAGTCTCCGCCGGGCTGGGCACCGCCGGCCGGGTCGCCGGCTTCGCCCCAATCGATGCCGCCGGCGCCCGCCGAGCAAGGGACCGACGAAGGCCCAGCCGGGCAGTCACCTTCCTAGGGGCTCGCTGCGGTCCGGAAGGACGACCGGATTCACGAACCGCGCCGGAAGGTCCGCACAGGCGAACACATAGAGTCAATGGGTCGATAAGTCGTTAAGACGCCGGCAAGCGAGACGCTGGCGCGGAGGTGACCCATGACCGACGAGTACCGCAAGGACGACGCAGCCGTCGCCCAGTTGAATCCACGCCAATATGCCGTCACCCAGGAGAGCGCAACCGAGCCGGCCTTCGACAACGAGTTCTGGGACAAGAAGGAAGCAGGGATCTACGTCGACATCGTCTCGGGCGAGCCGCTGTTCGCCTCCCTGCAGAAGTTCGACAGCGGCTGTGGCTGGCCCAGCTTCACCATCCCGCTCGAACCGGACAACGTGGTCGAACACGTGGACCAGAGCCACGGGATGATCCGGACCGAAGTCCGCTCGGTCCACGGCGACAGCCACCTCGGTCATGTGTTCAACGACGGCCCACGGGACCAGGGCGGGCTGCGCTACTGCATCAATTCTGCCGCCCTACGGTTCATCCCTTATGAGGACCTCGACAAAGAGGGCTACGGGCAGTACAAGGCGCGTTTCGCCGAGCTTGCACAACAGAAGGAGGCCGACCGATGAGCCAGAGCGAGCGGACCGAGAAGGCGATCCTCGCCGGTGGTTGCTTCTGGGGCATGCAGGACCTGATCCGCAAGCGCCCCGGCGTGCTCGCGACGCGGGTCGGCTACACCGGCGGCGACGTCGAGAACGCCACCTACCGGAACCACGAGGGACACGCCGAGGCGATCGAGATCGTGTTCGACCCCGAGCAGGTCTCCTTTCGCGACATCCTCGAGTTCTTCTTCCAGATCCACGACCCGACGACGCTCAACCGGCAGGGCAATGACAGGGGCACGAGCTACCGCTCGGCGATCTTCTACGTGAACGACGAACAGCGCCGTGTCGCCGAGGACACCATCGCCGATGTCGAGGCGTCGGGGCTCTGGCCCGGCAAGGTCGTCACCGAGGTCGCCCCGGCGGGCCCGTTCTGGGAGGCCGAGCCCGAGCACCAGGACTACCTGGAGCGCTACCCCAACGGGTACACCTGCCATTTCCCGCGTCCGGGCTGGGTGCTACCCCGGCGCAGCGAGAACGTGGGCTGACCCTAAGCCCCCGAGCTTTTACTCTCGCTGTATATGAATTCGAACACGCTGTGTATGAATTCGGACACGCTGTCCGAATTCGTATACAGGCAGAAACGATCCTTCCCCGAGTCCCGTGGTGGCCGCTACGAAAAGGCGTGCACGACGGCGCGGTAGTTGACGCTCGGCGCCGACGCCGGCGGGATCGGCAGGCCACCGACCCGAGACCCCACCTTCTGGCGTAACGAAGGCCCGGTCTCCGAACCCACCGGTGGTGGTGGCGGACCGATCACGGTGCGCACCTCGCTGAACCCGGCCGCCCGGCAGAGGTTGTGCAACGCCTCGATCGTGGGCACGTACCAGTTTCCGAAGTCGACGCGCAGGTCGCTCCCCGCGTGGAACTGCATCAGTACCTCGCGGTCGAAGCCCTGGATGTGCACCGCCTCCGTCTCGATCACCGCCACCTCTTTGGTGACGGCGCGCAAGCGTTCGAGACAGGTGAGTGGCTCCTTCATGTGGTACAGCACCCCGAGATACAACACCACGTCGAACTGCCCGAGCGTGTCGAGGTCGACCTTCTGGAAGTCGCCCACCACCGGCTCGACCTTGGAATCGAGCGCAGCCTTGGCGAAGTTGAATCCCCGTTGACCCGGCAGGTCCGGCCGCCAGAAGTCCGTCTCGTCCCTCGACTGGTCGGGCAGCGAACCGTTGGCGATGCACTCGGCCCAGTACGCGCCCCGCGCCACGAAGTCGACGCCCCAGGCGTAGTGGTCGAGCGCCACGACCCGGCTCGCCCCCGCCTGCTCGGCGGCGAAGGAGAACTTGCCGTCCCACGCCCCGATGTCGAGGACGCTGCGGCCCGCCACGTCGGGGATGACGCCGGCCGAGGTCTCCTGGACGCTGATGCCCTTCGTGACCACGCCGTTGCCCAGGTCGATCGTGTGGTACCACCCGAACGCGTCGGCCTGTGCCTGCAACTCTTCCGCTGTCGTCACGGCCGAGAGCGTAGCCAGCGCTGCGTTAGCCCTAAGTTGACCTCGTGGCCCGCCCCATCCCTCCCCAGGTGATCCCGCGTCCTGCCGATTGGCGGCCGGGTGGCCCCCCGCCCTGGGGCGACCTCCCGCCGGAGCAGCTGGCTCCCATCGGCCTCGACCGGGTGTTGGCCGCGCTCGGCGCCGCCGGACAGGCCGGCGCGGTGCCGGCCGACGTCGGCAAGGACGCGATCTTCGAGGCACCGGTCGTGGGCGAGGCACCGGCACCCCCGCGCGACGTCAACGCCGGTGTGCTCGCCGCGTTCTTCGAGGAGGACGGCGAGGCGCGGCTCGTTCTCACCAGACGCTCCAGCGGACTGAGGACGCACCAAGGCCAGGTCAGCTTCCCCGGGGGCCGGCTCGAAGAGGGCGAGGACGCCGTCGCCGCCGCCCTGCGCGAGGCGTTCGAGGAGGTCGACCTCGATCCCTGTCTGGTCACGACGGTCGGCTGGCTCCACCCGGTGCTCACCATGGTTTCGTCATCGTTCATCCTGCCGGTGCTCGGGACGGTCGACGGGCGCCCCCGCCTGGTGGCGAACCCGAGTGAGGTCGAACGGATCTTCGACGTGTCGCTGGCCGAGCTGGCCGATCCAGTGATCTTCCACGAGGAGCGCTGGCGCATCCCGGGCCGCGCGATCGCCGGTTCGGACGACAACTCCTTCCCCATATGGTTCTTCGAGGTGTCGGGCGAGCTGATCTGGGGCGCGACGGCGCGCATGCTCTACGAGCTGTTGCGCGTGGTGTTGATGGGGCCGGACGAAATCTGAGCGTCACCGGCGCACGGGCGTCGCTCTCCGTCAGGCTCCCTGGCCGGGGTCGCGCCCGGTGTAAGCAAGAAGCTTCGCTTGGGCGGAGGCGTTCTCGCCGATGCCGACCTCGGGCTTGAACACGCCCTTGCGCTGCTCGTCGGTGAAGCGGCCGTGAATCATTTCGTAGGCGGCGTCGGGCAGGCCCTGCGGCATCGTCGAATCCTGTCCCGTCGATACCGCCAGGTCCCAGCCGTGGAGCAGCTGGTCGCTGAACGCGATACCGAGGGCAGGGCCCGTCTTCTCGATCGTTCCGGGCTCGCCAAAAGTACGCAGCGTGTCGGCCCGGGCCCGCTCGAAGTCGGTCCCCGGATCACCGCTGAGCAGATCAGGGGGGTCCGGGGAGAGCTTTACGTCTTCTCCGCGCGCCGACCCGGCGAAGTACCGCTGCGTCTCGAGCATGTGGTTCATAAGGGTCCGGACGTTCCACCCGTCGCAATTGGTGGGAGCTTCCAGTTCCGTGGACGCGCCGCGAACCTTCGCACCGGTCCACTCGCTGGCTTGTGCGTACAGGTCCAACAGGTCGAGATCCATGTGTGCCTCCTCTCAGCCTGTCCAGTAGATACCCACTTCGGCCCGCGGCCTCACCATCCGCCCTGCGAGCTGCTACGGCGCGAAGCCGACACGCAGCGTGCCGAGGGGGCCGAACGACACGTCGAGCACGTCCCCCGGTGCGACCGACACCGGCGGCACGACTGAGCCACAGATGATGCGCTGGCCCGGTTCGAGAGCGCTCCCGTGCGCGGACAGGTATGCGCCTACGAAAGCGACCGTAACCGCAGGGTCTTTCGTCAGCTTGCCCTCGGCGACAAGCGCGCCGTGCTTGGTCACCTTCGTCGCCATGGCCATGGGGTCCGCGCCCGGCACCTCCGCGCCGAAGATCACGCCGCGGTGGCAGATGTTCCCGGCGAGCACCGGCTCGATGTCGTCGAAGGAGATGTCGAGGTCGACAAGTTCGAGTGCAGGCCCGATCCCGACGATGCCGCCGTCGACTCCCACGCGGACCGCCAGCTCGACCTCGACCGCCGGCGCGACCCAGCCGGCGAGCGACACGGTCGCGCCTGGCTCAACCACGCGGGTGTCGGTCAGGTACCCGACGACGGCGTTGCGAAGGCCGAAATGCTCCTGGATCGCCGGCGTGTCGAAGCCGATCTTCCAGCCCACCCCGGTGGCACCACCCGCCAGGTCGTCGGCGCGACGGGCGAGCAGGGTCTGCATCCCGCGCCCGACGGAGGAGGAGGCGTCGGGACCGGGCACGGGGGAAGTCTCGCGCCGAGCGCGTCGACGAGGACCGGCCAACCCGTGATGTCCAATTAACGGGCCAACCCGTGATGTCCAATTAGAGGTCGCTCGGCGGGTTCTGTTCCTCGCTTACAGCGTCCGGCGTCGGCTCCGGCTCGGGCGTCTTGCGGATGTCCCACTGCACCGGTTGGTCCCCGCCCGTGCCGCCGCCGCCCGTCTGCCCGCCACCCCACGGTCCGCCTCTCCGCCGGCCCCCTCGAGTCCGGAAGCGCAGGAACCTGAGACCGACGGCCAGGACGATGAAGACGACCGCCAGTGCTGTCGGTTCGGCGGAGTGGCCGGCCAACAAGGCCAACGTCACGAGGTCCGGGGTGACAGCACCATGTGGAGGGCAGGCTAGACCTGGTGGCGCCCTGCCAATCGGCGGCCAGGTCGGTGCCGCCGGGACGCCGCCGGCGTCGGGGCGCGGTCGGCGAAAAGAAGGGCCGCATCGAGGTGCTGGAAGAGCCGGGGGAGTGGCACCGGCAGAGTAGGATGAAGGATCGTCGGCGTGTCGGCCCGGCGTTCGCAATTGAGTCGTTAGACATGCCGGTGTGGTGGTGGAGCCGTACCGGCCCCACGAATGCCGGAGGGCGACCAAGTGGCAGACATCGAGATCGGCATCTTCAAGTCAGGACGCAGGGCCTACGGGTTCGACGACATCGCGATCGTCCCCAGCCGGCGGACCCGGGATCCCGAGGACGTCGACATCTCCTGGGAGATCGACGCCTACAGGTTCGAGCTGCCGTTGCTCGGCGCGGCGATGGACGGGGTGATGAGCCCGGCCACCGCTATCGAGCTTGGGAGGCTGGGCGGTCTGGGCGTGCTCAACCTCGAGGGGCTCTGGACCCGCTACGAGGACCCGACCCCGCTGTTCGACGAGATCCAAGAGCTCGACGACGAGAAGGCCACATCTCGGATGCAGCAGATGTACCAGGAGCCGATCATCCCCGAACTCGTGTCAGCGCGCATCCGCGAAATGAAGGAGGCGGGTATCACGACGGCCGCCTCGGTGACGCCGCAGCGCACGGAGCAGCTGGCGCCCGCAATTTTGGCGGGGGAGCTCGATGTCCTGGTGATTCAGGGGACGGTCGTGTCGGCCGAGCACGTGTCGAAGACCGTGGAGCCGTTGAACCTGAAGCGCTTCATCCGTGAGTTCGACATCCCGGTCATCGTCGGGGGGTGCGCGTCCTATCAGGCGGGGCTCCACCTCATGCGCACCGGTGCGGTCGGCGTGCTGGTCGGGGTCGGTCCCGGCAACGCGTGCACGACCCGCGGGGTGCTCGGCCTGGGTGTGCCACAGGCGACGGCGATCGCCGACGTGGCGGGGGCCCGGATGCGGCACCTCGACGAGACAGGCGTGTACGTCCATGTAATTGCGGACGGTGGTATGTCCAAGGGCGGCGACGTCGCCAAGGCGATCACCTGTGGTGCCGACGCCGTCATGCTGGGGTCGCCGCTGTCCTCTGCATTCGAGGCGCCGGCCCGTGGGTTCCACTGGGGCATGGCCACCTTCCACCCGACGCTGCCACGTGGGGCCCGGGTGCGCACCGGCGTGCGCGGGTCGCTGCGCGAGATCCTGCTGGGCCCGGCCCACGAGAACGACGGCCGCATGAACCTGTTCGGCGCCTTGCGGACCGCGATGGCGACCTGCGGCTACGAGACGGTCAAGGAGTTCCAGAAGGCCGAGGTCATGATCGCCCCCGCCCTGCAGACCGAGGGCAAGCAGCTGCAGCGCTCGCAGGGCGTGGGAATGGGGCACTGAGCATGCTGTCGAGCGGCAGCGCCCGGCCCGATCGGTGACCGACACCGTCCTCGTCGTCGACTTCGGGGCCCAATACGCCCGGCTGATCGCCCGCCGGGTGCGCGAGGCCCACGTTTATTCCGAGATCGTCCCCGCTTCTATCTCCGTCGACGAGATACGGGCGCGGGCGCCGAAGGCGATCATCTTCTCCGGGGGGCCCAAGTCGGTGTACGAGACGCCGGCGCCGACGATCGACCCGGGCATCTACGAGCTGGGGATCCCCATTTTGGGTTTGTGTTACGGCGCGCAGCTCATGGCCCTGCAGCTCGGCGGGACCGTGTCGCGCACGGGAGCAGGGGAGTACGGGCGCACGGCGTTGTCGTTGTCGGGCTCGGGCTCGGGCTCGGGCCGGGGCGGGAAGTCGCCGCTGTTCCCGGACTGGCCGGCGACGTCGTCGGTGTGGATGAGCCACGGTGACGCGATCACCGAGGTACCGCCGGGGTTCGTGGCGACGGCGTCGTCGGGCGGGGCGCCGGTGGCCGCGATGCACGACGTCGAGCGCCGGCTCTTCGGTCTGCAGTTCCACCCCGAGGTGGTGCACACGGACCGGGGTGGGGAGGTGTTCGACCACTTCTTGATCGACGTGTGCGGGTGTGCACCGGAGTGGACGCATGTGTCCATCATCGAGCAGCAGGTGGAAGCGATCCGGGCACAGGTGGGTGGTGATCGTGTCCTGTGCG
>DATHPK010000135.1:0-10666 GCA_035483935.1 Acidimicrobiales bacterium
CAGGCCGCCGTAGGCCTTCGCGTCGCCGTAGGGCAACACGACGCCGTTCTCGGTCGCGATCAGATAGCCCGCGCCGTCGCTCGACGGCACCATGCCGACGGCAGGGTCGGGCAGGTTCGCATTCCCGGCCGAACCCTCGAAGGCGGCGTCGCCGTAGTTGAAGATGCCCCCGTCGGACGCGACGAGCCAGTACCCCTTCCCGTCGCGCGTCGGTGCCATGGCGACGATGGGCGCGTTGAGCGTGAGCGCGCCCGTGCTTCCGTAGAACGGCGCGTCGCCGTAGGAGAAGATCCCCCCGTCCGCGGCCACGAGCCAGTAGCCCTTGCCGTCGGGTGTGGCCGCCATGCCGACGATCGGCTGGTTGAGGTGCTGCCCGCCCATGGAGCCGTAGAACTGTGCGTCGCCGTAGGCGAACACGCCGCCGTCGAGCGCGCCGAGCCAGTAGCCCTTGGCGTCCGGCGTGCTCGCCTCGGCCACGATGGGTCCCTGCAGCGGCAGAGCACCCGCGGACCCTTCGAACGTCGCGTCGCCGAACGCGAAGACGCCTCCGTCGGCGCTGGCAAGGATGTAGCCGTTGCCCGATGGGGTGGCGGTGCCGGAGAACACGGGCGAGTTCAGAGGCTGCGGCATGCCGGGTGCGGTCTGGCTCACGTCGCCGAACCCGATCATCCCGGCATCGCTGTAGACCGCTCCCGCCGGCGCAGGCGAGATGCCGGCGTCACCGACTGCGAGCACCGCCGGTGCGACGAGGGCGGCGAGGGTCGCGACGGTCACCACCGCCCGCGAGACGGCCGAGCGCGGACTCCGCCGCCGCCCGATCGCCGTCCTCGCCTCTCCTCCCCGACCTCTTGGGCGCACGACTCCCGATTCTGCACGCTGCGTTGCGCGCACGACCTGTTGGTGGGGTTACGAAGTCGTTACGAAATGGCAGTTCAACTTGGGTTCAACGCCGACGGCCCCTTGTGCGTGCGCCAACGGGCGGTTCCGCGGGACCCACGGCAGAATGGGTGCATGAGCCCGGAATCCACGACGGACGCCCACCCGGACACCTTCGGCGCCCGGACCGAACTGAGCGTCGGCAAACGCACCTACGAGATCTTCAACATCAAGGCGCCGTCACTGGCCGAGCGCCACGACATCGACCGGTTGCCCTACTCCATCAAGGTCATCCTCGAGAACCTGCTGCGCCACGAGGACGGACCCCACGTCTCGGCGGACGACATCGTCGCCGTCGCCGGGTGGGGCGCCAACCCGGAGGGGCACGGCCAGGGCGCCGGCGACAGCGCCTACGAGATCGCCCTCACGCCCGAGCGCGTCCTGATGCAGGACTTCACCGGCGTGCCCGGCGTCGTCGACCTCGCGGCCATGCGCGACGCGCTGGCGCGGCTCGGCGGCAGCGCCTCGCGGGTCAACCCGCTGGTGCCGGTCGAGCTGGTCATCGACCACTCCGTGATCATCGAGCGCTCGGGCGACGCCGAGTCCTACGACCGCAACGTCAGCATCGAGTACGAGCGCAACCTGGAGCGCTACCAGCTCTTGCGCTGGGCGCAAGGCGCCTTCGACGACTTCCGCGTGGTGCCGCCCGGCACGGGCATCTGCCACCAGGTGAACCTCGAGTACCTGTCCCGCCTCGTGTTCGCGACCGACGACGGCCGCGCGTTCTGCGACACCCTCGTCGGCACCGACTCGCACACCACGATGGTGAACGGGCTCGGCGTGCTCGGCTGGGGCGTCGGCGGGATCGAGGCGGAGGCGGCCATGTTGGGCCAGCCCCTGTCGATGCTCCTCCCGCCGGTCGTCGGCCTGCGCATCTCCGGCGAGCCCGAGCCCGGCATCACCGCCACCGACGTCGTGCTCACCGTCACCGAGTTGCTGCGCGACCACGGCGTGGTCGGCGCGTTCGTCGAGTGCTACGGCCCCGACGTCGCGGCCCTCTCGCTCGAGACCCGGGCCACCATCGGCAACATGAGCCCTGAGTACGGGGCGTCCTGCACGATGTTCCCGATCGACCAGGTGACGCTCGACTACCTCCGCTTCACCGGGCGCGACGATGCCCACGTCGACCTGATCGAAGCGTATGCCAAGGCCCAGGGGCTCTGGCACGATGCCACCACCCCCGAGCCTGTGTACTCCGAGCACCTCAGCCTCGACCTCGGCGACGTGGTGCCCTCGCTCGCCGGCCCCAAGCGGCCGCAGGACCGCGTGCCGCTCTCCACGGCGCGGGACTCCTTCCGCGCCGCGCTCGACCGCACCCCCCTGAGCGCCGACGACGAGCCCGCGGCGGCGCCGCACCACCAGATGGCCGACGGCGACGTCGTGATCGCGGCCATCACCAGCTGCACCAACACCTCGAACCCACAAGTGCTCGTCGGCGCGGGACTCCTGGCCCAGAAGGCCGTCGCGCTCGGCCTGCGCTCGAAGCCGTGGGTGAAGACGTCGCTCGCGCCGGGCTCCCGCGTGGTGGTCGACTACCTCGAGCGCGCCGGCTTGATCGAGCCGCTGCAGGAGCTCGGCTTCTACCTGGTCGGCTTCGGCTGCACCACCTGCATCGGGAACTCGGGCCCGCTGCTCGATGGCGTCAGCGACTCGGTCAACGGTACCGACCTCGCCGTCGCCGCGGTCCTGTCCGGCAACCGCAACTTCGAGGGACGCATCCACCCGGACGTGCGCCTGAACTATCTCGCCTCGCCTCCGCTCGTCGTGGCGTACGCGCTGGCGGGCACGATGGACGTCGACCTCGTGAACGAGCCGATCGGCCACGACACCGACGGCAACCCCGTCATGCTCGCCGACCTGTGGCCCTCGCTCGACGAGGTCAACGAGACCATCCGGGCGTCGCTCACGTCGGAGATGTTCCGCTCTCGCTACAGCGCGGTCTTCGACGGCGACGAATACTGGCGCCAGGTCAAGGTGGAGTCCGGCGAGACCTATGCGTGGCAGGACGCCTCCACCTACGTGAAGAACCCGCCGTTCTTCGAGACCATGACGATGACGCCGTCACCGGTGACCGACATCACCGACGCGCGTGTTCTCGTGATGGTCGGCGACAGCGTCACGACGGACCACATCTCCCCGGCTGGCTCCATCGGCCCGTCGACGCCGGCTGGCCGGTACCTCGTGGATCACGGTGTCGAGCGGCGGGACTTCAACTCGTACGGCGCGCGTCGCGGCAACCACGAGGTCATGATGCGCGGGACCTTCGCCAACGTGCGCCTGCGAAACCAGCTGGCGCCCGGCACCGAGGGTGGCGTGACCGTGCACCTGCCCGACGGAGCGCAGACCTCCATCTACGACGCCGCGATGCGCTACGCGCAAGAGGACGTGCCGTTGGTCGTCTTGGCCGGCCGCGAGTACGGGACCGGGAGCAGCCGCGACTGGGCGGCGAAAGGAACGGCGCTGCTCGGCGTGCGCGCCGTCATCGCACAGAGCCTCGAGCGCATCCACCGGTCCAACCTCATCGGCATGGGCGTGGTGCCGCTCCAGTTCTACAAGGGCGACTCGGTCGAGAGCCTGGCGCTCACGGGACGGGAGCGCTTCAGCATCACCGGCCTCGACCTGCTCAACAAGGGCGAGCTGCCGAAGGAGGTCTCCGTCACGGCGACCTCGGACGACGACTCGGTCACCGAGTTCCGGGTGGTCGTGCGCATCGACACCCCGATGGAGGCCGAGTACTACCGCCACGGCGGGATCCTGCAGTACGTGCTGCGCCAGATGGCGGGCTAGCAAGGCCCGGGGTCCGAGGGCGGGACCCTCAGGTTCCGAGCAGGCTCTTCGGTGCCTTGCGCCGCCACGACTCCTCGAGCATCTCGCGCACGAGCGCGCGATCGGCGTACCGCAAGAGGACGCGGCATCCGCTCAGCCTCTTGCCCCACCACAGCTCTTCGACCGCCGAGGGGAATTCTGCGCAGTAGGACGCGACAACGTCCTCGGCGAGGAAGACGTGCAGGCGACCGCCTTCGGGCGGCATCGTCGCGAAGATCTTCCCCCGTACCCGGAACGAGGTCATGTCGTGGTGCGGCTGCTCAGTGGCCTCCGGCAGCGCAAGAGCGACCTGCCGCACGCCGGCCGCCGAGACGCTCACGTGGTGTCCCCCGCGAGCGCGACGAACCGCCGCACGATGCCTTCGCCGGCACGGCTGACGTGCGCCACGTCGACGGCGCGGACGAACACACCCGGAGGGAGGTGGGGACCCCAGTGCGCGACCAGGCTCCCCGTCACCTCGACGTGGAATTGGAGCCCGTATGCGCGCGCTCCCACGCGGAAGGCCTGGTTCTCGTATGCCTCGTTACCGGCAAGGCGTACCGAACCGGCTGGCAAGGAGAACGTATCGCCGTGCCAGTGCACACACGGCAACGGCGTCGGCGCCTCGCCGAAGACCGGGTCCGTGAGGGCCTCGGAAGTGAGGTGGACCTCCCCCACTCCGACCTCGGGCTCGGGCCCGGTCACGACCTCGGCTCCCAGGGCCGCCGCCAGCTGTTGCGCGCCGAGGCAGACCCCGAGGACCGGAAGCCCCGCGTCGACCGCAGCCCTGAGCAACACCCGCTCATCCTCGAGCCATGGCAGGTCGTCGTTCACGCCCATGGGACCGCCCATCACGACCAGTCCGCCCAGCGTGTCGATTGCATCGGGCCCCGGGACGGCGTCACCGTTGTCGATACGCACGATGTCGAGGTCGGCGCCGCTGCCGCGTATGGCCAGGCCGAGCGCGCCCGGACCTTCGAAATGGACGTGCTGGAGCACCGCCCAGCGAACGCCGGCCATCTGTGGCTCAGGGGATGCGGATGACGCGGAACATCTCGGCGGAGCGGCCGGCGGGCAGCCCGGCGGTCTCCCCCGTTGCGCGCGCCCAGGTGCGGATCCGCTCCGCCGTCCCGTCCGGATCGGGCATCTGGCTCTTGTGGCACATCAACGCCGCGACCTTGCGCTCCACCGTCGCCGTCGTTTCGACCGCGATGGGACTTACCTGCTGGCCGAGGCCCATGATCCAAAGTTCGTTCACGGTCCAGGGCTCGAGGCCCTCTGCCTCGAGGAGCTCGGGATGTGCGAAGGGGTTGCGGGCGTCGGGATAGACGGCGTCGATGGCAGCTTCTCCGGCGGCCAGGTGATCGGGGTGGCTGGCGTAGATGAACTCCAGATTCCGTTCCGGCGACTGCGTGACGACGCGCTCCGGGCGCACCTGCCGGATCACCCGGCTGATGTCGCGCCGCAGATCGAGGGTCGGCTCAAGGCGGCCATCGGGATGGCCGAGGAAGCGGACATCGCTCACGCCGACGACTGCGGCCGCAGCGCGCTGTTCGTCCTGTCGCAGCGCCGCCATCTCGACCCGTGACATCGAGCGGTCGGAGCCACCCGCATCGCCGTTCGTGACGATGCAGTAGGTCACCTCGAGGTCGGCGTCGGTGAATGCGGCGACAGTGCCTGCCGAGCCGAAGTCGACGTCGTCCGGATGTGCGGTGACCACCAGCACCCGTCGCACGCCGTCCTCCGGGGACCACAGTGCGATCGAAGCGGCGCCCGCGTCGGTCTGGCTCAGAGCACGCTCTCTTCGGGCTTCGGCATCCACGCGGCCAGGTCGGCGAGTCGGGGGTCGTTGGAGAACATCTCGACGATCGGGATGCGCAGGCCGAGCCGGCGCTGGATCACCTCCATCTCGACGAGTTGGTTCCACAACGACAGGCTCACGACGACGCCGGCACGGCCGGCCCGCGCTGTACGGCCCGATCGGTGCAGGTAGGCCTTGTGGTCCTCGGGCGGGTCGTAGTGGATTACCCCGTCGACACCCTCGATGTGCAGGCCACGCGCCGCGACGTCGGTTGCGACGAGCACCGGGAGCTTGCCGCTGGAGAAGTCGGCCAGTGCCTTCTCCCGGCTGGATTGTCGGAGGTCGCCATGGATGGCCGCTGCGCGCACGCCCTCTTTGCCGAGGTTCTCGACGAGGCGATCAGCCCCGCGCTTGGTGCGTACGAAAAGAAGCGACTTCTCCTGGTTGCGGCAGATGGCCGCGGCCACCTTCACCTTGTCCATCTGGTGCACCTGGAGGAAACGGTGCTCCATCAGGGTCACGGTCTGGGTAGACGACGCCACCTCGTGGAAGACCGGGTCGGTGAGGTACCGCTTGACCAGACGGTCGACGGCGCCGTCGAGTGTCGCCGAGAAGAGCAGCGTCTGGTGCGCCTGGTCGAGCCGGCGCAGGACCCACTCGACCTGGGGCATGAAGCCCATGTCGGCCATCCGGTCCGCCTCGTCGAGGACGAGCGTCTCCAGCTCGTCGACCGCCACCTCACCCCGGTCGCCGAGGTCGATCAGTCGGCCCGGCGTGGCGATCACGAGGTCGACGCCTTTGCGCAGCTTCGCCACCTGGCGGTCGATGTCGGCTCCGCCGTAGACGGCGACGGCGCGCAGGCCCAGCTTTCGGGCGAGGGGCGTCAGCACGTCGTAGACCTGCACCGCCAGCTCGCGGGTCGGTAGCAGCACAAGGGCCAACGGCTTGGCGGGTCGGGAGGCCGGGCGGCGGCCCTGCGCATCCCGGGTTGCCTTCGCGCGCTGCAGCAGAGGCACGCCAAAGGCCAGCGTCTTGCCCGAGCCGGTCTTCGCCTTGCCGCAGACATCCCGTCCGGCAAGTGCGTCGGCAACGGTCAGCGCCTGAATTGGAAAAGCGCTGACGATGCCTTCATCAGCCAGCGCTTTGGTCAGTTCTTCCGAGACGCCGAGGGACTCGAAGGTCCTGGCTGTCTCGTAGGTGTCGTCGCCCGGAACATCAGCACCTCCGGGTGGTGCGCCGGCATGCGCGCCGGTCAAGGCCTCTACGGTCATGGACCCTCTCTGTGTCTCCGGCGGGACCGTGCGCCTTCCACAGGAGTGAGAATCGGCCCCGACTCGCCGGCCCCTGCCGACGGTCGCACAACCATTGTACCAGCCCAGAGCGGGTATCCCGCGGCATCGTGTGCCAAAGTGATCGCTCCGACGAGTCGAGGAGGATCCCGAGGATGGCCAAACTCGAGGCGGGAGCCACCGCCCCAGCGTTCACCCTGCCTGACCAGGACGGAAAGCCGGTGAAGCTCTCCGACTTCAAGGGTCAGCGGGTCATCGTCTACTTCTATCCGGCCGACGACACGCCTGGGTGCACCAAGGAAGCCTGTCAGTTCAACGACAACCTGAAGACCTTCGAAAAGTCGGGCGTGGCGGTGCTCGGCATCTCGCCGGACAAGGCCGAAAGGCACGTCAAGTTCCGCACGAAGTACAAGCTCAAGTTCCCGCTCCTGACCGACGCCGACAAGAAGGTGATGGAGAAGTACGGCGCCTGGGGCGAGAAGACGATGTACGGGAAGAAGACGGTCGGCACCATTCGCTCCACCTTCCTCGTGGGTCCGAACGGAAAGGTGCAACGGGCCTGGTACCACGTCAAGGCCGACGGGCACGCCGCCAAGGTCCTCGAAGAGGTCAACGAGAGCTAGGGCGGGACGTCGCCGTGGGACAGGGCATCAGCGAGGTCCTCACCTTCGCCGTCGCGGTCGCGATCAGCCCGATCCCGATCATCGCGGTAATCCTCATGCTGTTCTCGACGCGGGCCCGGGTGAACGGGCCTGCCTTCCTCTTGGGCTGGGTAATTGCACTCGCCGTAGTGAGCACGGTGGTGTACGTCCTCGCACACGACGGAAACGTCTCGACGAGCTCGACGGCCGCGGACTCGGTGTCCTGGGGGAAGATCGTCCTTGGAGTCGTCCTGATCCTCTTCGCGCGCCGCTACTGGCGAAATCGTCCGGTGCACGGCGAAGAACCGCCGATGCCCAAATGGATGGGTCGCATCGACGGCCTCTCGCCCGCGAAGGCCGCCGGTCTCGGCGTGGTGCTTGCGGCCGCGAACCCGAAGAACCTGATCCTCACGATCGGGTCCGCAACGGGTCTCGCGCAGCTGGGCCTGTCGACCAGCGACGCGATCGTTGCGACCGCCGTCTTCGTGTTCCTCGGCAGTGTGAGCATCGCCGGGCCGGTCCTCTACGCGCTGTTCGGCGGGGAGCGCGCACGCGCGTCGCTCGACTCGGCCAAGACATGGCTGGGCGCGCACAACGCGGCCGTCATGGCGGCCCTGTTCCTGGTGTTCGGCGTCGACCTGATCGCCAAGGGCCTGCCGCCGCTGACCTGAGGATGGTCACCGGAGCGAATCCGATGCGAAATGGGGTTAGCCCGCCTTGACACCCCGGGACGGGAGGGACACTATTTATCTAGTCACCTAGATGAATGAGGTTCTCGTGATCGAGTTCCATCTCGATAGCCGCTCGGGGGTGTCCCCGTATCTCCAGATCGTCCAGCAGGTCCGCCAGGCCATGCGCCTCGGGCTCTTGCACGACGGCGACCAACTGCCGACGGTCAAAGAGGTCGTCGCGCAGCTGGCCATCAACCCCAACACCGTGCTCAAGGCCTACCGCGAGCTGGAACACGAAGGGCTGGTGAGCGCACGGCCCGGTGTCGGCACGTTCATCACGGGCTCGCTCGCAGGCGAATCGCTCGCTGCACACGGCCCACTACGCCGGGCCCTCCAGACGTGGATCGCCAAGGCGAGGCGAGCCGGGCTCGACGACGAGAGCATCGAAGCGCTCTTCCAGTCTTCCTTTCGGTCCGCCGCTGACGAGGAAATAGCGTGAGCGCGATCCTCAGCGCACGCCGGTTGGGCAAACGCTACGGCCGGAAGTGGGCGCTCGACGAGTGCGACCTCGACATCCCGTCCGGCCATGTCGTCGGTCTCGTCGGACCGAACGGAGCCGGCAAGACGACCCTGATCCACCTCGCCGTAGGCCTGCTCACCCCGAGCGCGGGCAGCATCGAGGTACTCGGGAACAAGCCAAGCGACAGCCCCGTACAGCTGGCACGGGTGGGTTTCGTCGCCCAGGACACACCCACCTACGCGCGGCTCACGGTTGCCGATCATCTCGCCCTGGGCGCGCACTTGAACCCCGGATGGGACGCGGATGTAGCGCGCCGGCGCATCGAGGACCTTGACCTGGACCCGAAGCAAAAGGCGGGAACGTTGTCAGGCGGCCAGCGGGCTCAACTGGCGCTGACGCTCGCCGTAGCGAAGCGTCCGGAGTTCCTGATCCTCGACGAGCCCGTGGCCAGCCTCGATCCCCTTGCCCGACGCGAGTTCCTCCAGAGCCTGATGGAAGTCGTCGTCGAGCAGGGCGTCAGCGTGGTGTTGTCGTCACACCTCGTGGCGGACTTGGAGCGGGTGTGCGACTACCTGGTCGTGCTGGTGTCGTCGCGTGTGCAGCTCGCCGGCGAGGTCGACGACCTGTTGGCGTCGCATCACCGCCTGATCGGGCCGCGCCACAAAGTCGATGCCCTCCCCGGAGACCAACACGTGATCGAAGAGAGCCACACCGACCGACAGAGCACGCTGCTCGTGCGTAGCGAGGGACCGATCCTCGATCCGACCTGGGCGGTCGAGCAGCTCGGCCTCGAGGATCTCGTGCTGGCCTACATGGGCCGGGCGGGACTCGGCACCCGCCGCCGCCGCAACCGCGACCACGGGGCAGATGTGTCCCAGCTGGACGTGGTTCGGTGATCGCGTTCGGATGGCGCCAGTTCCGCGGACAAGCGCTGGTCGGTGCTATTGGGCTGGCGGTCATCGGCGTCGTCATGGCGATCACCGGGCCTCACCTGGTGAGCGTCTACGACGCGGCGGTCGCCGCTTGCAGGGAGTCGGGCGGGCAGAGCACCGTCTGCACCAGCAACCCGGTCACCATCACCTACCGCGGGCTCCAGGACGGCGTGATTGCGCTCGTGCTGGTGGTGCCCGCCCTCATCGGGATGTTCTGGGGGGCACCGCTGATCGCTCACGAGCTCGAGACGGGGACGTTCCGCCTGGCGTGGACCCAGAGCGTGAGCCGGACGCGTTGGCTGATGGTCAAGCTCGGCCTGGTGGGACTGGCCAGCTTCTCGGCGGCGGGGTTGCTCAGCCTGATGGCGAACTGGTGGATCAGCCCTTTGGACAAGGCGAGCCCGGATCGGTTCGGCGCGGGCAACTTCGCGGTGCACGGTTTCGTGGCGGGCGGGTACGCCCTGTTCGCCTTCACCCTCGGGGTGACGGCGGGCCTCATCCTGCGCCGAACACTGCCGGCCATGGCGGTGACCTTGGCCGGGTTCATCGCCGCCCGCTTCGTTGTGACCGACTGGGTGCGGGCCCAATACATGAGCCCGGTCACCCTTATGCAGAAGTTGTCGCCCAAGAACACGGGCTTTCAACTCAACGGCCCCATCGGGTCGCACGCAACCGCGTCCGTGACGGCGCAAGCGCCCAATCTTCCCAATGCTTGGGTGTACGGGGCGGACGTCGTCAACGACGCCGGGCAGTCGCCCACGCCGGCGGTCATGCAGCAGGCGTGTCCCAACCTCGGTGCGACGCCGCCCCTTCAATTCTCTAAGGACGGCACGGGTGGAGTGTCCCTCGGTTCACACTCCACGGCCCGAGCCTCTGGCAGCATCCAAGATGCGTTCAACCACTGCATCAACACCCTCAGCGCCAACTATCACGCGGTCGTGACGTATCAGCCGGCCAACCGGTTCTGGACGTTCCAGGCGATGGAGACGGCGCTCTTCTTGGTGCTCGGGTTAGTGCTCGCCGGTATCTGTACATGGTGGGTCCGCCACCGGGTCACGTAAGCGGTCCGAG
>DATHPK010000136.1:0-16972 GCA_035483935.1 Acidimicrobiales bacterium
GTTGACAGCGCGCCGTGTCTGTTGGCCAAAGGGGCTCGGCTCGCGGAAGGCCAGGAGTTCGATCGCGGTCGGCCCGCGCCGAATGAACTGCGAGGTGACCGCCACGTCGGGCAGGTCCATCAGAGCGGCAAATTCCGAGCCGATTTCGTGTGACTCGGCCTTCTCGAAGCCAAGGGCCCCGCAGTAGAAGGCGAGCGACCGCTCCAGGTCGCTCACGCAGATGCCGAAGTGCGAGAATGCGGGTCCGCTGTCGTCCATGGCCGTAGTTTGTCTGTTCCAGTGCCTGTCCCCCAGCCCGTATGGCCCTCCCGCCCCCGTACTCCGTAATCTCGTGTCTGTGACATCGCAGAACAAGGACTCCCAGGGCGCGCCCGAGCACTTCACGGATTCGGGTATCGCCATCCGTCCCGTCTACCGCTCCGACGACCTCGCGAGCTGGGACCCGGCTGCGCAGCTGGGCGAGCCGGGATCGTTCCCCTACACCAGGGGTGTCCACCGCGACATGTACCGCTCGAAGCTGTGGACGATGCGCCAGTACGCGGGCTTCGGGTCCGCCGAGGCGACCAACCAGCGCTTCAAGTTCCTCCTCGACGCGGGGCAGACGGGACTTTCGTGCGCCTTCGACCTCCCGACCCAAATGGGTTACGACTCCGACCACCAGCGCGCCGAAGGCGAGGTCGGCAAGGTCGGCGTCGCCATCGACTCGCTGGCCGACATGCGCCTGCTGATGGCCGACCTGCCCATGGACAAGGTCACGACGTCCATGACCATCAACGCCACCGGTGCGATCTTGCTGTTGCTCTACCAATTGGTCGCGGAGGAACAGGGCGTGTCCGGTGACAGGGTCCGAGGGACGATCCAGAACGACATCTTGAAGGAGTACATCGCGCGGGGTACCTACATCTATCCGCCGCGTCCCTCCATGCGACTGATCGTCGACACCTTCGCCTACTGTGCGGAGAACCTGCCCAACTGGAATACCATCTCGATCTCGGGCTACCACATCCGTGAGGCGGGATCGACGGCCGTGCAGGAGATCGCGTTCACGCTGGCGAACGGCATCGCATACGTCGAGGCCGCCATAGCGGCGGGCATGGAGGTCGATGCGTTCGCACCTCGACTGTCCTTCTTCTGGAACGCACACAACAACCTCTTCGAAGAGATCGCCAAGTACCGCGCCGCGCGGCGTATGTGGGCCCGCATCATGACCGAGCGGTTCGGGGCCAAAGACGACCGATCGAAGATGCTCCGCTTCCACACACAGACGGGTGGTTCGACCCTCACGGCCCAACAGCCGGAGAACAACATCGTCCGGGTGACGGTGCAGACGTTGGCCGCAGCATTGGGGGGCACACAGAGCCTCCACACGAACGGCTTCGACGAGGCGCTGGGCCTGCCAACGGAGCGGGCGGCAAAAATCGCACTGCGCACCCAGCAGATTGTCGGGTTCGAGTCGGGTCTTTCCGACACCGTCGACCCATTGGCCGGCTCGTACTACGTCGAAACGCTGACCGACCAGGTGGAGGAGGCGGCAACGGTCTACCTTGACCGGATCGACGAGTTGGGCGGAGCCGTTGCAGCCATCGAAGCGCGTTTCATGCAGGAGGAGATCGAGGCGGCCGCGTACAGCTTCGCCAAGTCGGTCGACGACGGCGAGAAGATCGTCGTCGGTGTGAACCGCTTTACCGACGCGGAAGCGGAGCCGGCCGAGGTCTTCCCGATCGACATCAAGTTGCAACAGATACAGGTGGACCGCACGCGCTCGGTACGGGCGGAACGGGACCAGAGGGCGGTGGACAGCGCCCTGGCCGACGTCGCCGAGACCGCCAGGGGAGATGGCAACCTCCTGGTGCCCATGAAGGCCGCCCTCAAGGCGATGGCCACTCTGGGTGAGGTCTCCGACGTTCTGCGGAGCGAGTTCGGCGTCTATCAACCTGGCGGCTGAACGGATGACGGGGCCGGGCTCGTTCTGGCCACTGTTCGACCTCCTCGTCCGCACGCCGCGGCTCGAGCTGCGTCTCCCACGCGAGGCGGAGTTCGCGGCGCTCATCGAGCTCGCGGACGGCGGGATCCACGATCGCGACACGATGCCCTTCTTCGTTCCGTGGACCGACCTCGAACCCGGCGCTCGCGCCCGCGAAACGGCCAAGTGGCTGTGGAGCCACCGAGCCAACTGGTCGCCCGAGAAGTGGACGTTCACCGCCGCCGTCTTCGTGGAAGGACGTCCGGTCGGGATGCAAGACATCGGCGCCGAACACTTCAGGGCCGTGCGGGCTGTCGAGACCGGCTCGTGGCTCGGGCGGCCCCATCAAGGACACGGCCTCGGCCGTGAGATGCGCGAGGCGATCCTGCACCTTGCCTTTGCGGGCCTCGATGCCGAGGAAGCACTGAGCGGCGCGTTCGAGGACAACGCGGCCTCGCTCGCGACGTCCCGGGCCGTGGGCTACCAAGAGAACGGCGAGGCGAGGGGCTTGCGGCGCGACTCGTCGGGCCGCACGGTGCGCTTTCGCATGGGCCGTGAAGCATGGGAGCTACGCCGCCGCGGGGACATCGAGATCGTCGGGCTCGACCGCTGCCTCGACATGTTCGTCGGTCCTTCCCCCGGGACCTGAGCGCATGAGCACATCGGGCGGCAGCATCGACGGGCTGATGTCCGCGAGTGCCTCGAGGGACACCATGGTGGAGAGTCCCACACGCACGGCTGCCCCGACCCCGCGGGTGGGGATTTCGGTCAATCCGGTCGTCGCGGCCGTCTTGGTCGCGGCGACGCTCGCCATCTTGTACGGAATCGTGCTGCGCGTCTGGCTCCTGGTCGAGCTCCCGATCTGGGGCGACGAGGCGATCGTCGGGATCATGGCCCGCGCCATCGACGGGGGGCACTTCACCGCCTTCTACTGGGGTCAGCACTACGGCGGCCTCGAGCCCTACCTCGTGGCGCTGGGCCTGAAGGTCGGGGGAGGCGGTGAGCCGGCATTGAACGGCACCCCCGCGCTGATCTGCGCACTCGGCGCCGCCCTCGTCGGGGTACTCACCTTCGCCACGACGAGGAATCGCCCCTTGGCCCTCGCTGCATCCGGCGCGGTCTGGGTCTGGCCCTACGTCGTGATCTGGCAGTCGGTGCGAGAGGGGGGTTTCCGGGAGGCGACACTTTGTTGCGGTCTGGCTGCGCTCATCTGCTGCGTCAGGGTTTATCGCCGCCGCGCCGGGCCAGGCACGTTGCTCGCTCTGGGCGCCGTCCTCGGGCTCGGGTGGTGGGCTTCGCCCGAGATCGGGTACTTCGCGCTGCCGTGTCTGGTGCTGCTGTCTGCCTGGTGGTGGGCGGTCTCGGGGACCCGGGCTTCGGCGGGTCAAGGGGGGGCCGAGAAGGAGCCGAGCCGATTGGCGGCGTTCGGACTCGTCGTTGCTGGTGGTCTGGTCGGATCGCTG
This sequence comes from Acidimicrobiales bacterium, assembly GCA_035483935.1. GTDB lineage: Bacteria > Actinomycetota > Acidimicrobiia > Acidimicrobiales > RAAP-2 > Bog-473. The sequence continues at coordinate 3,427 of DATHPK010000136.1, forward strand.
CCATGGTTGTACGCCAACGCGCACACGGGATTCGCGTCCATCAAGAGCGGCTCACTTCCTGCCAACGGCGGCGCGACCTACGGAGAGCGGCTGTCGGTCTTCTTTCATTTCATGCTGCCCTTGCAGCTCGGTGTTCGTACCGTGTCGAGCGGCGCGTGGGTGGGCGGGCCCGCCGTCGGCAAGTTGCTCTATGCGGTCGTGCTCGTCCTGATCGCAGCGGCATGCGCCCGGGCCGTGTGGGTCGCCGTCGGAGAGCGCAGCACTGTTGTCCCGGCCGCCCTGGCCGCAGGCGTCGTCACCTACCCGTTCCTCTACGCCGCCGCCCCCGGCACCGCCTTCTGGTTCGACGGTCGCTACGGCATCTACTTCCCTGCGCTCGCCGTCGCGTTGTTCGCGGCTTCACTCGGAACGCTGCACCGGAAGGCGCCGCGGCCGGACGACCGAAGCGGTACCGTCGCTCGCGGCGCACTCGTCATCGCCGCAGCTGGCGTCGTCGGGGCCCTGTGTCTCACGGTGGCGGGGGCGCGTACCGCCGGCGTCCCGGCGGGTTTCTTCACGAGTTGGCGCCAGGGCGACGCTCCGATGGAGCAGGTGGTGCACGCCCTGCGGTTGCATCACATCACGGACGCGTATGGTGACTACTGGACCGCCTACGACCTGGATTTCCTGAGCGGCGGTAGCCCGGCGATCAGCCCTTCGCCGCTCGACGTCGTCCGATCGACGGGGCTCGCGACCCAGGTCGGTTCCGCCGAGGATCCCGCGTGGCTCTTCTTCGCTCCCGACGAGGCCGCACAGGCAGGCGCCGTTTTCGGCAACCCCCAGCCTGGTCCGGGTCCGTACACGGAGCAGACCTTCGAAGCCCATCTCGCTGCGCTCGGGATCCCCTACAAGGTGGTGAAGCTCGGAATCATGGACGCGGTGCTGCCGGATCGCAGGCCACCGGGCCTCTGAGCCTTTTCAGGCGGTGACGACCGTCTCGAAATGCTCGACGACGGGGAAGGGGTCGTAGAAGTGATGGAGTGCAGCACGCCATTCTTCGTACGCGGGTGAGCCTCGGAACCCTTGGGTGTGGTCCTCCAGGGTCTCCCACTGGGCGAGCAACAGGAAGCAGTTGGAGCGTTCCACACAGCGCTCGACTCTGAGCGACAGAAATCCGGGGCTCGAGGCGATGAGGGATTTTGCCTGTTCCATCGCAGCGACGAACTCGTGCTCGCGGCCCGGGAGGACCTCGAGCAGGGCGTGTTCTGTGATCACGGTTGCCGGAGCAGCCTGGCGCGCAGCTCCGGGTCGGTGGCCGCATCGATCGCCGTCCAGGCCATCGCGACCGCGCCGTCGCGGACCGCTGCGTCGGCGGAAGGCGTGACGCACGCTGCCGCGAACTCGCGCTGGTGGTTGACGGCGCCTCCGGCCTCGATGGCTATCAACGGGTGGATCGTGGGCACGACCAGGGACACGTTCGCCATGTCGGTCGAGAGCGTCGGTTGCGGCGCACCCGCGTCGTCGGCATCGAACCGCCGGCCGAGGGTCTCGGCGTTGGTGCGGTAGGCGGCGAGGAGCGCCGGGTCGGGCTCCATGTGGGAGTACACGGGCGAGAGCTCTTCGTAGGCCACGGTGCAGCCGGTGGCGAGTGCGCCCGCTTCGAAGCAGGCCTCTATGCGGGGACGCAAGGCGGCGAGCCCCTCGGCCGTGCGCGAGCGCACCATGTAGCGGGCGGTAATCGCTCCCGGTATCACGTTCGCCGCCTGGGGACTCTCTGTCACCACACCGTGGACCTGATCGCCGGGCGGCAGCTGTTGGCGGAGGACGCCGATGGCCACCTGCGCCACGGTCAGGGCATCTTGCGCGTTGACGCCTTCCCACGGTGCTGCGGACGCGTGTGCCTCGCGGCCGCGGAAGCGGACGTCGAAGTGGGCGACGGCGAGGCAGGTGGCAGTGAGCCACTCGGAGGGCCACGGGTGCACCATCATCGCGGCGTGGACGCCGGAGAAGGCACCACGTTCGAGCATGAGGACCTTTCCGCCGCCGCCCTCTTCTGCCGGCGTGCCGAGCACGCGTACCGACAGCCCGACGGTGTCGGCCACGGCGGCAAGTGCGAGGCCCGCTCCAACGGCAGTGGCGGCGATGATGTTGTGGCCGCAGGCATGACCGATCTCGGGGAGCGCGTCGTACTCCGCGCATACGGCGACGACGAGGTCACCAGAGCCGGAGCGCGATTCGAATGCAGTGTCCAAGTCGTAGACGCCCTCTTTGACGTCCAGCCCACCGGCCCGCATGGCCTCAGCCACGGCGTGGGCCGAGACGGTCTCGCCGTAGCAGAGCTCGGGGTGTTCGTGGACGAAGTGGCTGAGAGCGACCAGCTCTTCTAATCGGTCGTCAACGACGGCAGCGGCTGCGTCTTTGGCCTCAGTGGTTGCGGACGCTGCGGGGGACACCTACTCGATGACCGCCACGATGTCGCCCGCGCCGACCGAGTCGCCCGCGGTCACGCGCAACTCCTTGATCACTCCGTCCTTCTCGGCCGCCACGGCGTTCTCCATCTTCATCGCCTCGAGAAGACAGATGGTCTGGCCCACCTCGACGACATCGCCGACCGCGACGAGCACCTTCACGATCGTTCCCTGCATCGGAACGGCGACTTGGCCCGAGCCGGTGCCGGCGACCGAGGACGAGGCGGCACGCTTGGGGCGGCCCGCCGGGCGAGCCGAGCTACTGGCCGGTCCGAGGTCAGGCACCCAAAGGCGCACCGAGTAGCGGCGACCGTCGACCTCGGCGGTGACGTCGCGCTCGACGGTCGGCACCTCATCGTCACCGGCCGGTTGCACCGGGGCGCCGGGAGTCTCGGCCGAGAGACCGCTGAGGTCGAGGCTCTCCTCGACCCACTTGGTCGAGTGCTTCGCTGCGGCGAAGTCGGGGTGGCTGAGGATGGCCACATCAGCCGGCAGGGTGGTGGCCACGCCGGTGATTCGAGTCTCAGCGATGGCCCGGAGCATGCGTCGCCTGGCTGCTTCGCGGTCGGGTGCCCAGACGACGAGCTTGGCGATCAGGTTGTCGTAATACTGCGAGACGGTGTCGCCGCTCTCGTAACCGGCGTCGAGGCGGACCCCGGGACCGGATGGCTGGTGGAACGAGGTGAGGGTGCCCGGTGACGGGGTAAAGCGGCCGCCGCTCGGGTCCTCGGCGTTGATGCGCACCTCGATGGCGTGTCCGTTGCGAGCGATGTCCTCCTGGGAGAAGTCGAGGGCCTCGCCCGAGGCAATCCGGATCTGCCATGCGACGAGATCAAGGCCGGTCACCAGCTCCGTGACCGGGTGCTCCACCTGAAGGCGCGTGTTCATCTCGAGGAAGTAGAACTCATCGTCCTGGTACAGGAACTCGACCGTGCCGGCGTTGTAGTAGCCGCACGCCTCGGACACCTTTACCGCCGCTTCGCCCATGGCCCGCCGGACGTCGTCGGGAAAGTCGGGTGCCGGGCTCTCCTCGACCAGCTTCTGGTGTCGGCGCTGTGCCGAGCAGTCGCGTTCCCCGAGCCAGAGTGTGTTGCCGTGACGGTCGGCGAGTACCTGCATCTCGACGTGGCGCGGCCAGGCGAGGTAGCGCTCGAGGTAGATCTCGGGCCGCCCGAAGTACGCCTGCGCCTCGCGGGCGGCCGACTCCATCGCCTCAGCGGCGTCGGCGGCCGATGCGACGACCTTCATGCCGCGCCCGCCCCCTCCGTAGGCCGCCTTGATGGCTACCGGCCAGCCGTGTTCCTTGCCGAACTCCGTCACCTCTTCGGGGGAGGTCAATGGTTCGGAGCGACCGGGCACGCCTGCGACACCCGCCTTCTCGGCGGCCAGGCGGGAGCTGATCTTGTCGCCCATCACCTCGATCGCCTCTGGCGGCGGGCCGATGAACGTGACGCCGCGGTCGGTGATGGCGCGGGCGAAGTCGGTGTTCTCGGAGAAGAAGCCGTAGCCAGGGTGGACCCCGTCCGCCCCGCTCTGCTCGATCGCACCCAGGATTGCCTCAGTGTTCAAGTAGCTCTCGGCGGCGGTTTCCCCGCCCAGCGCATAAGCCTCGTCGGCCATGCGCACGTGCAGGGCGTCGCGGTCCAGGTTGGAGTACACGGCGACAGTGCCGATGCCCATCTCGCGGCACGTCCTGATGACGCGGACGGCGATCTCGCCGCGGTTGGCAATGAGGATCTTGTCGAGCACGCTGGGTTTTTCCTCCGGAGAGCGGGTCCCTCACAATTGCACGCGCCGTATGGTGTGTGCCATGTGGGCCGGGGCGTGGGACATCCGCCGCTTCGCCGAGATCGACTCCACGAACACCTACGTCTTGGACCAGGCACGGCACGGTGCCCCCGAAGGGCTGGTGGCGGTGGCCGAGCACCAGACCGCAGGACGAGGCCGGCTCGACCGGCGCTGGGAGTCCCCCCCGGGGGCCAACCTGCTGGCGTCGATCCTCCTGCGCCCGGGGTGTGAGGCCGACGACCTCCACCTCTGTTCGGGAGCGGTGGCGTTGGCAGCGGCCGACGCTTGCGCCGAGGCGGCCGCGGTCGAGCCTGTGCTGAAGTGGCCGAACGACCTGCTGTGGCGTGGTTCCAAGCTGGCCGGCGTATTGGCGGAGGCGGAGTTCGACGGCACGCGCTTGCGGGGCGTGGTGGTGGGGATCGGCCTCAATGTTGCATGGCCGGGCCCGGCCGACGCCGGTGGCACCTGCCTGGACGACGCCGGAGGTACCGCCCAGCCGGTGGACAAAGGAGTCCTCCTCGACCTGATGCTCACCGAGCTGGCCCGCCGCCGCCCGCTGCTCGACGGCGCGGCGGGGCGGCGCAGCCTGGCCGACGAGGTGCGGCACCGTTGCGCGACGCTCGGCCAGCGCGTCCGGGTCACGCTGCCGAACGAGGAGCTGACCGGGGTCGCTTGCGCCATCGACGACGCCGGACATCTCGTGGTCGAGACCCAGGCGGGCCGGCGGCAGGTCAGCGCCGGCGACGTCGTGCACCTGCGGCCCGAGTGAGGGAGTGCCGGCGAGGGTCTTGCCAGCTCAGAGGCGGTTATGGGGCTGGGCTAGCATGTCGAGACTATGCGCCTTCTCGTGACGGGGGGTGCCGGTTTCATCGGGTCGAATTTCGCCCGCTACTGGGTCGAGCAGCACCCAGAGGATCATGTCGTCGTCTACGACGTGCTCACCTATGCCGGCAACCGACCCAACCTGTCGGACATCGAGGACCGGATCGTCTTCGTTCAGGGCGACATCTGCGACCCCGCCGTGGCCGAGAAGACGTTGCGGGGCGAGGAGATCGACACGGTCGTGCACTTCGCGGCCGAGTCGCACAACTCACTCGCCGTGCTGAACCCGGGCCTGTTCTTCCGTACCAACGTGCTCGGAACCCAGACCATGCTCGAGGCGGCCCGCCAGGCCGGGATCGACCGCTTCCACCACGTCTCGACGTGCGAGGTCTACGGGGACCTGCCCCTCGACACCGACGAGGCGTTCACGGAGGAGTCGCCGTACCGGCCACGCACCCCGTACAACGCCTCGAAGGCGGGCGCCGACCACGCCGTACGCGCCTATGCCGAGACTTACGAGCTGCCGATCACCATCACCAACTGCGCCAACAACTACGGGCCTTACCAGTTCCCCGAGAAGCTCATCCCGCACTTCTGCGCCTTGGCGCTGGACGACAAGCCGCTCACCCTCTACGCGAGCACGGAGAACCGCCGCGAGTGGCTCCACGTGGTCGACCACTGCACCGCCATCGACGCCGTCCTGGCCAGGGGCAAGGTGGGCGAGACCTACCACGTGGGCAGCGGCGTCGAGGCCTCCATCATGGAGGTGGCCGACCGGATCTTGAAGGCGCTCGGGAAGCCCGAGTCACTCAAGACGATCGTTCCGGACCGGCCCGGTCACGACCGTCGCTACGTACTCGATGCCTCGAAGCTGCGGCGCGAGCTCAAGTGGACCCCGTCGGTCGAGTGGGACGAGGGCCTGGCGGACACGGTGGAGTGGTACGCCACGCACCGCGACTGGTGGGAGCCGCTCATGGCCCGCGCCCCCGTCGCCGAAGGAGCATGGGGCGCGGGAGCGAGCTGAGGGCTGAAGGGTGCGGATCCTGATCACGGGGGCATACGGGCAACTCGGCCGGGACCTGGCTGATGCGCTGGCCGGAACTGTCCCGTCCGGCGGCGTGCGGTGCGCGCTGCTCGGACCCGAGGGGCCCCGTCGGGGGCTCAGCCACGAGGTCCTCGGCACAGACATCGACACGATGCCGGTCGACGACCGTGACGCGGTGCAGCACACGTTCGCTTCCTTCCGCCCCGAGCTCGTACTGCACGGCGGCGCGTACACCTCGGTCGACTTGTGCGAGACCGAAGTCGATGCCGCGTACTCCGTCAACCAGATCGGCACCCGTCACGTCGCCGAGGCGTCGGCCGCGGTGGGCGCGCACATGGTCTACGTGTCCACGGACTACGTCTTCGACGGCACGGGCACCCGGCCCTACCGCGAATCCGATGCTCCCTGCCCGACCTCGGTCTACGGCATGTCGAAGCTGGCGGGGGAGCGCGAGTGCAGGCCCGGATCGACGATCGTGCGGACCTCGTGGTTGTGCGGTGCGCACGGGAAGAACATCGTGCGGACGGTGCTGCGGCTGGCGGAAGGCGAGGGCGATCTGAAGTTCGTCGACGACCAGCAGGGTTCGCCGACCTTCACGGCGGACCTGGCGCCGGCGATCGTGACACTGGGGCTCGACCGCCGGCCCGGCATCTTCCACGCCACCAACAGCGGCATCACCACCTGGTGCGGCTTCGCCAGGGCCATCCTGTCGGCGGCCGGGGCCGACCCCGGGCGGGTCAAGCCCATTCGCACCTCAGACCGGGACGACCCGGCGCCGCGCCCGGCCTACTCGGTGCTCGACAACATGGCGCTGCGCCTGAACGGGCTTCCCGCGCTGCCCGAGTGGCAGGACGCCCTCGCCCGGCTCGTTCCGGCGATACGCGCGCAGGAGGCCCAGGCACCGGCATGAGTCCAAACAACCGCGACACAGGGAGGAACCGCCGCTCCGTCGCCGTGATCGGGGCCGGCTACGTCGGGCTCCCGACGGCGGCCACGCTCGCCCACTTCGGCCACCGCGTCGTGCTGGCCGAGCGCGAGCCGACGCGGCTCGCCGCGCTCCGTTCCGGCCGGATGCCGATCGTGGAGAAGGATCTCGACGACCTGGTGGCGGGCGGAGTGGCCGCGGGGAACCTTCGCTTCGTCGAGTCCGCGGTGGACGCGGTGGCCGGCGCCGAGTTCGTCTTCCTCTGCGTGCCCACGCCGATGAGCTCCGACGGGTCGGCCGACCTCTCCTATGTCGAGGCCGCCGCCAAGGAGATCGGGACGCACCTCGAGCCCGGCACCATCGTGGTCAACAAGTCGACGGTGCCCGTCGGCTCCGCCACCATGGTCGAGCAGGTCGTCGGGCGGCCCGACATCGCCGTGGTCTCCAACCCCGAGTTCCTCCGTGAGGGGACGGCGGTGCACGACAGCCTGAACCCGGACCGGATCGTGGTGGGCGCGGACGACCCGCAGGCGGCGGCGAAGGTCGGCGAGCTCTTTGGGTCGACCGGTGCGCCGCTGATCGTTACCGACGCGACGACGTCGGAGACCATCAAGTACGCGTCCAACGCATTCTTGGCCACCAAGCTCAGTTTCGTCAACGCGCTCGCCGGGTTGTGCGAGGAGGTGGGCGCCGACGCCCGCGACGTTTTGCTCGGTCTCGGCTACGACAAGCGCATCGGATTCGAGTTCCTGCGGCCCGGCCCCGGCTGGGGCGGCTCGTGCCTACCCAAGGACACCCGCGCCCTGCTCTACACGGCGCGGGAGGCGGGGTACGACTTCTCGCTGCTCGCCGGCGCCATCGCGTCGAACGACGAGCAGCTGGAACGGGTCGTCTCAAAGGTGGTTGCCGCCTGTGGCGGCTCGCTCGACGGGGTGGCGGTCGCGGTATGGGGGCTCACGTTCAAGGCCAACACCGACGACCGGCGCGACTCGCCCAGCCTCGACATCAGCCACCGTCTCGCCGGCCTCGGCGCGGCCGTCCAGGCCTTCGATCCCACTGTCGACGCGGACACCGACCCGGACGGGGGCGGACCAGAGGACCTCCGCGGTTTGCAACTACGCGGCGACCCCTACGACGCCGCCACCGGTGCTCGGGCGCTCGTGGTGCTGACAGAGTGGGACGAGTTCCGCTGGCTCGACTTCGCGCGGGTCCTGGCCGTGATGGCCGAGCCCAACATCGTCGACGCTCGCAACCTTTTGGACCCCGCGGCGGTCCGTCGGATGGGCTTTTCCTACTCGGGGATCGGGCGCCGGTGAGTCGGGTGGTGGTGGCCGGCGGTGCCGGCTTCCTCGGCTCGCACCTGTGCGACAGGCTGATCGAGCGGGGCGACAGCGTGGTGTGCCTCGACGACCTGTCGACCGGGTCCAAGGAGAACGTCTTTCACCTGCTCGAACACGACCGGTTCCGCCTCGTCGTCACGAACGTCAGCGAGAAGGTGGAACTTGGCGACGACGACCCGGTCGACGCGGTGTGCAATCTCGCTTCGCCCGCCTCGCCTCCGGCGTACTTGGCCCGGCCGTTCGACACGCTGGCCGTTGGCAGCGAGGGCACCCGCCGCCTCGCCGAGCTCGCCCGCGCCCACGACGCACGCTTCCTGATGGCGAGCACAAGCGAGGTCTACGGCGACCCCGAGGTCCATCCCCAGGTCGAGTCGTACCGGGGGAACGTCGACCCGACCGGGCCGCGCAGCGTCTACGACGAGGCCAAGCGGTTCGCCGAGAGCCTGACGATGGCCATGCACCGGACCCACGGAGTCAACGTGGGCATCGTGCGCATCTTCAACACCTACGGGCCCCGCCTATCCCCGGGTGACGGGCGGGTCGTGTCCAACTTCATCGTGCAGGCGCTCCGCGGCGATCCGCTGACCGTGTACGGCGACGGAACCCAAACGCGAAGTCTGTGCTTCGTCGACGACGAGATCGGTGGCCTGCTCGCGCTGCTCGATTCTTCGGTGACCGGACCCGTAAACATCGGGAACCCGGACGAGCGCACCATGCTCGAGCTGGCACACTTCGTACTGGAGACCACCGGTTCGAAATCCGAGATCACGTTCGAGCCCTTGCCCCAGGACGATCCGACGCGGCGCTGTCCCGACATCACGTTGGCGCGGACGGCGCTCGGTTGGGAACCCACGACGGGGCTGGCGGAGGGGATCGAGCGCACGATCGGCTACTTCGAGCAGAAAGTGAACAGGGGAAATGACTGACGCCGATGCCGCCCTCGACGAGTTGCCGGAGCCGAGGACCTACCACTCCCTGACGGTGATCACCCCCGTGTACAACGAGCGCACCACGGTGGCCGAGGTCATCCGTCGCATGCGGGCGGTCGAGTTGCCCGTCACGCTCAACATCGTTGCCGTGGACGACGGCTCGAGCGACGGTTCGGACAAGGTGCTGGGCGCGCTGGAGGACTCCACGGTGCGCGTGTTGCGCCACCAGACCAATCAGGGCAAGGGCGCCGCCATCCGGACCGGCCTGGCCGAGGCCAGGGGGGACCTTGTCCTGATCCAGGACGCTGACCTCGAGTACGACCCCAACGACTGGCCCAAACTGCTCGAACCGATCCTCCGTGGCAAGGCACGCGTCGTGTACGGCAGCCGCTTCACCGGCGAGCGCAAGAACATGCTGCCCCTGCACTGGATGGGCAACCGATTGCTGTCGCTGATCACCAACGTGCTGTACAGCTCCACGCTGTCGGACATGGAGACCTGTTACAAGCTCTTCGACTCCCAGGTGTTGGAGGGTTTGACGATCGTTTCGAACCGCTTCGACTTCGAACCTGAGATAACGGCGAAGATCCTGCGCCGGGGCCACCGCATCTACGAGGTGCCGATCTCTTACGCAGGACGCGAGCACGACGAGGGCAAGAAAATCACCTGGCGTGACGGTTTCGGCGCCATACGCGCGCTGATCAAGTTCCGCTTCACCAAGGAGTACTAGCCGCCAGTGCCCGGTGCGATCGCCGCCGTCGTCGTGGACCACGACGCCGGGCCGTTGCTCGAGGGTGCCGTGCGGTCGATCCTCGCCGACGGTGCCGCGTCGGTTGTCGTCGTGGAGAACGGCGCCGCGGGGAGCACCGAAACAGCACTGACACCCCTGCTGGACGAACTGTCCTCCCCGTCTCCGATACGTGTCGTGCGCCCGGGCCGCAATGTCGGCTACGGCGGCGGCGTGAACCGGGGGCTGGCCGCGCTCGCCGCCGAGGCCTCCCCGCCGCAGTGGGTGGTCGTATCGAATGCCGATCTCGAGGTGCATCCCGGGGCGTTAGGGGCTCTGCGGGCAGTTCTCGAGGCGCACCCAGCGTGGGCGATCGTCGGCCCCCGGGTTTTCGCAGACACGGGAGACGTGTACCCCTCCGTGAGGGCTTTCCCATCTTTCACCGACGCGGCGGGCCATGCACTGCTGGCCCTTTTCAAGCCGGACAACCCGTTCACCAAGCGCTACAACCCGGGCGTCCCGGAGGATGACGAGGTCATCGAGGCTGACTGGGTCTCCGGCTCCTGCTTCATGGCGCGCCGCGAGGCACTAGAGGAACTCGGTGGGTTCGACGAGGCCTACTTCATGTATCTCGAAGACACGGATCTGTGCTGGCGGGCGCACCATGCGGGCTGGGGCGTCGGCTTCGCCGGGACTGCGTCGGTGACGCACGTCCAGGGCGTCAGCACGGCCCGCCACCCCTACCGGATGATGGTGGCGCACCACCGATCCGCACTTCGTTTCACCGTCCGAACGACAACTGGCTGGCGCCGCCTCGCGCTGCCGCTTGCCGTGCTCGTCCTTGGGATGCGCATGGCGATGGCGGCGGCGAAGATTGCGCTGACGAGGTAGGACGTTGGACGCTCGCCGGTCGCGCCGCGGCGGTGTCGAACGTGTCAGCGCCGCGGCGATCGCGCTGCTGCTGGGGGTCTCCCTGGCCGCGTGTGGGGGTGGCGATGGAGGCCCGGCTTCGGCCGCCCGGGTGCACGTCGAGCCCGAGGTCAATTTCGCACTGCCGACGGCGGCCGACGGCTGCTCCGCGTCCACCGCCCTCCCCGGCGGGGGCACGCACGTGCCTATCGAGGTCAGCACCGTGGCGGGGCAGGTCGCCGAGCTGGTCAACATCTGCATCTCGGGCCAGGGGCCGTTCCCGTTCGTGCTCGACTCGGGCGCCGGGCAGTCAACCATCGACGCCGACCTGGCGCGACGGCTGCACCTTCCTTCGGCTGGGCCGCCGACCTTGTTCTCAGGCGTGAACTGCACGGGAAAGGAGCGACCCGTTTCGGTGGGCCAGTGGTCCCTAGAGGGCGTCGGCCTGGCACCGCAGACGCTGACGTCGGCGACGCTGCCGCAGATGGGAGGGAAGGGAGAGCCGGTAGGGCTCCTCGGTTCCGACGTCCTGGCCCGCTTCGGCGCCGTGCGCATCGACTTCGCCGGGGGAGATCTGGTGCTGCCCGGTCCGCAGGGGCCGCCGCTTCCCAGCGAATCGTCATACACGGGCCCCGTCGGTCCGGCACCGGCGGCGGCGTTGACCCAGGGGGCTGGCACCACGGTGCCGGTGACGGTCTCGCCGTTGCCCGGCGACGTTTCTCTCAGCGTGCCCGTCCGCTTCGAAGGCGGACCCCGCCGGAGCTTCATCGTCGACACCGGCTCATCCCAGAGCGTCGTGTCGACCTCGGTGAGCCAGGCAGAGTCGTTATCGCCTACCAAGCTGGCCCAGCGTCAAGCAACGGTGTGCTCGGTCATCACCGTTCCGCTCGTGCACAGCGGGCAGTGGGCGCTTCCCGGGCAGTCCCTCTTCCCACAGTTGGTGGGGAGCACGGACTTCGGGACGATCGCCTTGGGCGGAACGCAAGGGCTCTTGGGCTCCGACCAGTTGAAGCGATTCGGATGGGTCGTGTTGGACTATGCCGGCGGCCGCATGGTGCTGGGCTGACGCTCAGACGGTTTCTGCGCTGAGGCGGGAGGACGACAACACTCCTCGTCAGAAGGAGGGCCGGATAGATTCTGACCCGTGTTGGGACAACGCCCGGATTCGACCGATGACTCCGATGGTGGTGCCACAACGGAGCTCGAGAGTGCGACGAAGACCGAGTTCGAAGCGGCCCTGGACCAAGCGGAGAGACACGCCGACCTCGGATTACCGGTGGGTTCGTCCGAGCGCTTCCGTCTCGCCAAGCGGATTGTCGTAAAGATCGGTTGGCCCTATCTTCGCCGCCAGATCGCGTTCAATCACGCGATCATGCAATCGAATTTGGCGCTGGCCGAACGAGTGACACGGCTGCAAGAGCGCATCGAGCGTGACCTTCGAAATGATCTCCTCGACTTCGCTGATCGGAGTGTTTCGCAAGCTCACGCTGAGATCGGCGACCACGTTGCGGAGATGCGCCGCGTCAATGCGGACCTGATTCTGGAGGTCCGTTCGCTTCTAGAAGAACTCAACACGATGACAGAGGCTGTGTTGCGCACTCTCCCACAGGAGCGGGACCCGCAGAATCGGGAAGCGGAGCACAACGACGTCGAAATCGACGGCAGCACCACCGAAAGGCGTCGGTGACTCCGTCGCACGAAACTCTCGGAGTCAATGTCTTCGGCGACTGGAGTTCGACGACCGGTCTGGCTCAGGCAGGCCGACGACTGACCCACGCCCTCTTGCGGCAAGGCCTCGCCCTTTCGTGCACCACGTTGGCCACCGGCGCTCCAACCGATGACGGGCTGCTGCCGGGGGACCTCTTGCCTCTCATGGGTCCGCCCACCTGGCCCATCGATCTGTGGACGCTGAACATCAACGAATTGTCCATGCCGGGAGAGGCCGCGTCTTCCGCGCTCGACGCCACGCGGCCTCGCATTGCGACGTGGTACTGGGAGCAGGCCACCGTTCCGAGTCCGCTGCGTGCGGAGTTCGATCGATTTGATGAGATATGGGTGGCGAGCTCCTTCGTCCGAAGGTCGTTTCTTCGATACTCTCGTCGACCGATCCACATCGTTCCAGCAGTGGTTCCGAAATTCGATGTGAGCATGGACAGATTCGATGTACGTGCTCGGCTCGGCATTCCGAGGGACGCCGTCATGTTTCTTTTCACTTTCGACTTCAATTCCTCGGTTGCCCGGAAGAACCCGTTTGGCGCCATCGAGGCATTCTCCAACGCGTTCCCGGCCGGTGACGAGCAATCCGTGCTGGTGATCAAAACGATGAATCTCGGCCAGGCACCGAAGTTCGAGACGGACCTCCAGCGCACCCTCACACACGTCAAGGGCCGCCTACTGTCCGAGTTCCTGCCCGAGCAGGACCAGGCGAACCTCTTCAATGCATGTGATGTCTATGTCTCGTTGCATCGTTCGGAGGGCTTCGGACTAGGCATGGCCGAGGCCATGGCTTTGGGCAAACCGGTGATCGCTACTTGGTATTCAGGAAATTGTGACTTCATGACCCCGGTGAACAGCTGCCCGGTGGGCTACCGCTTGCGCGCGGTGACGGCGGAAG
>DATHPK010000137.1:0-7612 GCA_035483935.1 Acidimicrobiales bacterium
CCGGGTCGCGATGCGCATGCCGAGCGCGAGGAGCATCGGGGGCGCGAAGCCCGACATGGACGTCAGCGCCTCGCCCGCCAGCGCCTGCCTCGACTCCTTCAGGTCCTTCATCTGGTCGGTGATGGCGGCCAGGCGCACCGCCGGGTCCTCGATCTCGACCGGTAGCTCGGCGAACATCGCCGACACCTTGTTCTCGTACGTGCCGTCGCCGATCGCCCGCCCCGACTCGTCGCGGGCGCGCACCGACACCGGCACCAACGTCCGCACCACCCGCTCGACGTCCTCGTCCCGGGACAACAGCAGCTCCCGGAAACCGTTCGTAATACAAGCCAGGACGACGTCGTTGAAGGAGCCGCCGTGCTCCTTGCGTACGGCACGGATGTCCTCGACCGTCGTCGTCGCCCACGCGTAGCGCCGATGCGGGCCCAAAGGCCCGTTCAGGCTCGACAAGGGCGTCGGCCGTACTAGGCCGCTGAGCGCGAACACGCCCTCCGCCACCTCGCCCGCGTACGCGGCCGCGTGGCGCAGCCATCGGGTCTGTGCCCGCGCCGCCCGCAGCTGCTCGTAGGGCGAGCGCACCATGTTCTCGATCGCCTCGATGACCAACTCGGCGTTGGAAGGCTCCGCGTGCGGGGTCCACTCCGACGGATGTTCGGGCCGGGCCGTGTCGGGCGAGAGGTCCATGATCACTGCGAGCAGGTCCGTCCCCGAGACGCCGTCGACGAGCGCGTGGTGCGTCTTGGCCAATATCGCCCAGCGCCCGTCCTCCAGGCCCTCGACGACCCAGATCTCCCAGAGCGGCTTGGAGCGGTCGAGTGGCTGCGACATGACGCGTCCGACGAGCTTGCGCAGCTCGCTCTCGCCGCCGGGTGACGGCAGCGCCGTGTGCCGCAGGTGGTACTCGATGTTGAAGTGCGTGTCGTCCACCCACACCGGCCGCCCGAGCTCGAAGGGGACGAACCGCACCTTCTGGCGATACCGCGGCACCAGGTCGAGCTTCGCCGTCACCATCTCGACGATGTCGGCGAAGGGCGGCGGCGGGCCCTCGAAGATCGCGACGGACGCGATGTGCATGTGCGACACGCCGTCCTCGATGTGCAGGAACGAAGCGTCCAGCGGGCTCAGGCGGTCAGGACCCATGGAGGCCCTCCATTCGCGGTTCGAGGTTGAGCTGAAAGCTACTACCGGGCGGACGGTATGGCCTACGAGATCCGGGGCCGGTCCGGGGTCGTCAGCGAACAGACAGCTCGGTGTCGGTCGGTCGTCAGCCGGCGGAGGCCGTCGCAGCGACCGGAGGGTCGCCCAAGGTCGCGAGGAACGGCGACGCCAGCAACCGCTTGCGGGTCTCCTCGTACGCCGCCTCGATGACCCGGGGCGAGCGGTCCTCGGCCATCGCACGGAGGCCCATGACGCGACGGGTGTCGGCGTCCGGCTCGAGGCTGATGACGGCGGTGCCGGCCATCTGGAGGCGGGCGACCTCGCGCTCCATGCGACGGTGCACGGTGCGGCGCAGCCAGCCGTCGGCCCCGTTGGCGCTGCCGTGCGCCGCCGACATCGACGAGATGATGACGACGAGGTCGAGGCCCTCCGACCGCAGCACGTCGGCGTTGGTCACCGAGTGGATGCCGCCGTCGATGTAGTCGGTGCCCTCGATGGTGATGGGCCGGAAGTAGCCGGGGATGGCACACGACGCGAGCACGGCCGACGCCAGGCGGGCGGGCGGGGCGCCCGGGCGGCCGAAGACGACGCGGGCGCCGTCGGACCGCCGTACCGCGCAGATGCGCAGTCCCTCGGGCCAGCGGTCGCCGATGAGGTCGTCGAGGCCGCGGGCGCGCTCGGAGATATCGAGTTGTCCCCGGGGGATCAGGGTCGCGGCGGCGACGTCGGCGCGGAACGCGAGGGGGCGGCGGGCGGCGCGGACGACGAGCGCCGGCGAGGGCAGGTTCCAGGGGCGCAGGATGGAACGGACGCTCGGCGTGGGGAGAGGCCCGGTGTCGCCGGGGAGGATCCGGCGGAGGATGGCGCCACCCCTCCGGGAAGGAGGGACGCCGTAGAGCGAGGCGGCCAGATCCGTGGCCGGGACGCCGACGCGCAGGGCGGCTCCCGTGACGGAGCCCGCGGAGGTGCCGACGACGATGGTGGCGAGGCGGGGGTCCCAGCCGATCTCGCGTTCGAGGGCGGCGAGGACGCCGGCCTGGTAGGCCTGCCCGACGACGCCGCCCGCGCCGAGGACGAGGCCGATGGACGGCGACTGCTCTGGGATCCCCCCACGGATCACCTTCATCACCCCTTTTTATCCGCTTGCGCGTGTTGTCACGCAGATTTCACCAGACGGTGAACAACAAGCGGTGTATTCGCCAAACGCCTGAACTGAGTTCAAACACTTTGCGACGATTATTGCAAGCAACCCCGGTGTCCGCTCGGACGGCGGCCGCGTCGTCTTCGGCCGCCCCGGCGCACCGCCCGCTCGCCTGGCGTCCGCCGTGCTCGCGTCGTGCGCCATCCCCGGCTACTTCCGGCCTGTCTCCATCGAGGGCACCGACTACATCGACGGTGGCGTCCACTCCGTCACCAACGCCGACGTGCTGCGGGCCGAGGGTCTCGACCTCGTCGTCATCATCTCGTCGATGTCGGCGGCGCACGGCAGCGCCAACGGTGCCGACGGCTGGCTGCGCCGCACCGTGCACCGGCGCATGGAGCGTGAGATCGCCCGCCTGCAGATGGCCGGCACCGCCGTCATCAGCCTCGAGCCGGGTTCCGACGCTCGGCGGGTCATGGGACTCAGGGCGATGGCCGAGGACCGCTCGCCCCGGGTCATCGAGGCGGCGTACGAGGAGACCCGCCGCCGCGTGCTGACGTCGCCCTTCCTCGCGACGTTGGGCGAGGCGCCGGTTGCTGCCACGCCCGCTGCCGTCTGAGCCGACCCTGACGCACGAAAATCCCGGGTCCGCCGGCGGGCCCCGGTAGTAGCTTCGGGTCAACCTCGAACTGCGAAGGGAGGACCGCCATGGGTCCTGACCGCCTGAGCCCGCTGGACGCTTCGTTCCTGCACATCGAGGACGGCGTGTCGCACATGCACATCGCGTCGGTCGCGATCTTCGAGGGCCCGCCACCCCCTTTCACCAAAATCGTGGAGATGGTGTCGGCGAAGCTCGACCTGGTGCCGCGCTACCGCCAGAAGGTCCGCTTCGTCCCCTTCGAGCTCGGGCGACCCGTGTGGGTGGACGACCTGCACTTCAACATCGAGTACCACCTCCGGCACACCGCGTTGCCGGCGCCCGGCGGCGAGAGCGAGCTGCGCAAGCTCGTCGGGCGCGTCATGGCCCAACCGCTCGATCGCTCCAAGCCGCTCTGGGAGATCTGGGTCGTCGAGGGCCTCGAGGAAGGACGTTGGGCGATCCTGGCCAAGACGCATCACGCGCTGGTCGACGGCGTCTCGGGGACGGACCTCCTCGCGGTGATCATGGACCTGACCCCCGACGCCGACCGGCCCGAGCATCCGTCGGAGTGGACGCCGCACCCCGAGCCCTCCGGCACCGAGCTCATCGTCGACGCGCTCGAGAACATGCTGCGTTCGCCCTACGAGCAGCTGCGGGCGGCGCGGGCGCAGACCCGCTGGCTGCGCCAGGCGGCCTCGTACGCCGGTGAGGTGGTGAGCGGCGTATTCGCCCTGAGCGGACTCGTGCGGCCGACGCCGTTGTCGAGCCTGAACGGTCCGTTGGGGCCGCATCGTCGCTACGCCTGGGCCACGACGACCGTCGCGGACATCCGCACCGTGCGCAAGGAACACGGGGGTTCCTTCAACGACGTCGTCCTGGCTTGTATTACGAACGGTTTCCGGGAGCTGCTGCTGGCGCGGGACGAGGACGTGGAGCGGGTGGTGCGGACCCTGGTGCCGGTGTCGGTCCGGGCCCGGGACGAGTCGGGCCGTGCCGTCGGCGACGGCACCTACGAGAACAAGGTGTCGGCGATGTTCGCGGAGCTACCGGTCGAGATCGAGGATCCCGTACTGCGCCTGGCCGTCATCACCGACCAGATGAAGGACCTGAAGGAGTCGAAGCAGGCTCTGGCCGGCGAGGCGCTGACGTCCATGTCGGGCTTCGCGCCCCCGATGCTGCTCGCGCTCGGCATGCGCATCGCGACGCGGGCGGCGCAGCGCAACGTCAACACGGTCACGACGAACGTGCCGGGGCCGCAGTTCCCGCTGTACGCCGCCGGGCGCCGGATGCTGCGCGCCTTCCCCTACGTGCCCCTGGCCGGGCAGGTCCGCCTGGGCATTGCGATCTTCTCCTACTTCGGCGAGGTGAACTTCGGGATCACGGGCGACTACGACACGACGCCGGACATCGACGTGCTCGCGCACGGGATCGAGGACGGGATGGCGCAGCTGCTCAAGGCGTGATGTCGGGGATCGTCAGCACCTCGGCCTCGAAGTACTTGCGCAGCCCCGTCACGATCACCCGCTCGACCGACTTGCCGAGCACGGGCACGTGCACCTTGAGGTCGCCCCGTATGCCGACGACCGAGCTCGACTCGCCGCCGTCGGGCCCCGGCTCGAACGTGTAGACCCCCGCCGCGCTCAACCGGTCCGGGTAGTGGTCGGGCAGGACCTGCCAGTCGGCCCGGGCCTCGTCGGGCCGAATCTCGTTGCGGGTGATCCACGACATCTTGTTGCGGTCGATGAAGCGCTGGACGGCCGGTGTGATCGGCCCCCGGAAGGCGAAGCGCACCTCCATGAGCAGCCTCGCCTCCGTCGCCTCGTGGCGCACGACCTCGAGCACCTCGATGTGGTCCCGGACCGATCGGCCCTCGTAGAAGGCGGGCGAGCCGTACGCGGCCATGGCCCGGGCCGGCGGGACGGCGACCGACTGCGTCGTCTCGAACTTCACCTCGTAGTTACGAGGTCGAGGTGCCGCCGCCCGCAGCGGGCCGCGTCGAGGGTAGGCCCAGCTTGCGGTGGTCCCAGCTCACGGTCCGCTCGACGTGCATCTTGATGGCGACCCGCTTGTGCAGCATCGTCTCCACGAACGGCTTGAGCTCCTGGGTGAACTCGCCGTAGTAGCGCTCGAAGACGCTGACGCCGAGCGGCCAGAGCCGTTCGGGGTCGTCGATGATCTCGGCCCTGCCGACGAGCTCGACGCCGCGCAGCTCGTCGTAGTAGTCCCCGTCCTCGAACAACAGCGTCAGACGCGGGTTGCGCCGCAGGTTCTGCACCTTCTGCGACTTGGTCTTCGTCTCGACGGCGATCGAGCCCTCCAAGAAGCCGTACCACATCGCCACCGCGTGGACGGAGCCGTCGGGTCCGATGGAACACATCGTCATGGGGCGTCGCTCGGCGACGAACGCCTCCACCTCCTCGGGCGTCATCTGGATCGCCTTGCGCTGGTTCACGCCGTGACCCATGGCCTCGGACATCAGGACGTACCTCCCACCTCGATCGGAATGTCCCCGGGAGCGTACTGCCGCACCCGGCGACCCAAACAGAAGAGTTCATCAATAGAACACTTTGCGGTCGCAACCGTTTCACAACCCGTTCACCTCGGCTTTCTACGGTGACGGCTGATGGCAACCGTGGAACAGCACATGGGCCACGCCGGCAGGGACTCACGTTCCGGTCCCCGCCCCGGCGCCGGTCGCCGTCACGGCCGGGACACCCTGGCCGAGGTCATCGTGATCCACCCGGAGCGTTTGCAACGCCCGGGGCTCCTCGGATCATTGGTCACCCTGGCGCGTGGTCTGACGACCTCGCGCGCTCAGGCGGCGTCGGTGCGATCTACCCCCCGTCGGCCGTCGTCGCCTGCCCCTCGATCCACCGCCACCCTCACCCCGTTCCCACCGCTCCCGCTCCGACCGGTCCCCCACGACGCAGCCTGACGTGGCAATCGCGAACGCGACGGCGTCCTCGGGTCGGACACCGCCCCCGTCCCCCCCGCGGGACAACCGCCCCCTCGTCCTCGTCGTCGACGACGAGGAGTCGTATAGACAAGCCCTCGCGTCCGGCCTGACCCGCGAGGGCTTCGCGGTCGAAGCGGCCGGCGACGGGCACGAGGCGCTGCGCCTGTTCCACCGGGTCCATCCCGACCTCGTCCTCCTCGACGTCATGCTCCCCGACCAGTCGGGGATCGAGATCTGCCAGCAGATGCGCGCCCTCAAGCCGGTGCCGATCATCATGGTCACCGCCCGCGACTCCGAGGTCGACATCGTCCTCGGCCTCGAGCTCGGCGCGAGCGACTACGTCGCCAAGCCGTTCCGGCTCCGCGAGCTCGTGGCGCGCATGCGGGCCGTCCTCCGCCGGGGCGTCGCGGTGGCCGAGCACCACGAGGAGGTCCTCAACGTCGGGCCGGTCCGCCTCGATGCCGGCCGCCGGGAGGTCACCGTCGACGAGCGCTCCGTCGAGCTCTCCCGCAAAGAGTTCGACCTGCTCGCCCTCCTCATGTCGCACAGCGGCCAGGTCGTCACGCGGGACTGGTGCATCGACCGGCTCTGGTGGGACCAGGAGCTCACCGACACCCGGACGCTCGATACCCACATCAAGCGCCTCCGCCGCAAGATCGAGCCGGACCCCGCCAACCCCCGCCACCTCGTCACGGTCCGGGGCGTCGGCTTCCGCTTCGAGGCCTGACCACCCCAACACCACCTCGCCCCCCCTCCCGGGCGGGGCACGCCGCCCCGCCACGCCGTACATTGAGCGGCATGGCACTCCACACCGGCGAGACCGTCCCCGACTTCGAACTCCCCGACCAGACGGGCACGCCCCGCAAGCTGAGCGAGTTCCTCGCCAACGGGCCCGTCGTGCTGTTCTTCTACCCCGCCGCCATGACGTACGGCTGCACGAAGGAGAGCTGCCACTTCCGCGACCTCAAGGCCGAGTTCGCCGCCGTCGGCGCCCAGCCCGTCGGCATCAGCGCCGACAAGGTCGAGAAGCAGAAGCAGTTCGACGAGAAGGAGTCGCTCGGCCTCCCCCTCCTCAGCGACCCCGACCGCACCGTCGCCGCCGAGCTCGGCGCCAAGCGCGGCTTCGGCCCCAACAAGCGCACGACGTTCGTCATCGACACCGACCGCACCCTCCTCGAAGTCATCCACAGCGAGATCTCGATGAACTCGCACGCCGACAAGGCGCTCGCCATCCTCAAGGCCCGACGCGCTGCCTGACGCCCCGGCCAAGAACGCCGTCGTCACCGGCGCCGCTTCGGGCATCGGCCGCGCCACCGCCGCCAGACTCGGCACGGCGGGCTTCCGCGTCATCGGCATCGACCGCCCCGGTACCGACGTCGCCGTCGTCGCCGACCTCGGCGTCCCGGCCGAACGCAGCCGCGCCGTAGACGAGGCCACCGGTCTGGCGGAAGGGACCCTCGCCGCCGTCGTGACGTGCGCCGGGCTGGCGGGGTCGCCCGACAGGAAGGGCTCGTTGTTGACATCGGTCAACTACTTCGGCACCGTCGAGACGCTCGAGGGCCTTCGTCCGTTGCTGCAGCCAGGTGGCGCGGCCGTGGCGATCAGCTCGAACTCCACGACGGTGCAGCCCGACATCCCCCTCGCCGTGGTCGAGGCCTGTCTCGCCGGCGACGAGCTCCGGGCGGCCGAGGCGGCCGACGAGGGCACGTCGATCGCC
>DATHPK010000138.1:0-7219 GCA_035483935.1 Acidimicrobiales bacterium
CTTCGTCATGAATCCCGATCGTCAAGTCACCCGTCGGCTGCTCGATAGCCGTCTGGCAGGGCTCGACGCACGCATCGGGGCGCGCCCATCACACGGTTGGGTTCGGGAGATTCGACTCGCTCTCGGTATGTCGACCTACGAGCTCGCCGCTCGGATGGGAGTCGTGCAATCGAGGGCATGCGAGCTCGAGAGGGCTGAAGTAGAGGGAGTCCTTCGGCTCCAGACTCTGAGTCGAGTTGCGGAGGCACTCAACACCCGGCTCTTTTACGCCCTCGTACCGGATGAGTCGCTCGAGCACATCGTGCGCTGTCAAGCCGAACGCAAGGCGGCAGAGGTCCTTGGCAGCGACACCTGGGACCAATCCAGTGTCGGGGATCGGTCGGTGATGGCCGACGCGATGGGTGAACGACTGGTCGCGTTGGCGTACTACCTCGTGGATCGCCGGGGGTTGTGGCGAGATGGTCGGTAGGAGCCGCCATAGGGTGGGCGGATGCGGGTCATCGGGGGCCGGAGCCGCGGGCGCCGGCTGGCGGCGAAGTTGCCCAAGTCCGTGCGACCGACCTCAGACCGGGTGCGGGAATCGATCTTCGACATCCTGGGCTCCCAGGGTGGAGTCGAAGGGCTGCGGGTCCTGGACCTTTTCTGCGGCAGCGGTGCCCTGGGCGTAGAGGCGCTCTCACGAGGCGCCACCTCGGCCGTCTTCGTCGATCTCGACCCGGACGCTCTCGATGCGGTGCGGCAGAACCTCACCGCCGTTGGACTGGAGGACGCCGACGCCACGCTCGTGCGAGCCGCCCTGCCTGGGTGGCTCCGTACGGGCGGCGGCAACCGCACCACGGGTACGGGCCACGCCTACGACCTCGCGTTGTGCGACCCGCCCTACGACTTCATGGACTGGCCGGCGATCCTCGAATCCCTCGACGCCGCCTCAGTGGTCATGGAGTCATCGTCGCCCATCACGATGCCCGACACCTGGGTGGTCGCTAAAGAGCGACGGTACGGCGGTACGCTCATCACCGTGGCTCATCGCCGTGACGACTTAGGAGAAACCGGAGAAACCCGATGAAGATCGGCCTCTTCCCGGGTTCGTTCGACCCCTTCCACAACGGACATCTCGAGATCGTCGAGCGAGCTACCAAGCTCTTCGACAAGGTCGTGGTCGCGGCCGTCCGCAACCCGCAGAAGGGCGCAGCCCTCTTCGATCTCGAGGAGCGCCAGGAATTGCTGGTTGAGGCCACCGCACATCTCCCGGGCGTGGAGATCGTGTCGATGTCGACGCTGACCGTCTGGGTCGCCCGCGACGTGGGCGCAGACGCCATCATCCGCGGCCTGCGGGCCGTCTCCGACTTCGAGGCCGAGATGCAGATGGCGCAGATGAACAACCACCTCTCCGGCGTCGAGACCATCTTCATTCCCACGAGCCCCGAGGTGTCGTTCATGGCTTCCAAGTTGGTGCGGGAGGTCTGGCGCTTCGGTGGCGACGTGTCGGCCTTCGTGCCCGAGCCGATCGCCAAGGCGTTAGCGGCGAAGTACAAGGAGGGAGGGGGAACGCGGTGAGCGACCGCTTCCTCGATGTCGACGAAGAGCAACCGGTCGAGGAGGTCGGGATCGAGTCGATCCTCAACCAACTGCTCGACCTGATCCACAACGCCAAGTCGATGCCACTCTCCTCGTCGGCGATGGTCTCGCGCGACGAAGTCATCTCTCTCGTTCAGGCCGGTCTCGAGAGCCTGCCCGACGAGCTCCGCCAGGCCCGCTGGCTCCTCCGCGAGCGAGAGGAGTTCATGGCCGAGCGCAGCCGCGAGGCCGAAGCGTTGATGGACGAGGTGCGCGCGCAGGCTGAGCACATGGTGCAGCGCACCGAGATCGTGCGGCAGGCCAACGCGGTCGCGCAGCGCATCCTCGACGACGCCAACGAGGAGGCCCGAGCGCTACGGCACCAGGCCGAGGACTTCGTCGATCAGAAGCTGGCGGGGATGGAGATCGTGCTCGACCGTCTGACCCGCACCGTGCAGGCCGGACGCACCAAACTGGCCGCCCCGACGGTCGAGGCACCGGGCGAAGACGAGGCAGCCGGACTCGAGGAGGACGGGTTCTTCGATCAGGATCAGTCGTGACCACGGCGGCCGACCCGTTCGTCGTGCACGTCGCCCGTTTGCGGCGCAAGAGCGGCCAGCACGCGCACGTGGTGCGACGGGGTGAGGTCGCACTGGCCGGCCCCCTTCACGAAAAGGGCATCGACGAGGGCCGTAGCGTCGTGCCGGCCGGCGCGGAGGTCGAGGTCGACGTCGAGCTGGTCTCCTTCGAGGGCGGGATCGAGGCGGAGGGCAGCGTGCGCGCCCCCTGGGTCGGCACGTGCCGTCGCTGCGCCGATCCGGTGGCGGGCGTGCTGCAGATCCCGGTCCACGAGCGCTTCGCAGACCGGGCGGTCGCCGGCCCGAGCGACGAGGACTTCTACCCGATCGACCTCGATGCCATCGACCTGGCCCCGCTGGCGCGCGACGCCGTGGTGCTCGAGTTGCCGATGGCGCCCCTGTGCAAGGAGGACTGCGCCGGCCTGTGCCCGCAGTGCGGAGCCAACCGCAACGAGGGCGACTGCGGCTGCGTTGCCCCACGGGACCCCCGGTGGGCTAACCTCGACGTGCTCCGGTAGCCCTCTCCGGAGGGCTTGCACCGCCTCAGAGCGTCCGAAGTGTGCCGCTGGGCGCACCCGGAGCGACCCGAACCGATCGTTGGAGTCCGTTCATGGCAGTCCCCAAGAAGAAGAAGTCCAAGGCCAAGGGCCGCAGCCACCAGGCTGGCGCCTGGCGCCTCAGCCGGCCGGCACGCAGCGTGTGCCCGCACTGCCAGGCCGCCAAGACTCCGCACGTGGTGTGCCCCAGCTGCGGCTGGTACAAGGGTCGCCAGGCCGTCGAGGTCGACTGACTTGAGTCGCCGGGGCGAGCGTCCGTCGCCCGAGGCGCTGGCCAAGCTCCCCGTTGCCGTCGACGCCATGGGTGGCGACAAGGCCCCGGGCGAAATCGTCGAGGGCGCCAAGCGCGCCGCCATCGAGCACGGCATCGGCATCGTGCTGGTGGGACCGCCCGAGCAGGTCGGCGACACGATGGGCCTCGAGCTGGTGTCCTGCACCGAGGTCATCGCCATGGACGAGGACCCGGCCGGGGGGGTCCGCCGCAAGAAGGACTCGTCCCTCGTGCGCGCCGCCGAGCTCGTGCGCGACGGCAAGGCGTCGGCCATGGTCTCGGCCGGCAACACCGGGGCGACCATGGCCTCGGCTCTGCTGCGCATGGGCCGGCTCCCCAAGGTCGTCAGGCCCTGCATCGCCACGCCGTTGCCTCGCCTCGGCCGCACCCCCGCCGTGCTGGTCGATGCCGGCGCCAACTCCGAGTGCACGCCCGCCATGCTCGTGCAGTTCGCCCAGATGGGCGCGGCGTACGTGTCGGCCCGCTTCGGGACCGAATCGCCGAGCGTCGGCCTGCTCTCCATCGGCGAGGAGCCGACCAAGGGGACCCCGCTGGTCAAGGAGACCCACCACCTGTTGGTCGAGGACGCCGCCGGCCCGCACGGGACGTTCGAGTTCGTCGGGAACCTCGAGGGCCGGGACGTGCTGCCTTCGCCCGCCGACGTCATCGTGACCGACGGGTTCACCGGCAACGTCACGCTCAAGACGCTGGAGGGTTCGTTGCGGTTTCTCTTCGACACCATGCTCGGCGTGTTCGGGACCAACGACGAGACACGGGTCGCGGCCGAGGCGCTGCTCCCGCACCTGCTGCCGTTGGCGGCACAGTTCGAGCCGGAGAACACGGGCGGGGCCATGCTGCTCGGGACCGACGGGGTCTGCGTCATCAGCCACGGATCGTCGAACGCGACGGCCATGATGAACGCCGTGCTCGTGGCCCACGAGTGCGCGACGAGGGGACTGGTCGAACAGGTCGCGGCCGCGGTGCGACCCGCCGCCGAGAGCGACGAGCGTTCCGAAGGCGACTGAGTCCGACAGCTGCCGGCCGCCCGGAGCCGAGGGGTTTACGTCGCGGCCGGGCTGGCTTGTTTGGCCGCCGTACGGCGAGCCCGTAGGCGATCGAGCTCGGGGCTCATGAGCTCGTACGCGCAGTAGGTACCGAAGACCGCGAGGCCGAAGAAGAACACGTCGCCCGCCCAGTCCCACCCGGTCGAGTTCCCGTCGACCAACGGCCGGACGTTGGTGGGATCGGTCGTGTCGTAGAGCACGGCAATGGTGCTCCCCTTGGGGTGCGAGGCCGGGTTGTCGGTGGCGACCCTCACCGGGCAGCTGCAGGCAGGGATCCAGACGTAGAGGTAGTCGGAGGTCCCGCTGTCGCTCTGATCGTGCTCGGTGTCGACGATGCGGGCGGTGATCGCTTTGCCGTGGCGGGCGAGGCTGGCGTCGTTCACCTGGTTGCGGACGAAGATCGAGGCGCCCCAGACCAGGAGCAAGAGGATGACGCCGGCCAAGACGTAGCGGCCGGTACGGCGGCCCGGAGTTTCTCCGCCTCCCGGCCTGGACCGAGCGTTCTTTGCGGCGACCTCGAGCCGGGCGGCGCGTTGGGCGGCACGATTGTCGGGGACGGGCCAGCCGTCGATGTAGGCCTCGAACGCGGCCCGCCGCCCCCCTCGGCGCTCGATCCGGACGGTGTGAGGCTCGGACTGGCCGACCCGGAGCTCGTAGCGCTCCGTGCCCTTCGTGGTGCTCGCGAGTGGCACGGGCGTGACCCGCTCGCCGTCGACGTAGACCTCGAGGTCACGCCGCCTGGAGGTGAGGTAGACGTCGACCACGTGCCATTCGGTCTGGCCGACGTCGAAGGTCAGGACGGGCGTCATTGCCACGCCGTCATGTTCCCCCGTTGCAAACAGGGCGGTCAGAGCCGATCGGCACTATTGGCGGACGGGTGGAGGCGCCCGGGAAGGGGTCCGGCGGTGGGTCGGGGTCGGCCGGAGGCAAATTCGCCGGATTTCGCCATCGACCAAAAGAGCAGTTCAGAGGGGGTAAACGGGCAGGTTCACGCTCGTGACACCTACACTGGGCGACGTGCCCGCTGAGACCCACACGAATCAGGGACCCCTCGATCGGAACGGGGTGTTCGAGCTGATCAGGGACCAGTTGGCCGACATTTTGGAGACTGATCCATCGTCGATCACCGAAGGGGCCTCCTTTGTGGAGGATCTCGACGCCGACTCGCTCGCCTTGATCGAGCTGGTCGAGGCGCTCGAGGAGGAGCTGGGGGAGCGCACCGTCGGCTTCCGCATCGACGACGAGGATCTCGAGGACCTGCGCACGGTCCGTGACGCCGTTGACTACGTCTACGCCAAGCTCCAGCAGGGATGACACCGGCGCTGACGGTGCGGCCGTGCTGGCCGCTCGGCTGGGCCACGCCTTCGGCGATCTGAGTCTCCTGCAGCACGCCCTCGCACATCGCAGCTGGTGTGGAGAGCAGGAGGGCGGTGCACCGTCGAACGAGCGCCTCGAGTTCCTCGGCGACGCCGTGCTGGGGCTGGTGGTCGCCGAGTACTGCTACGCCCGGTATCCAGATTTTCCCGAGGGCAAGCTGGCGAAGGTCCGCTCCGCGGTGGTGAACGCGCGGGTGCTGGCGCTGGTCGCCGGGCGCCTGGGCGTGGGTCCCGTCTTGCTCCTCGGGCGGGGCGAGGAGGGCTCGGGCGGGCGGACCAAGGCGTCGATCCTCTCGGACGCCTTCGAGGCGATTCTCGGTGCGGTGTATCTCGATGCGGGGTGGGACGCGGCCCGGGACCTGGTGCTGCGCGAACTGGGCGATGCGATCGCCAAGGCGGGGGAGGAGCCCGACGACTTCGACCACAAGTCGCGCCTGCAGGAGAAGGCGGTGCGCGACGGGGACGGGACGCCCCGCTACGTCGTCGTGGGGTCGGGGCCGGACCACGACCGGGCGTATACGGCCGAGGTCTTCTTGGGCGGCAAGTGCTGGGGCACCGGTGAGGGTCGGTCGAAGAAGGACGCGGAGCAAGAGGCGGCGCGGTCGGCGTGGGCCGCGTGGGAGGAGTTGAGCGACGACGGGTCGGCGTCGTCGGTGTCAGGGGCGTCTGGAATGGCGGCGGTGTCCGAGGTGAGTTCGAGCGATGCCTGAGCTGCCCGAGGTCGAGACGCTGCGCCAGGACCTGTCGCGTGAGGTGGTGGGCCGCAAGATCAAGGCGGTGTCCGTCGCCAACGGCCGATCGGTGCGCCGGCACCCCTCTGCCAAGCACTTCCGGGGGCTGTTGGAGGGCCGCACGATCAAGTCCGTCGGGCGTCTGGGGAAGTACCTCTTGCTGACGCTCGACAACTACGACACGTTGGTCGTCCATCTCGGAATGAGCGGGCAGCTGCTGCGGGTGAAGTCCCTGAAGGACCCCAAGCCCAAGCACACGCACGTCGTGATCACCTTCACCCAGGGCGGAGAGTTGCGCTACGTCGACCCCCGCACGTTCGGGGAGCTCTTCGTGTCGACGCCGCCGTTGAAGTCCGACGGGACGCCCATGTCGCCCGTGTCGGGGACGGCCGGGGGCGACGGGGCGGCGATCCGCAAGGCGATCCCGGAGCTCGCTCACCTCGGGTTCGACCCCATCGAGGACCTGATGAGCTGGGACCGCTTCGGGGCCCTGCTGCACCAGCATCACGGCGCGGTCAAGCCCTTGCTGATGGACCAGAGCTTCACGGCCGGGATCGGGAACCTGTACTCCGACGAGATGCTCTACCAGGCCGGTCTGCGCTACGACCGTGCCGCCGACTCGCTGACCGCGACCGAGGTGCGGCGGCTGTACCGGGCGATCGTGGAGACGTTGGCCGATGCGATCAAGCACCGGGGCTCCTCGCTGGCCGACGAGCAGTACCGCGACCTGTTCGGCGAGATCGGCGAGTACCAGGGCTCGCATCAGGTCTACGACCGGGAGGGCCAGCCGTGCCGGCGGTGCCGCAACAACATCGTGCGCGTGAAGACCGGCGGGCGCTCGACCTTCTTCTGCGAGCACTGCCAGGTCTGAGGCCCCGGGTCCTCCGAGGCGGGGGTCTGAAGTCTGAGGTCTGAGGTCGCCGCGGGCGGCCGCGTTTCACCCGATCGGCCCGTCGTGACCAGATAGGGTCGCTCCGAATGTTCCTGAAGTCCCTCAGCATGAAGGGGTTCAAGTCCTTCGCCGACCCCACGGTGCTGGAGTTCGAGCCCGGGATCACCGTCGTGGTCGGGCCGAACGGGAGCGG
>DATHPK010000139.1:0-5866 GCA_035483935.1 Acidimicrobiales bacterium
GGTCCCAGAACGATCTGACCGGCCGACCCGATGTTCTGACCCGACAGCAGCGAGGGCGTCACGGGAGCACCCGGACGCATGGCGAGCATGCTCACCCCGCGTCCGTCCACGGTGGCCGACTCGAAGTAGACGCCGGAAAAATGAGCGACGTCGGGATCGTGCACGAGGAGCGCCGCCGTCGCCGCCCCCGGCAGGTCCTCGGCGCCCGAGAAACCGGACAGGAGTACATAGTCCCAGTTCCATCCGTACTCCGCCGGCTGCGAGACCAACGAATCGAGGCTCGAGCCGAACACGATCGTCGCCACGAGGAGGATCATGGCGAGGATCGCCCCCATCAGCGCGGAGCGCACCGGGGCCGAGCGGCGGGACACGGTGGACCCGAGCGCCGCCTCGAGGCCCAGGCGCGCGTTGGGGGGAAGCCCGGCTGCTCCGGCGGCTCGGCCCAGTCGAGAGCCACCCGCCGTGGGCGCGTCGCCTCTCCGGGCGACGCGGTGAGGGGCCGAACGGTAGGCGACACCCAGCGCGCACAGACCGAGGACCGCCACCAGGACGAGCGCGCCCAATCCGAGCACGGTCCAGTCAAAGGCCAGCCCCTTGTCGGGGTACACCGAGCGGACGGGTCCAATGGGCGCCAAGGGCGACAGCGCGACGGCGACTGCGACAGCCAGCACGGCGCCGGCCGCAATAGATATGACGACACCGCCGAGGGCGTCGCCGGCCGTCATGGCCGGTCTGGCCCCTAGCGCGCGCAACACCGCGCGATCTGCGGCGTCGCGTCGGATGAGGCGGCTCAGAATCTGCCCGTTGATCACGAGGGCAGCGAGAGCAGCGACGATACCGAAGACGCCGAACGCGATCGACTCAGGTCTGATCGTGCGTTCCGCTGTCCCCACGATCGGCGCGGCCGTCTGGAACCCTCCGAACTGCTCGAGGTGCGGCACGATGCGGCTGATACCGGCATCGACTGCCGCCGCGTGGCGAACGCCGCCGTCGAGTTCCAGCGACATGTACGTGTAATACGCGCAACACCCCTCAAGGCGACGAGTGAGCGCGGGGGACAGCACTCCGAACTGGTCGCCGAGCGCCTCGTCATCGCTCTGGATGACCTGCACGTCGTCCTCCACGATCCCGACGAGCTTCAGTCTGATGATCAGTTGCGGCTTGTTGATCGGGTACCCCGCGTAGTTCGGCGCGGACACCTGAGCGTCGCTGAAGAAGGCGAGACGTACAGTCGAACCGAGATGCAGATCCGACGCCTTGACTGCGCCGGCCGACAACATGAACTCGCCGAGGCGCGACGGATCCAACAGCCGGCCCTGCAGCACCGTGACGCGGTCGCTGCTGAGGTATGCACCGCCGGGACTGCCCTCCAGGGCGGGAGGCGCCTCGCCGGGAACTGAACTACCGCGCAGATTGGTCAAGAACTGCAGGGTTCCGTCGAAGCCCACGATGGGCGTCGCCCGCTTGACGTAGGGCAGGTGCGCGATCTCCTTGTTGACGCGTGCGGAGAACCCGATGTTCGTTGACGGCAGGAATTCGTCGAAGGCCTGGGCGTCCGACGGGTTCGTGCTGGCCTCGTAGACGGGGAACGACGACTGGGTCCGCCGCGCCCCGGCGATGGCGGCCATAGAGACCCCTCC
Source organism: Acidimicrobiales bacterium (assembly GCA_035483935.1). Taxonomy (GTDB): domain Bacteria; phylum Actinomycetota; class Acidimicrobiia; order Acidimicrobiales; family RAAP-2; genus Bog-473. The sequence goes on from DATHPK010000139.1 coordinate 1,641, forward strand.
GACCAGACCGATGAGGACGACCAGCGACAGGTAGCCGGTCCAACGCCGGCCGAAAGTGGCCCGGAGCCGGTAGAGGCTCTCTCGGAAGAGAGGACCGATCATCCGAGCGCTCCCGCCGTCCTTGTGCGGACCCGGCGCTTCAAGACCGGGTGGCCGCTCATGCCCTGATTTTCCCTGCCAATAGGCCTTCGCCCAAGGTGGCTACCCCCTTCACCGGCGTCGTGCTAGCACCCACCACCTCGGGTTTTCCACCGGATTCCACCTCAGAAACATGCTCCGGCGCATTCGCATCCGACGCAACATCAACTCACGGTCTTCGGTTGGCCCGGATCCAGCCAACCACGGGGCGATGCCGGCTCAGCCCTTGATGAAGCGGGATCCGAACGCCTCGACCCACTCCTGCGGCCCGGGCGCCGGCGACCAAGGCGGACCGACGAACACCCAGTCGACCCCGAGCTCGTCGAGCTCGCCCAATCGGTGCCGCACCTTTTCGGCGTCGCGATCGAAATCGCCGAGCCCCGGGCCCGAGTAGCCCATGATCAGCTCGAGCTCGTCGTACCGATCGCCCGCGAACTCCTTCAGCGCTCCCAGGCGCTCCTGCAGCTCCTCTGTCGTGGTGACCGGAGGAGTTCGAGCCGTCTTCGCCACCGAGGCGGGCGCGGTCATCGGCATCCAGCCGGCCGCATACTTGGCGGCGCGCCGAAGCGCGGCGTTCGAGTTGCCGCCCATCCAGATGGGGACCGTCCGGCTGCGCGGCGCCGGCAAAGCTTGGATGTCGCGGGCGGAGAAGTGCCGTCCCTCGAACGTGAACGGCTCACCCTTCCAGTGCAGCTGCATCACCTGGAGCGCCTCTTCGAACAGGGCGTTGCGCTCCTCGAAGTCGACCCCCAACGCGAAGTACTCGGACTTGAGGTAACCGGCGCCGGCTCCCAGGTAGAAACGACCCTCCGACACCCGGTTCAGCGTCGCCGCCGCCTTGGCGAGGAGCAGCGGGTTCCGGTAGGGGATCACGCTGAGGTTCGTCACGAGCGCCAGGCTCTTGGTCACGCCCGCCGCGGCGGCGAGCGCGACAAAGGGATCGAGACTCTGGTGCCCTCCGGTCTCGAGCCACCGGCTGCTCGGCGCTGGGTGCTCGGTCAGCGCGATCCCGTTCCACCCCGCCTTCTCGGCGGCGGCGGCGAGGTCGGTGATCGCGCCGGCATCGAGCAGGTCCATACCGCTCCCACTGGCCTCGGGGTACTGAAGGATGAAGCGCACCGTTCCCTCCCATGGGTCGTTGGCGCCGACGACGCGTAGCTGCAGCACCCTATCCAGGCTGGAACGCGGTGGCCCATAAGGTCTACGCATCCGGAGCAAGCGGAGGCACCATGGATCGACTCAGCGGCAAGGCGGCCATCGTCACCGGTGGTGGGGGCGGGATCGGTGGCGCGACGGCGCGCGCCCTCGCCCGCGAAGGAGCGTCCGTACTGGTAGTCGACATCAACGTGGAAGCGGCCGAGGCGGTGGCTGGTGGAATCCGGGACGCCGGCGGAGTCGCAGCGAGCTTCCGGGCCGACGTCTCCGAGGAGAGTGAGGTCGAGGCGGTCATTGCCGAGGTCATGAAACGGTTCGGGCGCCTCGACGTGCTGCACAACAACGCGGCCCTGACCGATTCGGACTTCCTCAGCGCCGACACCGCTGTCACCGAGCTCTCGCTCGAGGTCTGGGACCGCACCCTGGCGGTGAATCTCAGCAGTCAGATGCTCATGTGTAAGCACGCCGTGCCGATCATGGCGGACCAGGGCGGCGGCTCCATCATCAACATGTCCTCGGGCGCATCGCTCAAGGGCGACCGGACCAGGACGGCGTACGGGGTTTCGAAGGCCGGTGTCAACGCCCTGACCCTGTACGTAGCGACCAGCCATGGGAAGAAAGGCATCCGGGCGAACACGATCCTGCCGGGACTCGTCATCACCGACGCCGTGCGTGCGCATCTGAAGGAGGAAATGGTCGCCTCGCTCAGCAAGGCCACCCTCACGCCGTCGGTGGGTCAACCCGACGACATCGCCGACGTGGTGGTGTTCTTGGCCTCCGACGAGTCCCGCTACATCACCGGCCAGATGCTCGCCGTCGACGGTGGCATGTCAGCCCACGTCGGGCTCGGCGACGGCTAGCGAGGGCTCCGTGCGCCGGTAGCCACTGTGGCGGGTGGCCTAGGAGGGCCCCAGGACGTACCTGCCGTCGTCAGGGTGGTGGTACCAACCGCTCGCTGCGTGCGTGCCGCCGTCGACGTGGATGGTCTGGCCGGTGACGTAACTCGAGAGCTCACTCGCCAGGAAGATCGCCGCCCCTGCCATCTCATCTACGTGGCCTGCACGGCCCATCGGTACGGTCAGACCGAAGCGCTCCTGCTGGCCGGCGGGGTCGGGCGCGATGGAGGCGAGTCCTTCGGTCCAGGTGATGTCTGGCGCCAGGGCGTTGACCCGGATGCCGTGGGCTGCGAGCTCCAGCGCGGCGGTCTTGGTGTAGTTGATGACGCCGGCCTTGGCCGCGGCATAGGCGGCGTAGCCGGGTGCTGCCCGCACCCCCTCGATCGAGGTGACGCTCATAATGCTGCCTTTGAGGCCGTTCTCGACCATGAGCCGGGCCACGCGCTGGGTGCAGAGGATGACGTGCTTGAGGTTCGACCGGTAGAGCGCGTCCCAGCCGTTCTCCGTTGTATCGAGGAGCGGCGAGTGGAAGACGCCGCCCGCATTGTTGACCAGGATGCTGACGGGGCCCAGCTCGTTGACGGTGCGCTCGAGGGCGGCGTCCACTTCGGTGGAGTCGCGGACGTCGACCTGCAGGCCGAGACCACCCACCTCTTCTCCAGCGGCGTCGGCGGTGTCCGCGTGGCGCTCCCAGACGGCGACTTTGGCCCCGAAAGCCCTGAACCCGTTGGCGATGCCCCGCCCGATGCCCGAACCACCGCCCGTGACCACGGCGACACGATCGGTCAGGAGGATGGACGAGGGGTCGAGAGGCACGAAAGGGACAGTACAGTGACCCTGACGTCGACGTCAGGTTTGAGGTCGAGAGACGAGTAAGCCCGGGTGAGGCCCAGGGCGGTCTGGGGGTTTGTGTGCCGAGGATCGAGCCGATTCCGATGGACGAGATGGCGCCGGAGCCGCGCCGCATCATCGAGGAGGGGGTGGCCGACGGGCTCTACGCCACGCCGGTGCCGCTGCAAATCTTCGCCTACAAGACACAACAGATCTTGATGACGAACGCCGCGCGGACGACGTGGGGCCAAAAGTCGCTTCTCGGGGGGCGGATCCTCGAGCTGCTGCGCATCCGCAGCGCCCAGTTGGGTGAGTGCCAGCCGTGCATGCAGTCGCGCAAGCACGACTCCATCACCGAAGAGGACGTGGCCTGCCTTGTCTCGCCGGGTGGAGCGGAGCTCAACGACCAGGAGCGTCTCGCCGTCGAGTTCCTCGACCTGCTCTCGGCCGACCATCACGCGATGGACGACGAGTTCTATCGGCGGCTCGGCGAGCACTTCACGGCTGCGCAGATCATCGAGTTGGGCTTCGCCTGCGCGAACTCGATGGGACTGCACCGCTTCATCCACACGCTCGACGTCTTCGGCGACTCCCCACCGGTCATCCCGTACAGCGCGGACCAGGTGGACTCGGCCATCGAGGAGCCCGCCCTGCACGGCGCACCGTGAGCCAGAAAGTACTGGTGACCGGGGCCACGGGTCTGGCCGGCGCCAACATCTGCAGGCTTCTTTTGGAGCGGGGCGACTCCGTGAGGGCACTCGCCCGCGAGAGTGCCGACACCGGCCCGCTCTCCGAACTCGGCGTCGAGGTCGTGACGGGCGACGTCACCGACGCCGACGCCGTGTTGCGGGCCGCGACGGGCACCGACGCCGCCATCCACTGTGCGGCGCTCCTCGGCGGGGCGAGCCAGGACATGGCGGACTTCGAGGCGGTCAACATCGGCGGCACCAAGAACGTCCTCGACGCGGCCGAAAAGGTCGACCTTCGACGAGTCGTCGCCGTCAGCACGGGCACGTTCTTCGACACGACGACGGGCCTCGACCGCGAGGACGCTCCGGTGATGAAGAGCCCGAGCCAGGACCCGTACACCATGACGAAGATGGCCGCCTTCATCGATGCCATGGCGCGAGCGGCAAACGGCCGGGACGTCGTGAGCACACATCCCGGCGCCATTTTCGGCCCGTCGCCGGTGGCGAGCAACGCACT
>DATHPK010000140.1:0-13042 GCA_035483935.1 Acidimicrobiales bacterium
CGGTCGGGGAGGGCGCGTCCGAGACGCCGGTGACCGACAACCTGGCAGCCGCCACGGCTCCGTTGCCGCCGACGGCGGTCCTCCAAGGTGCGGGTATCGCTGGCGTGACGGGAGCCGAGGGCGTTGCGAGTGCCGGCGGCGCCGACGCCGAGTGGGCGGCGCGACGGTTCAGCTGGAAGGCGATCGCCGGTACCGCGGCCGTGGTCTTCCTCTTGGCCCTCGGGCTCCTGACGGCGGTGGAGCTGATCGCCAACAAGCCTCTGGCCTCGATCTTCGGCAGCACGGGCAGCGGGCCGACCCTGAAGAACATCTTCACACCGGGGCCGACCGCTTCCACGACGACGACTACGACTCCTCCCGCCTCGACGACGACGTCGACGTCCAGCCCGACCGCTTCGTCGACGACGACGACGACCACGACGACGGCTCCCTCGAGCACGACCACGTCGACGACGACGGGCTCGACAACCACCACGACGAACAACCTCAAATCGACGACGACGTCGACGACGGCGTCGATACCATGAACGAGGTCAGGAGGCGCGTGCTCGCAGGCGTGTGAAGGCGAGCGAGCGTGCCTGCGTTGCGGTTCAGGCCGTGCGCGCTACCAGCCCTTGAACTCGGCGGGGCGCCGCTCCACGAAGGCGGCGATCCCCTCTTTCATGTCGTCGGTGTAGGTCACGAGCTCCTGACCGATCGCCTCGTCGTAGAGCGAGGTGGCGCGATCGACGTCGAGGGCCCGGTTAGTCAGCCACTTGGACACCCAGATGGCCTTGGTCGGCGCCTTGGCCAGCCGGCCCGCCATCTCTTCGAGGGTCGCCTGGAGCTCAGCGCGGGGCACCAGCCGGGTCGCCAGGCCGATGCGGTGGGCCTCCGCTGAGGGAAGGTCGTCGCCGAAGAAGAAGAGCTCCTTGGCCTTCTGGATCCCCACCAGGCGGGTCAGGATCCAGGCCCCGGCCGCATCGGGGGCGATGCCCCGCCGCACGAAGACCTCGACGAACTTGGCCTCCTCGGCCATCACGACGAGGTCGCATGCGAGCGCCAGGTGCATCCCGCCGCCGGCGGCCGTGCCGTTGACGCCGGCGATCACCGGTTTCTCGCAGTCGAGGATCGACGTGACGACTGCCTGCCAGCCCTCCATGATCATGCGCGCGTTCTCGCCGACCACGGTCTCGGGCGCGCCCTCGGGCCTCGGGCGGGGCGCACGGCGGCCGCCACGCAGATCGGCGCCCGTGCAGAATGCGTTGTCGCCGGCCCCGGTGATGACCACGGCGCGCACGAACAGGTCCGAAGAGGCGTCGCGGACCCATTCGGCGATGCGGTCCCGCATGAACTGGGTCAGCGCGTTGCCCGCGTCGGGGCGGTTGATCGTGATCCAACAGACCCCGTCCTCGATCCGCCGGAGCAGGTCCGTGCCGACCGGGTCGCCGGCCGGGTCGGCGGTCGTGTCGTTCTTGCTCATCGATCTCCTTGCCTCCGTGGCGGAGTGACCGTATCCGACGCCCTTGCGCAGTGTCGATCCCGCGTGCCCCGGGTGGAGGGCTGACCCCGTAGCCTGAGAGGGCTGTGCCCACCACGCCCTACGACCTCACGCGCGAGGAGCTGTCCGCGCTGCTGCCGGGCGAACCGGCGTACCGCGCCCGCCAGGTGTGGGAGGGACTGCACGTGCGCACGCAACGGCCCGAGGAGATGACCGAGCTCCCGGCGGCGTTGCGCGACGCGCTCGAGGTGGCGCTGCCTCCGGCGCTGAGCGCGGTGTCGACGCGCAGCGCGGACGATGGCGAGACGACGAAGTGGCTCTGGTCCTTGTCCGACGAGGCGCGCGTCGAGACGGTCCTCATGCGTTACGCCGACCGGGTGACGGTGTGCGTGTCCACGCAGGCGGGCTGCGCCATGGCCTGCCAGTTCTGCGCCACGGGCCAGGCCGGATTCCAGCGTCACCTCACCACGGGCGAGATCGTCGAACAGGTCGCCGCCGCCATGCGCGCGGCCCGGCCGCGACGCCTGTCCAACGTGGTCTTCATGGGGATGGGGGAGCCGCTCGCCAACTACGACCGCGTGTGGGCGGCGGTCGAGCGCCTGCACGCCGAGATGGGGCTTTCGGCGCGCCATCTGACCCTCTCGACCGTCGGGCTCGTGCCGGGCATCCGGCGGCTCGCGGGCGAGACGCTGCCGGTGAACCTCGCAGTGTCATTGCACGCCGCCAACGACGAGCTGCGCGACGAGCTCGTCCCCATCAACCGGCGCTACCCGCTGACCGCGCTCGCCGCCGCCTGCGCTGAGTACGTGGCGGCGAGCGGACGAAGGCTGTCGATCGAGTGGGCCCTCATCCACGGCGTCAACGACCGTCCGCAGGACGTGGACGAGCTCGCCGACTTTGCGCGGCCGCTCGGCGCCCACGTCAACCTCATCCCGCTGAACCCGACGCCCGGGTACGCGGTCGTGGGGTCGTCACCGGGCCGGGTGCGCGGGTTCCGGGACGAACTGACCGCGTGCGGCGTGAACGCGACGATCCGAGCCACGCGGGGCGCCGACATCGACGCCGCCTGCGGGCAGCTCGCCGCCGCGAGTGCGGGGAGCGCCCGCCAGCCGGTGCGGTTGGCCCGCGACGGCGACGCGCGGTAGAACGCAGCCATGGCCAAAGAGAAGAGCTCGGGCGTCGTGCGCCCCTCGTTGTTCTGGTTCCTGCTCCTCGACGGCGGGATCGTCGTCCTGCTGCGGCTCGCGTTCAACCGGCCTGCCTACAACCGGGCCCTCGAGGTGTCCGGCAACCGCCTTCCGCCGAGGGAGGTGCTCTATTCCCTGCTGGCCGCGACGGCTGTGATCCATGTCAGCGAGTCGGTCGCCGCGGGCAGGATGGCCCGCCGGCGCGGGCTGTCCCCGCGCGGCTGGCGTCTGCAGACGCTCATCGTCGGCTTCCCCTCGCTGCGGGCGCTGCGCCGGGCCACCGCCGCCTGACCTGACCCCCCTCGGGCGCGCGAGAGGCGCCGCCCGCACGGCAAGCTGGCGCCATGCCAGACACCGACACCGTGACCCCGCTCGCCGGCCGACCCGTCCGCCGCATGGGCTTCGGCGCCATGCAACTGCCCGGGCCGGGCGTGTTCGGCCCACCCAAGGACCGTGCCACCGCACTCGCCATCCTCCGCCGCGTGGTCGACGCGGGCGTGAACCACATCGACACGGCGCAGTTCTACGGCCCCGACGTGGCCAACGAGCTGATCCGCGAGGCGTTGTACCCGTACCCAGCCGACCTGGTCCTCGTCTCGAAGGTCGGCGCGCGCCGCGACGACACCGGGCAGTGGCTAGGGGCGCAGCGCCCCGAGGAGCTCCGCGCCGGGGTGGAGGCCAACCTGGCCTCACTCGGCCTCGATCAGGTCCCCGTGGTCAACCTGCGCCGGCATCCCGGGGGCGAGGTGTCCTTCGACGAGCAGCTGGGCGCGATGGTCGCCCTGCGCGACGAGGGGCTCATCGGCGGCATCGGCCTGAGCACCGTGTCGCTCGACGAGTACCGCCAGGGGACCGGCGCCACGGACATCGCCTGCGTGCAGAACGCGTACAGCGTCGCCGATCGCTCCGATCAGGACGTGTTCGACGCCTGCGCGGCGGACGGCGTGCCGTACGTGCCGTACTTCCCGCTCGGCTCTGCCTTCCTGCCCGACAAGCCGGTGCTGACCCACCCGGCGGTACTCAGCACGGCGGCGCGCCTCGGGGTAACGCCGGCCCAGGTGGCGCTGGCCTGGTTGCTGCAGCAGGGGCCGAACGTGCTGCTGATTCCCGGCACCTCTTCTCTCGGGCATTTGGAGGAGAACCTGAGCGCCGCCGACCTCGTGCTGGACGAACAGGCTCTGGAGGTGTTGGGCTGAGCGCCTGAGCCCCGCGGGCTCCGGGTCGGACGCCCGTCCTGCCCTGCCGACTCCCTCACACCGTTTGTCGCTTCTGTAGTCCTTGCTACTCCCAGCCGCCCCGAGGCGACGAGCGAACCACATGCCTGCCCGCTGCGTCATCCCTCACGGCGGGCGCGCCGCGCGCCCGATCGAGCACGTTCAGGAGGGCTCCATGTCCGAGGGCAGCGATGTACACACGTCCGAACACACTCCGCCCGCCTCCACTGGCAATCGGTGGCGCCCCGGCGCCCGGACCGCCATCGTCGCCGTCGTTGCGCTGGGCGCCCTGGTCGTCGGAGGCACCGGGCTCGGGCTCGCGCTCAGCGCCGGTGCCACGACGCCGGTCGCCACCCCCGCCGGGTGCGGCTCGTCACAGCCGCGCCTGACCGTGCAGGGAACCGGCCAGGCCGACGGCACCCCCGACGTCCTCACGGCCGTCTTCGGGTTCAGCAGCTCGGCCGCCAGCGCGACCGCCGCCCTAGCCCAGAACAATGCCGACGTGGACCAGGCGCTCCTCGCGCTCGCGGGCAAGGGCGTGGCCCAGGCCGACGTCCAGACGACGGGCCTGTCGCTCGCGCCGCAGTACGTCTACCCCAACGGGGTGCCGACGCGGACCGGCTTCCAGGCCACGAACACGGTGACCGCAACACTGCGTGACACCAAGACCGCCGGCGACGCCATCGACGCCGTGGTGAACGCGTCGGGCGACGCTGCCACCATCGACTCGCTGACCTTCTCCTTCGGCGACCCCTCCCAGGTGGAGAACCAGGCGCGCACACATGCGGTCCACCAGGCGGTCGCGCACGCCGGGGCGATGGCCGCCGCGGCGGGACGGCGGCTCGGGGCGGTGTGCTCGCTCACGGACGACACCCAGCCGTCGCTGCTCCAGCCCTCTGGCGGTGCGGCGTACGCCGGGGCAGCGACCAACCAAGCGGCGACGGTGCCCGTCGAGCCGGGGAGCCAGACGGAGACCGACCAGGTGACGATGGTCTACGCGTTGCGAGCGCGCTGAACGCCGCCCGGCGGTCCGCACCGGGGCCGGTTCAGCCCACCAATGCGTCGAACACCTGCGCCAGATGCGAGTGCAGCAGGAAGTGCCCCGACCCCTCCACGACCTCGAGGCGGCCCGACGGCAGCGCAGCCGCCAGCGCCTCGGCGTGCGACCGGGGCAGCAGGGTGTCGGCGGCGCCCTGGAACACCGTGACCGGTGCGCCCACGTCTGCCAGTCCGAATCCCCATTCGTCGGCCAGCACCGCGTAGTCGTCGGCGACCCCGCCGGGACCGTGCCGCGTCGCGTCGCGCATCCCGTCCGCGACCTCCGCCGGCGTCATCTTCTCCACGACGGCCCCGTCCTCGGGCGGCAGCGCCCGCAGGAGCATGCCGCGCTCGACGCCTGCCGGCGCCAGGGCCGAGGCCCGCACCACGAGCGCCGCCAGTCGGCGGCTCCGCCGCGACAGCGGGAACAGGACCTGGTCGAGGCGGAGCCCGAGCTGCCGGGCCGACAGGGGCGGCCACAGCGGCGCCATGCCGCCCACGGTCGCGCCGCGCACCACGAGCGGGGCCAGCCCCGCCGCCACCGCCAGGGCGAACGGCCCGCCCGCGGACCATCCGAGGACCGAGAAGCGGTCGATGCCGAGCGCCGCCACGACGGCGGAGACGTCGGACGCCCAGTCGGCCACGCGGCGGTCGCGGCAGCGGTCCGAGGAGCCGATGCCGGGCCTGGCCGGCGCCACGATGCGCACGCCCCGTTCCCGCGCCGCCTCGTCGGCGAACGCGATGTCCACCGGCGCGCTGAGGCCGCCGTGGCAGTACAAAACGGGAAAGCCGTCCGGGTCGCCGTAGATCGGGCAGTCGATCCGCCGCCCGTCGGGCAGCACGATCAGCCGGTTGTCGCTGCGGGCGCCGCCCGGGTCCTTACTCAGCGGTTCTTCCAGTTCGGCGCGCGCTTCTCGGCGAACGCCCTGGGTCCCTCTTTGGCGTCCTCGCTGCTGAAGACCTCGCCCGAGAGCTCCGACTCGATCCGGTAGGCCTCTTTCATGTCGGTGGCCAGCCCGCGCAGCACCGACTCCTTCGTCTTGCGGACGGCGAAGGGACCGTTGGCGGTGATGCGGTGCGCATACTCCAGCGCCCGCTCCATCAGGTCGGCTGGCCGGCACACCTCGTTGAGCACGCCCATCTCGAGCGCCCGCTGCGCGGGGATCTGGTCCGCGCACAGCAGGAACTCCATCGCCGCAGGGAACGGGATCTGGCGGGGCAGCCGCACCGTGGTGCCGCCGCCGGCGAACAACCCGCGCTTGGGCTCCATGACGGCGAACGTGGCCGTGTCCGCCGCGACCCGGATGTCCGTACCGCCCAGCATTTCCATGCCGCCGGCCACACAGGTGCCGTTCACCGCCGCGATGATCGGCTTGTAGAGCTTGGTCCCGCGCAGCACCGCCTTGACCCCGTCGTCGAGCCGGTAGCCGCCGAGCTCGTCGGGGTGCTGGCCGTCCTTCATCTTCTGGTGCAGCGCGGTCACCTGCGGGATGTAGGTCTTCAGGTCGGCCCCGACGCAGAAGTCCTTGCCGACGCCCGTGACGATCGCCACGTAGGCGTTGTCGTCCTCGCCGAATCGGTCCCAGGCGCAGCGCAATTCGTAGAAGTGCTCCATGTCCATGGAGTTACGCGCCTCGGGCCGGTTGATGGTGATGGTGACGATGTGGTCGTCACCCGCGACGTAGTCGATCGACATGGGCTCCGCTCCCTCGGGTTTAGGCGTTCGGACAGGTCGGGGTCAGGGGGCGGCCGACGGGTCCGGCCGCACACCGACGCTCAGACGGCTCAGTCCTTGTCCATCATCTTTTCGAGGCGCGTCGAGAAGCTGCTGACGCTGACGATGCCGTCCTCGTTGGTCTTCGTGTGCCCCCGGGCCCTCGAGACGAGCGAGACGTCGACGTCGGAGGCCTCGGCGCGCAGCGCCGCCACGGTGCACTTCTCACGCGCCCGCACCGAGAAGGGGTCGAACCGGAAGTGCTTCATGGCGTTGAGGTGGGTCATCTTGTCGATCTCCTCGTCGGAGACGCCGTCCAGATACTTCATCAGGGCCTCTGGCGACTGCGGCCACGTCGAGTCCGAGTGCGGGTAGTCGCATTCCCACGTGATGTTGTCGACGTTCATGTACTGGCGGCTCTGCACGCCGAACGCGTCGTCGATGAAGCAGGTGATCACGCGGTCCTTGAAGACCTGGCTCGGTAGCTGGTCGCCGAAGTCCTGGCCCGTCCACTTGTGGTGGTGCTGGTACACGTAGTCGATCCGCTCCAGGGCGTAGGGGATCCAGCCGATGCCGCCCTCGGACAGCGCGAACTTCAGGTCCTTGTACTTGCGCAGGATCGGCGACCAGACGAGGTCGGCCGCCGCCTGCACCATGTTGATGGGCTGCAGGCTGATCATGACGTCGATCGGCGCCTCGATGGAGGTCATGAGGATCTGTGACGACGAGCCGAGATGCATGCACACGACCGTCCCCTCGTCGGCGCAGGCCGTCCAGAAGGGGTCCCAGTGCGCGTTGTGCAGCGAAGGCCAGCCGAGCTTCTCGGGGTTCTCGGAGAAGGTGACGGCGTGGCAGCCCTTCTTGGCCACCCGGCGCACCTCCTCGGCCCCGAGCTCGGGGTCCCAGATGACCGGGATCGACAGCGGGATGAAGCGCCCGGGCTCGGCGCCGCACCACTTGTCGATATGCCAGTCGTTGTAGGCCTGCACCATGGCGCGGGCCTCGTCCTTGTCCTCGCGCCGGGCGAAGAGCTGGCCGCAGAACTGGGGGAAGGAGGGGAAGCACATCGAGCCGAGCACGCCGTTGACCGACATGTCACGCACACGCTCGTGCACGTCGTAGCAGCCGACCCGCATGTCCTCGAGCGAGGTGGGCTCGATGCCGTACTCCTCGGGCGGGCGGCCGACGACGGCGTTCAGCCCCACGTTGGGGATGACATTGCCGTCGTAGAGCCAGACGTCGGTGCCGTCCTCCTGGCGGACCAGCCTGGGTGCCGCGTCGGCGTACTTCGCCGGCAGCAGGCCGTCGAACATGCCTCTCGGCTCGATGACGTGGTCGTCGACGCTGACCAGGATCATGTCTTCGGTGCGCATCGCAGTCCTCCCCTTGTGCCCTGATCTCTCGTGGCCCTGACGGGTGCCGGAGTTCCCTGACACCCGTGTCAGTACCTTATTCGCCTATCGGCCGACGCTGCGAAGAGGCCGGTCCGGCGGCACCGGCGCCATCCGCCGCTCTTGCCGGCGGCGGACCGTTGCGGTGCGGCCTCGTGGGGAAGCCCTCGAGCGGAGCGAAGGGCGGGCGGGGCGGGTGGTGAGGCGGCCGTGGCCCGAGCCGAGCGCGGCGATCAGACGCTGGCGACCTGCAACTCGCGCTCTTTGGGTGCCGCTGTCGCGGTGGTCGTGGCGGCCGCCACGCCCCTCCGGGGCAGGATGATGTCGTCGATGATCCCGTAGTCCCGGGCCTCCTCGGCGGTCATGTAGTGGTCGCGGTCGATGTCCTGTGCCACCTGCTCGACCGGGCGGCCGGTGTGGTGGGCGATGATCTCGGACATCCGGTGCGTGAGGGCGAGCACCTCGCGCAGTTGGATCTCCATGTCGCTCGGTGCGCCGCGGGTGCCGGCGGATCCCTGGTGGATCATGATGCGCGAGTTCGGCAGTGCGAAGCGCTTTCCCGCCGCGCCGCCGGCGAGGATCATCGCGGCGGCCGACATGCCCATGCCGCAGCAGATGGTCGAGACGTCCGGCTCGACGTGCTGCATGACGTCGTAGATCGCCATCCCGGCGTAGGCCACGCCGCCGGGGGAGTTGATGTAGAGGTAGATGTCCCGCTCGTTGTTCTGGGCCTCGAGGAAGAGCATCTGGGAGATGATCAGGTTGGCCACCTGGTCGTCGACCTCCTGGCCGAGGAACACGATCCGCTCGCGCAGCAGCTGCGAGTAGATGTCGAAGGCGCGGTCGCCCCGGTTCCCCTCCTCGATCACGGTGGGGACGAACACCTGGCGGAGGTGGCGGTCGGACTGCGTCTGCTGGGTCATGGCGGTGCTCCTTCTCCTGAGGCTCCTGGCTCCTGGCCCCTGGTCTGCTGGCTCTTCCTGGTCCTTCCGAGGTTATATCAAATGTGAGATAATGGTGCACCGTGAGCGAACGCCGGCACCCGACCGTCTTCCCGGGCTTCAAGGAGATGGCGGAGCGGCGCAGCTCCGTGTCCGGCCAGCTCCTCACGCTCCGTCGGGAGCTCGGGCTCACCCAGGCCGAGGTGGCGGCGCGCATGGGGACCTCCCAGTCGGCGGTGGCCCGCTTCGAGGCCGGCGACCTGGACGTGCGTCTCTCGACGGTCGAGCGCTACACGACGGCACTCGGCGCGCGGCTGGAATGGAGGATCGAGCATGAGTGACGGAACAAGCCGAGGAGTCAGAGGCGACCGAGGCGACCGAGGTGGCCTGCCGGGATGGCCCGACCCCGCAAGCCCGGGTCCCGAAAGCGAGCTGTCCGACCTCTTGGCGCGCCGCTTGATGGAGCAGCGCGTCGTCGTGCTGCACGGGCCGCTCGACGACGCGACCGTCACCCGCGTCTCGGCCGAGCTGATGACGCTCGATGCGGACGGCGACGACGCCGTGACGTTGCGCATCGACTGCGGCCAGGCCGCGCTGGCACCGGCGCTCACACTCATGGACGTGATCGAGCTGATGGGCGTGCCGGTGCGGGCCCTGTGCCTCGGTCAGGTCGCCGGCGGCGCGGTCGGGGTACTCGCCGTCTGCGCCCACCGCACGGCCATGCCGAGCACGCGCTTCACGTTGTCGGAGCCTCCGACCCACATGGAGGCGCACGTGCGCAACGTCGCCCAGTGGGCCGAGCTGCGCGCGGCCGAGCGCGGGCGCTTCTGCGAGCGGGTGGGCGCCGCGGTCGGCAAGGCGGCGGAAGAGATCGGCGCCGATATCGGGCGGGGCGTCTTCTTCGGTGTGGCCGAGGCGCTGGAGTACGGGTTGCTCGACGAGGTGAGCCGACCCCACGGGAACGTGCGCACGCTGCCTGGCTCGGGTCCGGGCTCGGGTCCGGGCTCGGGTCCCGGCTCGGATCGGGAACCGGCGCCGCCGTTCGGGTTCCGGCCGCTCCGCTAGCGGCCGAACGCCGGGACGTCCCCCTGCCCGGTCTCGCCGGGAGTGCCTACGATGCGTGGCGATGCCCGGAGCGACCGAACCCCGGATTGCACCACTCCCGCCCGAGGAATGGGACGACCGCTTGCGTGCCATCCTCGAGGCGTCGCCCGGCGGGACCGAGGAGCCGATGCACATCTTCGCGACGCTGGCTCGGGCGCCGTACTTGTTCCGCCGCTGGATGGGCTTCGGCGGCGCGCTCCTCTACGGCAGCCTGCCGAGCCGGCTCTGCGAGATCGTGATCCTCCGCACCGCCTACCGCTTCGACGGCTTCTACGAGTGGGCGCAACACGTCGAGATGGGTCAGGCGCGCGGCGTCACGCTCGAAGAGATCGAGGCGCTCGGGGGCGACGAGGCCGCGCTCGATGCCGCCGAGTGGGCCCCGCTCGAGCGGGCTGCACTGCGGGCCGTCGACGAGACCCGTGAGAAGGGCCAGGTGTCCGACCTGACGTGGGCGGAGCTGTCCGAGCATCTCGATGCGGCCGGCCACATCGAACTGCTCATGCTGATCGCGCACTACCTCATGCTGACCACCGTCTTGCGATCGCTGCGCATGCAGCCCGAGCCGCGGGCGCTCGCGCAGGCCGCGCTCGTGCGCGGCGGCCCGGTGCCGGAGTCGTGAGGAAGGCGGGCTGACGCCGTGAGCCCGCTCCTCGATGGTCGCTGCATCGCCGTCGTCGGCGCCGGCACGCAGCCCTCCCGTGACCCCGACGCACCCGTCGGCAACGGCCGGGCCATCGCGGTCCGTGCCGCGCGTGAGGGGGCGTCGGTCGTCTGTGTCGACAGGGACGAGGGTGCCGTCGAGGAGACCTGGCGCCTGATCACCGAGGAGGGCGGGAAGGCGGCCGTCGTCGTCGCCGACGTCACGACCGAGGAAGGGTGTCGCCTCGCAGTCGCCGACGAGTCGGGCCTCACACCGGACGGCATCGTGCTCAACGTCGGCACCGGCTTCGGCATGGGCGTCGCCGGCACGTCGCCCGACGACTGGGACCGCACGTTCGCTTTGAACCTGCGCGCGCACTTCATGGTCGTCAAGCGTGCGCTCGTCACCCTGCCGGACAACTCGTCGATCGTGTTCATCGGGTCGGTGGCCGGCCTCCGGCCGGGCAGCCGCATCCCCGCCTACGACGCCTCCAAGGCGGGCCTCATCGGCCTGAACCGCCACGTCGCCATGGAGGGTGCCCGCCGCGGCATCCGGTCCAACGTGCTGTGCCCCGGGCTGATCGACACGCCGCTCGGGCGCGCCGCCTCGGCGGGCCGCCCCTCGCGCACGCGCACACCCGTTCCGCTCGGGCGGGAGGGCACGGCGTGGGAGGTCGCGGCCACCGCCGTCTTCCTCCTCTCCGAGGAGGCCAGCTACATCACGGGGCAGGTGCTCGCGGTCGACGGAGGGCTGACCCTGCTGTGAGCAACCGGTGAGCGCCGCTCACTCGGGCCGACCGAGGTCCGGGCCGCTCGCCGGGCCGCAGAGGCCGCGCCTCGGCCGCCGCATGGCCCGGTTCAACCGGGCCGTCGTGAACCCCCTCGCCGTCCACGTCGCCGGCCTCGTGCCGGGCATGGGCCTCGTGACCCATGTCGGTCGGCGTTCGCGCACGGTCTACCGCACCCCGGTCCTGGTCTTCCGGACCAAGGACGGCTTCCGTATCGCGCTCACCTACGGTCGCGACGCGGAATGGGTCAAGAACGCCCTGGCGCACGGCGCCGTCCGGCTGACGACGAAGGGCCGTGAGCACGAGCTGTCGGATCCCGAGATCGTCACGGACCCGCACCGCCAGCACGTGCCCGCACCCGAGCGCCTCTTCCTTCGGTTGTTGCGGGTCTCGGACTTCATCGACTTCCACGCCGCGCGTTGACGCACACGTCCGGGATCTCCGTGGCAAGGATGCGGGTCACCCCTGGCCCGCGGCGTCCGAGGGCCGGCAGAAGAAGTCGGTGAAGGTGGTCTGCTCCTCGCTGATGTAGTAGGTGCCCGACTTGGTGCAGTGGGACACCGCCCATCGGAGATCGGGGTTGCGGGTCAGGGGGTTCGTCGCGACGTTGACGAACGCCACGCGGCCCTCGCCCACGTAGCGGACGAACTGGGCCAGCGTCGGGGTGGGCGCCTCGCCGGTGTAGCCGCCGACCGGGAGGAATTCGTGCCCGGTGGCGAGGATGTCGCCGCTGGCGCCCAGCGTGGTCTCGATCACGTTTGCCGCGACGCCGGGCCGCAGGCGCGACGTGAATTGCGTCAGCACCCTTTGCTGCTGACCGAGCGCGTCGGCATAGACCCGGGTCACATGGTCACGAGCCGCCGTGGCGTAGGGCGAGTCGAACGGGCCCAGCTGTTGCATCACGACCAGGCCCGAGGCCCACGCGCCACCCAGGAGCATGGCCGCGACCGCCAGCACCGGCCCCACGGTGACGGCCCACACCGAGGCGTGGCGCGGCACCAGCGACACGAAGAGGATGCCTGCCGCCAACCCACCCATGACGATCAGCGACGCGACGATCCAGCTGCGGACACCGACGTAGCCCGGGACGAGCGCGATCGCGGCCGCCACCGTGGCGAGCGCGGTGAGGGCGAGCAGGGCACGTGCTGCGCCCGAGCGTCGTCGTTGCCAGGCGAGACGCGCGCCGAAGGCGCAGAGTGCGGCCACGGCCGGCACCAGCGCGGCGAGGTAGTAGGAGTTGATCAACCGCCCGCCGCTGAAGAAGCCGAACAGGAGCACGAGCCACGCGAGCCAGAGCACGACCGCGGCGCGGGGCGAATCGGTCCTCGGTTGGCGGCGCCGCACGACGAGGACAGCGACCGCCGACACCACCGCGGGTAGCAGGAGCCAGGCCCCGTCGTGGCCGAACGGGCCGTGCAGGAGGCGGTCCCAGGCCGGCCCGATGGCGGCGGTGGTGACGTGGTAGTCGGCCGAATAGTGCGCCAGCGTGATGATCCACTTCGACGGCGGATGGCACCCGGCCCGGGAGAACAGGCCCGAGATGCCG
>DATHPK010000141.1:0-1746 GCA_035483935.1 Acidimicrobiales bacterium
CGATGAACTCTTCTAGTTGCGTCTTCGGTGACAGCACTACGCTCCCCGGGACAGTTCGGGTGACGTGGATGCGGGAGGTACCACCGATGACCGAGGCCATGGGCCACGGCGTGAACCAGCGCAGGGCGATCCAGATGACGCCGGAGGAGGTGGAGGCGTTCATCGCCGAGCGACGGCCGATGACGATGTGTTCCATCTCCCCCGACGGCTCCATCCACGCGGTGGCCATGTGGTACGGCTTCTTGGAGGGTGCGATCGCCGTCGAGACGAAGACCAAGTCGCAGAAGGTGCAGAACCTGCGGCGCAACCCCCGTCTGACGCTGTTGTTCGAGGACGGGGACTACTACGACGAGCTGCGCGGCGTGGAGCTCGTCGGCACGGCGGAGATCATCGACGACCCCGAGCGGTTGTGGCCGCTCGGCGTCAGCGTCTTCGAGCGCTACTACGGCGATTTCACCGACGAGCTCAAGCCGTTCGTAGAGACGATGCTCAACAAGCGGGTGGCCATAAAGATGCACGTGGAGCGCACCGTGAGCTGGGACCACCGCAAGCTGGGCCTGCCGTCGACTCGGCCTGGGGCGGGCGACAGCACCTCGACCTCGTAAGACGCGGTCGAGGTGAAAATCGAGACGACGCAGGCGGTCGCCGTCCCGCCCGCACGGGCCATGGCCGCGTACGGCTCGCCCGCCTTCTACGAGGGGCGATCCATCCGGGACCACATCGAGGTGCTCGAGGTCGTGCGCCACGAGGACACCGGGTCACGGCTCCTGATGGAGGTGCGCTTCGCCTTCCGGGGGCCGATCTCGCCGGCGGTCCAGCGCATCATCGACCGCAACAAGATGACATGGATCACCCGCAACGAGATCCAGCCCGACCAGGCCCGGGCTGACTGGCAGGTCCTGCCCGACCACTACCCCGACCGCCTCAGTGCGTCGGGTGTGTACACGTTCGAGCCCGGCGCGGACGGCGCCGAGACGAGCTCGGTCGTCGGGATTCGGGGCGACCTCAAGGTCCACGTGCCCGTGCTCGGCAAGTCGGTCGAACGGGTGATCGTGTCGGGGTTGCGCAAGTACTTCGAGGCCGAGGTGCTGACGATCCCCGACGTCGACGTCACACCTTGAGCAGCTGCGCCATCCCGTCCTCGATCCCGTGCGCCAGCACGTCGATGTCCGCCGTCGTGTCGTAGTCGCCGGTGATCCCGAAGTTGACCTCGCCGTCGTAGGAGAAGATGGCGATGCCGAGGCGGATCTGCCCGCCCAACGGCACGTAGGGGAAGGCGCGGAGCATCCGTCGCCCCGCCGCGTACAGCGGGAACTGCGGGCCCGGCACGTTGGTCGTGACCGTGTTGACGTTGTGCTGCGCCGCCCGGGTCGCGATGCGCATGCCGAGCGCGAGGAGCATCGGGGGCGCGAAGCCCGACATGGACGTCAGCGCCTCGCCCGCCAGTGCCTGCCTCGACTCCTTCAGGTCCTTCATCTGGTCGGTGATGGCGGCCAGGCGCACCGCCGGGTCCTCGATCTCGACCGGCAGCTCGGCGAACATTGCCGACACTTTGTTCTCGTACGTGCCGTCGCCGATCGCCCGCCCCGACTCGTCGCGGGCGCGCACCGATACCGGCACCAACGTCCGCACCAACCGCTCGACGTCCTCGTCCCGGGACAACAGCAGCTCCCGGAAACCGTTCGTAATACAAGCCAGGACGACGTCGTTGAAGGAGCCGCCGTGCTCCTTGCGTACGGCACGGAT
>DATHPK010000142.1:0-10757 GCA_035483935.1 Acidimicrobiales bacterium
GCCCACATGGACACCTCGGGCGGCGAGTTGGTCCTCGACACCGGCCACCTCGAGAACCAGGACCTCAAAGTGACGGTCGACTACGACACGGCCAAGGCGATCCTGATCGAGGGGAATCCCCAGGCCGGCATGCAGGCGTTCATGGCCGGCAAGGTGCGCGTCGAGGGCGACATGGCGAAGCTCATGGCCCTCCAAGCCACGCCGGCGGCGGCCGACCCGACGGCCGCCGAGTTGGCAGCACGCCTGCGCGACATCACCGAGTAACCCGCCCCGCCCCGCCCCGCCCGTCCCCAGCCGTCAGGCGGGGTCGACCGCCAGCTGTGCGGCCCGGGCCGAGCGCGGCAGGGGGCGGATGAAGAGCGCGCACACCACGGCCAGCGCGGCGACGAACGTGCCGACCCAGAACGGCACGCTGAAACTGTGCAGCAGTGCCGTGCTGTGGTGCACGTTGCCCAGCCCCGAGCTCTTCGCAATGGACTCCTGGAGGGTCAGCACGATCTGGATGCCCGCCACCTCGCCGATCTGAGCGGCCAGCAGCTGGGCCGCGCTCATCACCCCGTACTCGGACTCCGCGAGCTCGTTTGCCATCGTCGACGAGGTCGCCGGCATGGAGACCCCCATCCCGAGGCCGGACAGGGCCAGCGCCACCACGACCACGATGATGGCCGAGGAGGCCCCGAGCGTCGCGAAGATCACCATCGACAACAGGATCGACACGGTCCCGAACAGCGTCGCGTTGCGCTCCCCCGTCCGCACCGTCATGTAGCCGGCGATCGGCGCGCTCACCGCGAACACCAACGGCCGCGCCACCGACAGGAACCCGACCTGCGACACGCTGTACCCGTAGACCTGCTCCATGAGCAGAGGGAACAGGAAGAAGGCACCGAAGTAGGCAAAGCTCGTGCAGAACTTCGTTCCCATCGGGAACATGAAATTGCGCCGCCCCCAGTACGTCGTCGGGATGAGCGGCGTGGCGAACGTCGTCTCCCTCCACACGAACACGACGCCCAACACCACGGCGACGGTGCCAGAGACGATCACCCCGACCGACGTCCAGCCCGCGATCGGCCCGATGCTCAGCACGAGCATGGCGGCGGTCACGCCGCCGGCGAGGCTCCAGCTCCCGACCCAGTCCATACCCGCCCAGATGCTGCGCTTCTTCCCGTTGGCCCCCACCACCACGGCCTCCGACGCCGCCGTCGACGCGTCGACGACGTCCGCCTTCGCCCGGCGGCGCGTCGGCAACAAGGTGGCCACCACGACCGAGGCGATGATCAGCAGCACCAGCTGGCCCCAGAACAGCGTCCGCCAGCCGAAGTACTGGATCACCGGCGAGCCGAGCGTGACCCCGAGGACCGGCCCGCCGGCCCCGACCAGTGACCACCAGCCGAGGGCCTTCACCCGGTCCGCCGGCGCGAACAGCTCGAGGATGATGGCCATGGACGCCGTCCCCGTCGCCGCGCCCTGCACGCCGTCGAGGCAGCGGGCGAACAGCAGCATCCCCACGTCCGGAGCGGTGGCGGTGAGGATCGCGCTGACCATGGCCCCGAGCAGCCCGAACTGGTAGAGCCGGCGGTGGCCGAAGAGGTCGCCCACCTTGCCGAAGAACGGTGCCGCCACGCCGAACGCGAGCAAAGGCCCCGTCGACGCCCACGCCAGCACGGAGAAGTTGGTGTGGAAGTCGGCCTTGACCGTGGGCAGCGCCACGACGAACACCGTGAAGGTGATGTTGAGGGCCAGCAGCCCGGCCAACAGCGCCACCAGCGCCCACCACTGGTAGCGGGGGCTCCGTACCGCCCGGTCGGTGACGCGCCGGCGCAACAGCACGAACCAGTTGGTGTCGACCGACCCATCCCCCAGGGTCCCCATCGCCGCCCCGCCGGGATCCGCCGCCGGGTCGAGGAGCGCGTCAGACCGCTCGACGGGCGTTCCCTCCATTTGCGACACCCTACCGGCGGGCAATTTCCCGCCTCCCCGGGCCGGCCGCGCCGTCAGTGACGAGCCGTCAGCGCAGGCCGCGCAGGCGGAACCACCAGTTCGGGTCCCGCCCGTGTGCATGGAAATGGTTCGGGATCTGGCGCATCACCCGGTCTACGGACCATTCATCCGGCCCGAAGCGCGCGTCCGCCACCCGCGTCAGCTGCGCCAGCATGTGCTCGACGTCCTCGTCGGGCGGGACCGGCCCATGGTGCTTCCACACCACCATCGGCACGCCGCACACCTCGCAGTCGGCGACCCAACACACGTCGTCCTCGTGGTGCCACTCGGACAGCCGCGCCGCCTCGCAGAGGTCACAACTCGGGTCGAACGGCAGGGCCACGGGACGGCGACGTCGCTCAGTGCGTGAAGAGCTGGACGGCCGAACCGGTCGGCACGGTCGAGCCGATGGACGGCTGGGTCCCGACCACGTTGTTGGACGGGTTGCCCGACACGCCCGACACGCTCAACCCGGCCGACTGCAGCGCGTTCGTCGCCTGCTGCACGGTGTCGTCCTGGACGTTGGGTACCTGCACCGTCGGCGGTCCCGTCGACACGTTGACCGTCACCGCGGAGCCGTACGGCGCCTGCGCCCCGCTCGCCGGCGACGTACCGATGACGTCCCCGTTCGGCACGGTCGTGCTCGACTGGTTGTTCTGCGTCGCCGTCAGCCCGACGGCCTGCAGCGCGGCCTGCGCTTGGGCGAACGAGTAGGTCTGCGGGATCTGCGGGACGGTCGCCGGCTGGTGTCCCAGTGACGGCACCAGGGTGATCGTCGAGCCGTACGGCGCCTTCGTCGGGTTTTGCGTCGATCCGATGGTCCAGATGTCGAGCACCCCCGCCTGCACGCTGTTGTTGTACGCCCCGGGTGCGCACACCGACTTGAAGTGCGCCGCCGTCAGAGCGTTGGTCGCCTGCGGGCACGTCATGCCCGACAGGTTCGGCACCGTCACATTGGGCGGGCCGTCGGAGACCACGACCGTGACCGTCGTCCCCTCCTTCGACGAGACACCGGCCTTCGGGTCCTGCGACACGATGTCGCCCGACCCCACCGTGATCGACTTGATCGGCGTCCCCTCTGCCAGCGTCATGTGCACCTTCGACAGCGACGTCCGGGCCTCGGCCACCGTCAGGTTCGCCAAAGCCGGCGTCGGGTGCGACGGCGTCAGCACGTTCGTCCCGAACGCGACCGCCAGCCCGGCCGCCAGCAGCACGACCGCCAAGCAGATCCCGGCGATCACCCAGGTCCGGCGCCTCTTCCACCAGCGCCCTCTCGACGAGGCCATCGCAGCCGCCGTAGGGCCCGCCCCCGGCGGCATCGGCCCGCCGGCACCCTTGGAGCGCCCGAAGGCCTCGGCGTCGAAGACCTCCCCGGGACCGGCCTTCGTACCCACCGGCGCACCCGCCGCCACCATCGTCCCGCCCCCGACCACCGTGGTCCCGCCCGCACCCGCACCCGCCGCCGCCGCAGCCGCAGCAGCCGCCACCCCGGTGTCGGTCAGTTCGCCCACTCCCGGCGCCTGGAACCCGGCGATCGGCGCCGACTTCTCTAGATGCGGGAACACCAGAGGCAACGGTGCAGGCGTGGGCAACGCGGCCGCCAACGCCCCCAACCGGGCCGACAACCCCGCCGCGTCCAACCGAGCCGACACATCCGGAGCAGCCGCCCGCGCCAGCACGTCGTCCAACGGACCGAGCGCCGGGTCGTGCGGCAAGGGCTGGCCGATCCGGGCCGCCAACGTCCCCATCGTCGTGTCCGTCACGAACGGCACCGTCCCCGTCACCGCCTCGTACAACACCAACGCCAAGGAATAGACGTCGGCGCGCCCGTCCACGGACTTACCCTCCGCCGCCTCCGGCGAGATATACCGAGCCGTCCCCACCATGGCCCCCGCCGGCTCGGTCCACGCCGCCTCCGCCAAAGCACGAGCGACGCCGAAGTCCGCAATCCGTACCCGGCCCTCCTCGTCGAACAACAGGTTGGCCGGCTTCACGTCCCGGTGCACGAGCCCCCGCACGTGCGCGTACGCCAGCCCCTGCGCCACGTCCGCACCCAAGACCGCCGCCTGCGCGTGCGTCAGCCGCACGTCGCGGTCCAACAGGTCGCGCAACGACCCGCCCCCGAGATACTCCAGGACCAGATACGGCTCGTCGTTGTCCTCGCCCCAGTCGAAGACGCGCAACACGTGCGGATGGTTCAAGGACGCCACCGACCGCGCCTCGGCCCGGAAGCGCTTCAGGAAGGCCTCGTCCGCGGCCAGGCCCGGCTGGAGCACCTTGACCGCGACATGGCGCTGCAACGACACGTCCTCCGCCAGATACACATGGGCGGAAGCGCCGGTGCCCAGAGCGGAGAGCAGCCGGTACCGCTTCCCAAGGACCCGGCCGATGGAATCAGATATCAGGGGCATCGGGCGGGTTTCAGGCTACCGACATCGCGCCCCACTGCGGTGGACACCCCCCCACCAGCACGCCATCGACCGACACCCCACTCCGACCGCGTCATGGCAGCGCGCCCGACTCGAGCAACGCGTCGAAGCCCGCCGCGTCCATCGTCGGCACGCCGAGCTCCTCGGCCTTCTTGGTCTTGCTCGCGCCCGGCGCGTCGCCGACGACGAGGACGAAGGTCTTCTTCGACACACTGCCCGGCGACTTGCCGCCCCGCGCCATGATCGCCTCCTCCGCCCCCTCCCGCGTGTAACCCGGCACCGCACCGGTGACCACCACCGTCTTGCCCGCCAGCGTCTGCTCCGGGACGTCGGCCGCCCCCGCACCGCCGCCCGTCGTCCCGGCGGCCCCCGGCTCCTCCGTATTGACCCCGGCCGCGCGCAGCCGCTCGATCACGGGCCCGTTCTGGGTCAGGAACTCGGCGACGCTCGCCGCGATCACACCGCCCACGCCGTCCACGGCGGCCAGCGTCTCCACCCCGGCCGCCTCGATCGCCTCGAGGCTCCCGAACGCCCGGGCCAGCGCACGCGCCCCGGTCGGGCCCAGGTGCCGGATCCCCAGCGCCACCAGCAGCCGGCTCAACGGCTGCGCCTTCGACGCCTCGATCGCCGCCACCAGGTTGCTCGCCGAAATCTGGGCGAAGCGCTCCAGCCGCACCAGCTGCTCGACGGTCAGGCCGTACAAATCCGGGGGGTCGTTGATGAGCCCCGCCCCGACCAGTTGGAACACGCGTTCCTCGCCCAGGCTCTCGATGTCCATCGCCCCCCGCGACGCGTAGTGCACGATCCGCTGCACCCGCTGCGACGGGCAGTCGATGTTCGTGCAGAACGTGTCGCTTTCGCCCGGCAACCGGGTCAGCGGCTCACCGCACGACGGGCACTTCGCCGGGAACTTCCACTTCGGCTTGCGCCGGGCCGGCACGCCGGGACCGTCCTTGACGGGACCGACGACCTCGGGGATGACGTCGCCCGCCTTGCGCACGATCACGAGGTCACCGGGACGCACGTCCTTGGCCGCGACCTGGTCCTCGTTGTGCAGCGTCGCCACGCCGACGGTCGACCCTCCGACGAAGACGGGCTCGAGCCGGGCGAACGGCGTCGCCCGGCCGGTCCGCCCGATGGAGACCATGATGTCGAGCAGCCTCGTCGTGCGCTCCTCGGGCGGGAACTTGAATGCGATCGCCCAGCGGGGGGCCCGTGACGTAGAACCGAGCTGCGCCTGCAGGGCGAAGTCGTCCACCTTGGACACCACACCGTCGATCTCGTAGGCGAGCGAGTGCCGTTCCGCCTCGAGCGTGCGGCACCGCGCCCCCACCGCGTCCATGCCCTCTACCCGCCTGGCGTCGGGGCTCACGGGAAAACCGGCTCTGGCCAGCTGCGCCAGCGTCTCGGACTGCGTCGTGGCGGGCCACTTGCTCTTCGCCGGCGCCCCCTCGATGAACCCGACGGCGTAGGCCCAGAAGTGCAGCGGCCGCGTCGCAGTGACGGCGGGGTCCTTCTGACGCAACGCGCCGGCCGCCGAGTTGCGCGGGTTGACGAAGAGCCGTTCGCCGGCGTCGGCCTGCCGCTTGTTCATCGCGTCGAACTCGGCAACGGGCATGTAGATCTCACCCCGCACTTCGAGCGCATCGGGATAGGGCCCACCGGCCTTGGCCAACTGGTGTGGCACGTCGCCGACGGTGGCGACGTTCGCCGTGACGTCCTCGCCGGTGACACCGTCGCCGCGCGTGGCGGCCTGGACGAACTTTCCCTTCTCGTAGAGCAACGACATGGCCACGCCGTCGACCTTCGGCTCGGTGGAGAAGGCGAGCGACGACAGGTCGATCTCCGGCAATGCCCGCCGGAGCCGCTCGGACCAGGCGCGCAGCTCCTCTTCGGAGAACGCGTTGTCGAGGCTCATCATCGGGACCCGGTGGCGCACCTCTTGGAACAGCCCCGTCGGCGCCGAAGCGCCCACCGTCTGCGTCGGCGAGTCGGGGGTGGCCAGGTCTGGGTGGTCCGTTTCGAGCTGGCGCAGCTCGACGATCAGGAGGTCGTACTCGGCGTCGGGGATCTCGGGCTCGCCGAGCGCGTAGTACAGCTCGTTGTGGTGCTGGATCTGGGCCCGCAGCTCCTTCGCCCTTGCCGCCGCCCCCCGTGGCGCCTTCCCGCCCTTGCCGCCCCCGCCCCCGCCCACGCCGCCGCCGCCGCTCCCGTCCCCCGCCATGTCAGGCAGCGATGCCCGCGCCCACCACGGCGTCGGGATCGTCGGCGTCGTAGAGGGCCACGGTCTGGCCGGGAGCGACCGGCCGCTGGGCCGAGTCGAAGCGGATCACCAGCCCACCCCGTTCCTCGTCGGCGTCGACGGTGCACAAAATCGGTCGTCCGTGCGCGCTCACCTGCGCCACCGCCCGCGCTCCACCGCGCAACGGGCCGTCCACCCATGTCATCGACGCTCCGGAAAGAAAGACGGACGAGCGAGCGACCGCGTCCTGACCGCCCACGGTGACGCGCCGCGCCGCAATGTCGACGTGCGTCACATAACGCCGTTTCCCGTCACCGCCGTGGCCCATCCCCCGCCGCTGCCCGACCGTCACGAGCTCCACCGCGTCGACGGTGCCCGCCGCGTTGCCGTCGGCATCGACGACCTCGCCGGGGTGCAGATCCAGCCGACCGGCCAAAAAACCCTCCCGGCCCTGAACACGACCGATGAAGCACACGTCCTGGCTGTCGGGCTTCATCGCCGTCCGCAGGCCGAGGCGGCGCGCGTGCGCCCGCACCTCGTCCTTGGTCATCTCCCCGACGGGGAAGAGGACACGGGCCAGCTCGTGCTGGCCCAGCATCGACAGCACGTAGGACTGATCCTTGGCGCCGTCCACGCCCCGGCGCAGCGAGAGCGACCCGCCCACAGCCGGCGAGGAAACCCGGGCGTGGTGGCCCGTGGCCAACCGGTCGAAGCCGAGCCGCGTCGAGCGGTGCAGCAGGAGATCGAACTTCACCGTCCGGTTGCACTCGATACAGGGGTTGGGCGTCCGACCGGCTGCGTGCGCCCCGACGTACGGCGTCACGACCTTACGGTCGAAGTCCTCGGTCATGTTGAAGACGTGATGCTCGATACCCAACTGCTGCGCCACCCGCCGGGCGTCCTCCACGTCGGCGACGGAGCAGCAGCCCGAGTCCGACACGCCCCCCCAGAGCTTGAGTGTGGCGCCCACGACCTGATGGCCCTGCTCGACCAGCAGCGCGGCCGCGACCGACGAGTCGACTCCCCCCGACATCGCAACGAGCACCCGCATAGGCACAGTGTGCCAAACAGATCAGACGGCCCGGCGCAGCGAGGCCGCCACCCGGGGCACCACGGCAAGCGTTCGCTCGATGTCCTCGGCGGTCGTGTCGTAGCCCAGGGAGAACCGCACCGCCCCGACGGCCAGATCCGGCTCCACGCCCATGGCGGCGAGGACGTGGCTCGGCTCGAGGGCGCCGCTGGCACACGAGGAGCCACCGGACACGCAGACCCCCTCGGCGCCGAGCGCCACGAGCAACTCCTCCCGGTCGACGCCGGGCAGGCAGACGTGAAGATGCCCGGGCAGCACCTGGACACCGGCCGCCACGGTCCGGTGCAACCAGGGCACGGCGGCCTGCAGCCCTTCCGCCAGACGGTCCCGCAACTCTGCGACGCGGACGCCGGCGGCGGCTCGGTCCTTGGTCACCAGCTGGAGCGCGGTGGCCATCCCGACCGCGCCGGCGACGTCGGGCGTCCCGCTGCGGCGCTCGCGCTCCTGCCCGCCGCCGTAGAGGCGGGGCGAGAGCTCGACCCGGGAGCTCACGGCCAACGCACCGGTGCCGACCGGGCCGCCGCACTTGTGCGCGCTCAGGCCCACCATGTCGACGCCGACCCCCACCTCGGCGAGGTCCAGGAAGGGCGCGGCCTGCACCGCGTCGGTGAACACGTAGGCGTCCGGTGCAAGGCGGCGGACCGACTCGACGACGTCGGCCAAGGGCTGGACGACGCCGGTCTCGTTGTTGGCCGTCATGACCGCCACCAGGGTGCAGCGCGAGGAGAGCGTGCGGTCGAGCGCGTCGCGGTCGATCACGCCGGCGCGGTCCACCGGCAACTCCCGGACGTCGACGCCGAGACGACCGGCTGCCTTCGCCGACTCGCGCACGGCGGGGTGTTCGACGGCCGACGCGAGCAAGACGGCCTCGCCCCTGGCGCGGAAGGCGGCCTCCGCGGTGCCGAGGACGGCGAGGTTGGCGGCCTCGGTGCCGCCCGACGTGAAGACGATCTCACCGGAGTCGCGGCCGAGGAAGGCGGCGACCTCGTCGCGGGCGTCCTCGAGGATGGCGCGGGCGCGTTGGGCGGGCGGGTGGCTCCCGGTTGGGTTACCGAGAAGCCGCTCGTGGACCGACGCCATGGCCGCGGCCACCTCGGGCCGCAGAGAGGTGGTGGCGGCGTGGTCGAGGTAGGTGATCGGGCCGCTCATAGGGACACCGCAGGCGGGGGTCCGGCGGACGCAGGCGGTGGTGGCGTCAGCCGATCCATACCGTCTTCTGGTTGGTGAACTCCTTCAGTCCGAGCTCGGACAGCTCACGGCCGTAGCCCGACGTCTTCACGCCGCCGAAGGGGAGCTCGGGCGTCGAGGCGACCATGGCGTTGACGAACACGGCTCCGGCGTCGATCTCCTCGACGCAGCGGGCGATCTCGGCGCCGTCGGCGGTCCACACGCTCGAGCCGAGGCCGAAGGGGGTCGCGTTGGCGGCGGCGATGGCGGTATCGAGGTCGGGCACGCGCAGCACGAGCGCCACCGGACCGAAGATCTCCACCTTCGCCACCGGCATGTCGACGGTGACGTTGCTGATCACCGTAGGTGGGAAGTACCAGCCGTCGCCCGACGGCGTGTTGGGCGCGGCGTGGACGTCGGCGCCCTCGGCGCGGGCCGTCTCGACCTGGCTGACGAGCTCGTCGCGCTGGGCCTCGGTGACGATGGGGCCGACGTCGGTGGCGGAGTCGAACGGGTCGCCGACCACCAGCGCGTCCATCGCCGCGGTGAAGCGGGCGAGGAACTCGTCGGCGATGGCGTCGTGGACGATGAAGCGCTTGGCGGCGATGCAGGACTGCCCGTTGTTCTGGACGCGTGCGGTGACGGCGGTGCGCACGGCCGCATCGAGGTCGGCCGACGGCAGCACGAGGAACGGGTCGGACCCGCCGAGCTCGAGGACGCTCTTCTTGAGGGCGTCTCCGGCGGCGGCGGCCACGGACTTGCCGGCGCGCTCGCTGCCCGTGATGGTGACGGCGGCGACGCGCGGGTCGTGTATGAGGTCGGCGACGTCCTTGGACTCGACGAAGAGGTTGGTGAAGACGCCCTTGGGGAGGCCGGCCCGGCGGAACAGGTCCTCGATCGCAAGGGCGGTCTGGGGAACGTTCGACGCATGCTTGAGCAGGCCGACGTTGCCGACCATGAGGGCAGGGGCGGCGAAGCGGATCACCTGCCACATCGGGAAGTTCCACGGCATGACCGCGAGGACGGGGCCGATCGGCTGGTAGTGGACGTAGCTCTTGGTCGCCTTGGTGGGGATCTGTTCGTCGGTGAGCAGGCGTTCGGCGTTGTCGGCGAACCACCGGAGGGCGACGGCGCACTTGGAGACCTCCGCCTTGGCTGCGGCGAAGGTCTTTCCCATTTCTGTCGTGAGGATCCGGGCGACGTCGGGGACCTCTCCCTCGAGGAGCTCGGCGGCGGTGATGAGGTGGCGGGCTCGCTGTTCGTAGGTGGTGCGGCGGTACTCGGCGAAGGCCTCGACGGCCTGGTCCAGGAGCGCGTCGACCTCCGCCGGGGACATGGTCGGGAACTCCTTCTCGACCTTCCCGGTAGCGGGGTTGGTGGTGGCGAAGGGCATGTCCCAGTCTTACCCGCCCGTGACTGTCCTTTGTCAGCCGGCGGGCTTGCGGGTGAGGCCCAGGTGCTCGGGGACGGCCCTTCGCATCAGCTTGCCGGTGGCGGTGTGGGGCAGGTCACGGGTGGCCACGTACTCCTTGGGGCGCTTGTACGGGGCGAGGCGGTCGGCGGCGAGGGCCCGGAGAGCTTCCTCGACGTGGGTGGCCGACGGGGAGGCGGCGTCGGCGACGTAGGCGGCGCAGACACGTTGGCCCCACTGCTCGTCGGGAAGCCCGAAGACCGCCACCTCACGGACGCCCGGGGCGGCGGCGAGCACGTTCTCGACCTCGGCCGGGTACACGTTGACGCCGCCGCTGATGATGAGGTCGTGACGGCGGCCGGTCAGGTAGAGGAAGCCGTCGTTATCGAGGCGGCCGAGGTCGCCGACGGTGCAGGCGGACCCGCGCCAGGCCCGTGCGGT
>DATHPK010000143.1:0-4429 GCA_035483935.1 Acidimicrobiales bacterium
GGGATGCAGCCGACCTACGGTGACCGACGCCGTGTCGTACGGGAAGAACGTCCGCGTCACGATGCTCGGGTTGATCTCGGTGTCCCAGAGGAAGGCGCGGCTCGCCTGGGACGCGTTGGCCGCCCAGGACGTGGCGAACGCCGCGAAGAAGCGGTGCGAGCCCTGCGATCCCGCGGACTCCGAGTCCCGGTCCTGGTCGAAGACCAGCGCCATCCCGTAGACGAGGACGACGACGGCCAACGCGGCCACGAGGACCGGTCGGAACCAGGCCGGCTGTGCGACGCGCCCGGGCGGCCGACTCTCGTTGCCGGCGGGCGCCGATCGGGCCGTCACGGCCGGCGCACCCGTGGCCAGCGGACGGAGCGGCAACACGGCGAATCCGATCGCGATCATGAGAAAGAAGGCGTCGAGGGCGACGTACTTCACGTCGCTGGCGTCTCCGGGGCCGTAGGTGCCCGCACGCGTGACGCCGACGAGCGCCATGCTCACGAGGAAGGTCGTCCCGACGAGTACCCAGGCGCGCCAGGCCGACCTCCTCCTCAGGACGGTCCAGACGACGAAGGCGCCGAAGAGGATCTCACCGGCGAGGCCGACCAGGATCCTGTCCGCGTGGGCCGGGAGGAGCCACGGGTCCACGCCGAAGACGAGCGGCACAAAGGTCTGGGTCCAGGACAACCCGATGAAGCCAAGCGTCTGGCCGGCGGAGGCCGAGCCCCCCGTGATGTATTGCCCGTGATGGGCGAAGCGCCAGCCCACCTCGAGTACGACGGGGACGCCGTAACAGACCCACGCCCGCCCGTGCGCGCCGAGGGTCCGGGTGAGGCCCTGCAGACCGGGCGCCGCCGGCCAGAACAGGACCGTCATCAGGACGATGAACAAGACGGACACGAAGAGGCCGTCGTAGAACGCAAACCCCACCGCGAGGGCGATGCCACCGACGACGGCGTCGCGCACCCGCCCCGAACGGAGGTACCGGACGTGGAAGATGCAGGCGAGGAGCGACGCGGGGATCGCCACGAGGTACTCGAGCGCCGTCGCCCACCACACGAGGGACGGGACCAGGCTGAACGACGCCCCCGCGAGCCCCACCAACGCCACACCCAGCCACGTCGGACCGAACAAACTCACCAGGAGCCGGTGGAGGAGGAAGAGCGACAGCCCGAACAAGGCCACGTCGGCGAGGACGATCGGCCACCATTGATACGGATCCTGCAACGACACCAGGTAGTCCACGAGGGTGAATCCCGGGATGAAGTGCCCGAAGACCGGCTGCTCCAGGAGGCGCCCGCCGAGCCCGAGTTGTCGCAGGGCCTGCAGATCGATGAAGTCGTCCTGCCAGAAGAAGCTACGCGACGCCGTCCACAGTGCGTAGAGACACTCGACGATCACCACAGCAGCGACGGTCCAGGCCACGGCGCGGCCGCGATCGGGTCCATCGTCGCGTGCGCTCGGCGGATACGCCCGGTCTTCGAGTGTCGTACTCTGCCCGGCTACTGCCATACGGTCTGAGACCCGTCTCCTTCCCCAGCGGAGATCGCTCAGAAAGGCTACCGAGCAGCGCCCCGTGATTCGGGGCATGTCCGCCGTCTGGAACGGGAGTGTTCTCCGATTCGAACGGCGCGGTTCAGTCCGCCAGCTCGCGCACCGAGCGCGCCAGTTCGAGGAACGACACGAGTCGGCGGATCAGGTCGCGGTCGGGACCCACCAGCCCGCCGATGCCGGGCACGCTGAGGTAGCCGGTCATGAAGGCGCGGCGGTTCCGCGCCTCCCACGCGTGGCCGAGCGACTCGAGCCCGAGCCGTCCGGCCGGGTCGCGTTCGGCCGCCGCGGTGACGCTCGCCCGGTGGAACGACCACAGCATGTCGGCCACGTCGGCCAGCGGGGTCCGGCGTCCCGGCGCGGTCTCACCCGCCAACACGCCGCCCGGGCGGCAGTCGCACAGCACCCAGCCCTGGTCCGTCCGCGCCGTCCGTTCGAGTTGCAGGTCGCCGTGGGTCCGCAACACCGGCAGGCGGACGTCGGCCTCGCGGAGCCACTTGACGAGGTCGGCCACGCCCGGCGCCTCCAACAGCGTCGCGTCCGCGGCGGCGATCGCCGCCTCGGCCTCGTCCACCCAATCGACCACCTGCTCGTGGTGGCGCAGGAAGGCCCGGTCCAAGGCGAGATGAAGGCGCGCCGTCATCACGCCGAGTGCGCGCGCCTCGCTGCCGAAGTCGCCGCCGGCCGCCTCGGGGGTGCCGCCGGACGCGTAGAAGTCGCGCAACGACGTCAGCGCCAGGGCCCAACCTCCGGAACGATCGGCCAACGGCTCTTGCACGACGCCGAGGTCACGGCCCTCCCACACCCATCGCACGAGCGGCGCGGCCACGTGGTTGAAGCCGGCCGCCTCGATCCCGATCATGAAGTCGACGTCGGGTCGCGGCGCGTCGGAGAGCCACGGGAAGACCAGGAGGTCGCCCCGGTCGCCGCAGTCGAGGACGGTGGCGTCCGCGTCGTCGCGCAGCACCCCGACAGGGCCCGGCCGGGGCTCCACGCCACGGACGGTGGCAAGCAACAGTGGCCCCAGTTGTGCGTCGCGTAGCGCATCGGTGCATACGGCGAGGCCGGCGTCGTCGTCGAACAGGCCGAGGGCGGCCTCCTCCCCCGCGCGCAGGAAGTGCTGCTCGTCGGCCACCCCACGCAGGCCGACGACGAGGTGGGCCAGCCGGCCGCCGACGTCCGCCACGATGTCGAGCAGCCCGGGGCGGCCGGCGCGTAGGACCTCCGCGCGCACGATGAGCGGTGCCGGCTGCGGCGCGACCTGGCGGAGTTCCAACCACGCCTCGGTGAGCGTGCGCAGGGCCTGGTCGCGCTCTTGCGTCATTCCTGTACCGGTCTCTCCTCGGGCACCAGATCGAACCACAGGAAACCGTAGGGCGGGAGCGTGATCGTGTACGGCTCCTCGCTGATGATCGGGAAGGGCACACGTCCGAGCACCTCGAAGGGGGTGGAACCCGCCCACTTGGCCAGCGCCAGCTCCGCCGGCTGGGCGAAGCGGCTGAGGTTGTGCACGCACAGGACGGCCTGGTGCCGGCGGACGACCTCGTCGGCCTCGCTCTCGTTGCCGGCAGGGACCGTCCGGGCCAGCACGGCCGAGCGGCCCCAGTCGAGCTCGTCGATCGACTGGTCGACCGAGACCGCCGGCCCCTTCGCCGGCGGCGTGGTGAGGATGTCCGCCACTTCGCCGGATCGCACATACGCCAGCACGGAGGGGTTGGCGCAGGGCAGCACCTCCATCTCGCCGACGCCCATCACGGGGAGGGCCCGCCGCTCGGTCAACAGGCGCCGCAGCCAGTGGAGAAAGGAGCCTTGGTTGCGCAGCTGCGCCTCCACGTTCAACGCGGTGAAGCCGTACACCGGGTCCATCAACGGCGGCAGGTAGAGCTGGGCGAAGTCCGCCTGCGAGAAGCCGCCGTTGCGGTCGGGCGACCACTGCATGGGCGTGCGCACCGAGTCCCGGTCGCCGAGATAGATGTTGTCGCCCAACAGCAGCTCGTCGCCGTAGTAGATGACCGGGCTGCCGGGGAGCGACAGGATGAGCGCATACAGGAGCTCGGCCGTCCGCCGGTCGTTGTCGAGCAGCGGCGCCAGCCGGCGACCGATACCCATGTGACGCTTCATCCGGGGGTCCTTGGCGTACTCCGCGATCAGGTAGTCGCGCTCCTCCTCGCTGACCTGCTCGAGCGTGAGCTCGTCGTGGTTGCGCAGGAAGATGGCCCACTGGCTGCCGTCATCGATGACGGGGGTCTGAGCCAGGATCTCGGTGATCGGGTACCGCTGCTCGCGTCGCACCGCCATGAACAACCGGGGCATCAACGGGAAGTGGAAGCAGAGGTGGCACTCGTCGCCATCGCCGAAGTAGTCGGCCACGTCGCTCGGCCAGCCGTTCGCCTCGGCCAGCAGGATGCGGCCGGGGTAGTCGGCGTCGAACTGCTTGCGGATGCGCTTGATGAAAGCGTGCGTCTCGGGGAGGTGCTCGCCGCTCGTGCCGTCGCGCTGGTAGAGGTACGGCACGGCGTCCAGTCGGAACCCGTCGAATCCGAGGTCGAGCCAGAACCGCACGAGGTCGATCATCGTGTCGGCCACTTCGGGGTTGTCGTAGTTGAGATCCGGCTGGTGGTGGTAGAAGCGGTGCCAGTAGTACTGCTGCCGGTTGTCGTCCCAGGTCCAGTTGGAACGCTCGACGTCGGTGAACACAACGCGGGCGTCGGGCCACTTCTGGTCGTCGTCGTTCCAGACGTACCAGTCCGCCTTGGCGTTGTCCCGCGACGAGCGCGACTCCTTGAACCACGGGTGCTCGTCACTGGTGTGGTTCATCACGAGGTCGGCGATGACGCGGATGCCGCGGCGGTGCGCGTCCTCCAGGAAGCCGACCAGGTCGCTGATGTTG